>JAKLDU010000012.1 GCA_022703355.1 Deltaproteobacteria bacterium | reverse complement strand
TTCGGATGAGCAGGTACGACAAGATAGCCAATAACATCGACTGGGGCCTGCTCTCCACGACGCTGGCTCTCATCGCCGTGGGTCTGCTCTGCCTTTACAGCGCCGTGCGGCTCACCGAGGTCTCCATCTTCTTCAAGCAGCTCCTGTGGATCTCCGCGGCCTTCGTGGTGATGATCGTCGCCTTTCTCGTGGACTACCGGGCCCACATGCGGCTGGCCTGGCCGATGTATGTACTGATGGTCCTAGGGGTCGCTTTGGTGCTCTTCGTCGGAAGGGAGATCTCCGGGGCCCGGAGGTGGATATCGCTGGGATTCGTGAGCATCCAGCCCTCGGAGTTCGCCAAGATCATCATCATCATCTGGATGGCTTACTGGAGCGAAAAAAAGATCCAGATCGAAAGCTACGGCATGAAGGACCTCATCCTGCCCGCGATCTTCATCCTCCTGCCGGTGGGTCTCATCCTCCTGGAGCCCGACCTCGGGACCGCGGGGATCGTGGCCATGATCGCGGTGATCATGCTCCTGCTCCTGGGTGTCAGACGCTCCACGGTCATCTCCCTGGGAGCGCTCTTCCTGTCCGCCCTGCCGTTCGCCTGGCTCACCCTCAAGGACTACCAGCGCAACCGGATTTTGACCTTCCTCGACCCGAGCCGCGACCCGCTGGGCACCGGCTACCACGCCACGCAGTCCAAGATTGCCGTGGGTTCCGGCGGTCTCTGGGGCAAGGGCTACCTCCAGGGCACCCAGACCCAGCTGAGTTTCCTGCCCGAGCACCACACGGACTTCATCTTTTCCGTGGTGGCCGAGGAGTGGGGGTTCGCCGGCACCGCCATCCTCATCCTGCTGTACATCATCCTCGTCACCAAGATCATCCAGGTGGGCTACCGGGCAAAGGACCGTTTCGGCTCCATGATCTGCTTCGGGATCGCCGGGTACTTCACCCTGCACATCTTTATCAACATCTCCATGACCCTGGGCATCTTCCCGGTGGTGGGCGTGCCGCTGCCCTTCATCTCCTACGGCGGCTCGTTCATGTTCATGAATCTCCTGTGCATCGGCCTCGTGCTGAACGTCGCCTGGAGAAGGTTCATGTTCTGAGGAGGGGCGCCCCGCTTCGCCCTGGAAGAACCCGGAGAACCGGGTCTCAGACGAGGCTTTCGGTTCGGGTCACCCTGAGCATCTGGGCCACTTCCCCGTGCGCCCCCTGCGAGGTGCACGTCTTTCCCCCCTTCTCGACGGCGTCCCTGAGCTTGAGCAGGAGGATGATGCCCTGGGTGCTGATCGAGTGGAGGGCGGAAAGATCCAGGACGCACCGGGCCCCCTTCACCCGGGAGGCGATGCCCCTGATCTCTGCGGGGGAGATGCCGATGGGTTTCAGGCTGCCGGAGAAGGCAATAGTGCTCGAATCCGCCCCCTGTGCGACCTCGATGCAGGAGGCCGACTCCCCGGCGTGCCTGTCCAGCCAGGCAAGGGCATCTTCCAACGAGTCGAAAAGCCGCCCGGAGAAGAGATCGTGCAGGCGGTTGCTGGCCATGACCTTTTTCGCATACGGGCCGGCGCCGGTGACGAGCAGTTCATACCTGCCCGCCGCCCAGAGGTTCATGACGCTCAGGAGCAGGCCGAGGCCGGCCGAGTCGATGAAGGCCACGTCGTTCACGTCCAGCAGAAGATGGGCGGTGGGGCGTTTCGGGATGAGCGAGGCCAGCCGGGGCACCGCCCCGGCGTCCACGCTCCCGGGCAGGGTCAGGTGCAGGACCTGAGTTCTGCCCCTGGTCATGTACTTGTAAGACACCCCCGACTTGCACCTTTTCAGGTAGGGGTGCGGTGCCACCCTCTTTGCGTACTCGTAGACGAGAATCGAAGGCCAGATCTGCGCTGCGCACTTGACCAGGTCGAGAAGGCGGCGATTCACCAGGCGCCCGGGGTGCCGGGCGAAGCGCAGGAGCCAGGGGAGGAATCCGGGGCGCATCCGCCCGGGCGCGTTCGTCACCGTTTCCGCCGCGAAGTCGAACGTGCCGCCGAGGCAGACGGTCACCGGGACCATGAGGCGGTGACGGTTCCGCCCGAAGAAGAGCTCCTGTCCCGGGCTGCCGAAGGACGCCAGGATCAGGTCGGGCGAAGCACTCTTGATCTTCTCCAGTATTTCCCCGTCGGCCTCGGGGCTGTCTGCCAGAGGTGCCCCTTCCACGTGGACGGCGGGCGAGTCGCACCCGGCGATGTGCAGGCCGGGGAATCTTTCCCGGAGCAGGGAAGCCCCTTTCAGGAGGGCCCCTCCAGCCCCGCCCAGCAGGTACAGGGACAGGCCGCTGCGCGCCGCTTCTCCTGCGAGCCCGTTCACGAGGTCAGCGCCCGTGACGGGCTCCTTGAGCGCTGGCCCCAGGTGCCTGCTCGCCCACACGAGGCGCGTGTCGTCGGTCGTCACCAGGTCGGCGCCCCGGAGAATGGAGAGCAGTTCGGGGTGGCGCGTCTGCCCGGGGCGCCAGGCCAGGGTGTCGGCGAGGGAGTCTTTGTTCAGCGTACAGACGAGCCTGGGGGTCCGATCGGTCCGGTGGCACTGGACGAGGTGGAAGATGTACGCGATGGTTTCTTCCCTGGTGAAGGCGTCCACGGGGACGCCCAGTATTGCGGCAGCGGTTCTCTTCATCGCAGCGGTCCTTCGCCCCTCGAGGGTGAGCTGTCCCGGCATCCCGTCGGGCGCCGTGTACAGGAGTTACTTATCACACTTCAGGCAATGCCCCAAATCGATTTAATATTCCGGGGTTCTTATGTGCCGGGGATGGGCAATGGCTTCAGCCCGCACGTCTCCGCGGGGTATCGGGGCGGTTTCTTGGGCCGGGAGAGCATCGGGCCCGGGCGCCCGGCCGGTCCCGGTGGTGCCGTGGATCACCGGGCCTTTCTGACCATGGGAAAAGAGCCTTCCCGGCTTTCGGCCTCCACGAGGCCCCGTGAAGCCAAACGGAGGAGGTGCTTGGCGACCATCTGCGATTCGCCGAACCTGAGCAGCTTGTCCGGGTGGGTGGTGTAGTCGACGGCGTATATGGGTGACCTGTCCACGACCTCGTCGAGGTGCACGGGCCTGTCAGGCGGCAGGGCGCCCAGGACGAGGCGGTCTCTCCTTTCGAAGACCGCCTCGTAGAGGGAGAGGCGCTTTTGGAAGTGGGGGCCTTTCATGGGCCGGGCGTGGGAGGAGACGTAGGTCTCCACCGGAAGGGCCCGTATCATCGCCAGCGATTTCCCGAAGAGCGCGATGTCCGACTCGGGGTTGCCGTACCAGGGGCCGAAGGGGCTCATGTCGATGTCGAACCCCACGAGGATCTTCCGGTCCGGCTCCCACAGGCAGTAGTGGTCTGTAAGATGCCCCGGCGCGTGCAGGGCGATGAACCGGTTCTCGCCCAGGGAAAACTCCGTCCCGTTTTCAAACCGGGAAGCGAAGGTAAAATCCCTGAAGCCCGTGGCTTGCAGATAGGTGTCTTTCCAGAGGCCGGCAAGTTCAGGGCCCACGAATCTCAGCGCGAGCCTGTCCGCCGAGGAGATGCTCTGTGCGCCCTCCCGGGGCACGGCGACCTCGGTGCCCGGGCAGGAGCGGAACTGCCAGGTGCCGGCAGTGTGGTCGGGGTGGGAGTGGGAGAGGACCACCCGCTGGATGCCCGCGCTGTCCCTCAGGGAAGCTATGATGTCGTGGCCGCACCCCGTGTCCATGAGCAGGCGGGTTCTGTCGAGGACGCACACGGAGTTCGAAAAGGGGGACCGGCCCCGGTTGTTCCCCTGGACAACGAAGATCTTTCCGGTGATCCCCGTGGCCCTGATCCCCAGAGGGGAGAAAATATCCTTGTCCATGTAGCCTGAAACTATATGCCAGGAGATAATTCCGGTCAACATCTGCAAGCACGGCCTCTTGCTCCGGGATTCTCATGGACGCAGGCAGGGGTCTTTGAAACGGGGGAAGAAAAGGATATAACCGAAACATGGAAAAGGGCTTGGGCATTACGAGATGGGATCTTGCCCTCATGGCGGGGATCCTTTTAATCGCGGGGACCTGGTGGCTCACCGGGCGGGAAAGCAGGCAGGAAGCCTCCACGGTGCGGGTGTATGCCGGATCCAGACTCTTCTCCGAGGTTTCCGCGGACAGGGATGCACGCCTCGAGATCCCGGGCCCGCGGGGGGCGAGTGTCGTCGAGATACGGTCAGGCAAGGTGCGCATGCTTTTTTCCCCCTGCCCGGACCAGCTCTGCACCCGTATGGGCAGGATCGGCGCCCCCGGCGGGACCATCCTGTGCATACCCAACCGCGTTTCAGTGACCGTCATATCGAAGCATCACCAGCCCGACGCGGTGACCTACTGAGCTGTCGGGCCGGACCAGGCCCGCCGGCTCGAGTCAGGTCAAAACGATCGGGGGGAAGGCAGGGTTTCTCACGGAAACATGATGATTGCAAGGCGTTGTCCAGGTTTGACCCGGGCAGGAGAGCAGGGTCAGGAGTGCCTTGTTCTGAGCCGTTTTTCCGTGAGCCTGCTGATCCGGCGGCAGAGCTCTTCTTTCCTTATCTCCATCCGGGGGTTTCCCTTCACGTATTCTTCCAGGAAGAGGAGCCTTTCTGTGTGCGGGATGGTCCGGCAAAAGGACGCGTTCAGGTAGCTCAGGTTCCGGGCGGCGGCCGACAGGCCCGGGGTGCCCGGCCGTCTGAGCCGGTCCAGGTCGATGAGGCAGATGCCGTTCGGCGATTTCAGGAGGTTTTCCCCCTTGAGATCCACGGGGATGAAGCCCATTTCGTGGAGCCTGCGGACGAAGCGCGCAACTTCGGCGATGAGCTCCGCGTCATGCCCATGGCGAGCAGCGTGCTTCACCAGGTCCAGGGCTTCCACCCATTCCGTGGCGATGTAAGAAGACAGGAGGATACCCCAGCGCCTTTTTTCGCAGGCGAACAGCACGTGCGGCGTCGATATTCCGCTCTCCTCGAGCAGGAGGGCGCCCTCGAAGGCCTTTCTGGCCCTGCTCTTCCTGAAGATGTTCTTGGCCGTGTCGAGGAGGCCCTTGTAGTTGTAGCGCTTCAGGAAGACGACCTTCGACCCCAGCTGCCCGGACTTGACGAAGGTCGTGCGCGACCGGTTGAGCACCGTGCTCCCAAAGGTTTCCATGAAGGAATCGATGCGGGCGGCTTCCTCGGGAAAACTCGCCCCCGGGGGGAGAAGCCAGGTGTAGCCGTTCCTCCTGACCCGCGCATAGGGCGGCAGCCCCCTTTCGAGGCCCCAGCCCCCGGGCATGCCCGCAAGGCTCCACAGCAGGAGCAGGGAAGACATCTTCAGGCGGTGCCTTCCTTTGGGTGTCGCGGCTGCGGGGATTCTCCCCAGGACCTCGACGGCAAACTTCACGAGGGAAAGCGCAGAGAGCAGCACTCCCGCAAGAGGGCCTTTGTCTTTCCGGAAGAATCTCACCATGGACCGGTGGTACTCGGCCCTCCTCCGGAAATCGAACTGCCTGGCCGTTGCCCCCTGGTGATGGACCACGGTGAGATGGGGCAGGAACCACACCTCGAAGCCCGCGTTCACGGCCCTGCGGCAGAAGTCCGTCTCCTCGAGGTAGAGAAAGAATCCCTCGTCCAGGGCGCCCACCGCGTCGACCACCTCCCGTTTGATCATCATGCACGCGCCGATGACCGAAGGGACCCGCACGGGCCGGTCGATGCCGGAGCGCTTGCTGGGATAGGACCTGGGGAACAGCCTTTTCAGAAGGGATTTGTTCAAGGTCTCCGTGGCGAGGTTGGGGATGACGTCGATGGAGTTCTGGAGGCTTCCGTCCGGGAAGACCAGCTGGGGGCCCGCGATGCCCGCATGCTCATGGGCGTCCAGGAAGGAGGCCAGGCCGGAAAGGATGTCCGAGGTGAAGCGGGCGTCCGGATTGAGCAGGAGTATCTTGTCGCCAGTCGCCGCCTTGATGCCTCGGTTCACTGCCCGGGCATACCCCAGGTTTCGCCCGTTTTCCAGGCGGACGATTCCGTCTTTCTTACCAGGGGGGAGGGGGTCGGGCGAATTGTTCACGAGGATGACTTCCCTGGGGAGCCGGACGTGCTCCCGAAGGGAGGACAGGCACTCCCCGAGCAGGGGGTCCTCACCCATGGTGACGATGATTATGCTCAGCATCGATCCCCGTTTATCCTTTCGTGCCGGTTTTCGATGAACATACCCCAGGTTTTCTCTCCTGTAAATCTCCCGGGTGGGCATGGAGGTCATGTCAAAACTCTTGTGTCAGGGAGGATGAAGGGCATGGAGGCCTCCTTGTGTCGAAAAAGGGAATGTGCAATAACGGTAGGGAAATGGACATTCTCATCGTCAAACTCGGGGCGCTGGGGGACGTGGTGAACACCCTGCCGCTCGCCATCTCCCTGAAAAGGCATTTCCACGCCCGCATTCACTGGCTGGTCGAGCCACTGAGCCACGCACTCGTCTCCCGGCACGCGTCCGTGGACGTACCCATCCTCTTCGACAAGCGCAGATGGCCCGCGGCTCTCCCTGGGGTGCTCCATGCGGTGAGGGAAAAGCGCTTCGACCTGGCGCTCGACCTCCAGAGGACGGCGAAGTCGGGGCTCTTCACCTGGGCCTCGGCGGCCGGCCGGCGCGTCGGCTTCGACAGGGGCCGGTGCAAGGAAATGACCTGGCTTTTGCCCTTCGAGCGCATACCGCCTGCAGACCCGTCGGGGCACATGGTGCGGCAGTACCTGGAGTTTGCCTCCTACCTGGGCGCCTCTTCGGACAGCGTCGCATGGGACATCCCCCAAGGCGACCGGCCCCCGGCCGCGCTCCCTGCGTCGTACATCGTCCTGAACATCGGTGCCACGAAGCCTGCGAACCGGTGGGGAGCCAAGGGCTTCTCGGCCCTGTCCCGCCTGGTCGATCGCCGTTTCGGCCTGCCGTGCGTGCTCACCGGGGGGCCCGAGGACCGGGAAGCGGCGGACGGGGTTGTTTCAGGCGCCGCGGTGTCGACCATCGACCTGGTGGGCAGGACCACCATCATGGAGCTCGTCGGCGTCCTTTCCGGCGCCCGGGCAGTGGTGACCTGCGACACCGGGCCCATGCACCTGGCGGTCGCCCTGGAAAAAGAGGTGGTGGCACTGTTCGGGCCGGCAGACCCGGGCAGGACCGGACCTTTCCTCGGGCGGGTGATATCGAAGGGCCTGCCCTGCTCCCCCTGTGGCAGGAAGGTGTGCCGGGACCCGCTGTGCATGGAAGCCATCAGCCCCGAAGACGTGCTGGCCGAGCTCGAAGCCGTCCTCGGGGAATAAAGGGAGCAGAAAGCGAAACCCACCCCCCCGGCAGGGGAAGCGGCCCGGTCCTTCCCCGTTGTCTTCCCCCCGTTCCCACCGGTAGCGCTCGTATCCGTGGGCGTGGGCGGGCACTTTTCCAGGATGTGCCCGGTCAGGGCAGGCATCGATGCAGTTCCTTCAGGTGTCCGGCTGAAGGCCGGAGCGGCCTTCAGTCTGCCCGGGCGTTTCCTTCCACAAGACCAGCGCACGCTGCCAGGACTTTCTCCATGGAGAGACCCCGCATGCACCGGACGTCCTCGCAGGTCCTTTTCAGATAGCAGGGCATGCAGTCGAGGTCCTGGGACACCACGACGCTCCTGGCGTTCTGGGGGCCCACGTAGAACGGGTCGGTGGGGCCGAACAGCGCCACCACCGGGGTGTCCGAGGCGGAGGCCAGGTGCATCACCCCCGAATCGATGCCCACGAAGAGGCCGGCGCGCATGAGGAGCGCGGAGAGCGCCCGCAGCCCCAGCCTGCCCGTGAGGTCGATGACCGCGATGTGCCTGCCGCGGGGGTCGTGGCCGACCGCGTCCTTTATCCTGTCGTTGCTTTCCCGCGTGTCGTCCGCCCCCACCAGGACGGGAACGAGGCCGAAGCGGGCGTTCAGCTCGACGATGAGCCCGGCGAACTTCTCCTCGTCCCAGGCCTTGACCAGTCTCCGGGGAGACGCCCCGGCGGAGAACACGGCATAAGGCGCAGGGACCGCTTCCGGGCATTCGTCCGGTGACACGGGCAGGAGCCCCACATAGGTCTCCGCCGTCACCGGGAATTCCAGGCGGCGCAGAAGCTTTGCGTTGTTGAAGGAGCTGTTGTGCCCGGCGACGGTCTCCTTCACGTCAAGGCAGAGGTCCCAGGGGAACCGGGCGAACCCCGCCTTCTTTCCCGCCCCGCTCAGGGCTGCCAGGAGAAAGGCCTCCTCGGAGCGGGCAAGGCTGATGAGGAGGTCGTACGAGTTCCTCCGCAGGGCGCGCACGAGCTCCAGGGTGCCGCGAACGCCCCCGGGCTTGGGGATGATTCTGTCCACGAAGGGCGAGCCTTCCAGGAGCTTGCCGATGCCAGGCTTGAGCACCGAGTGGATCTCCGCCCCGGGGTGCCCGTCCCGCAGGGATTTCAGGAGCGGCAGGGAGAAGGCCAGATCCCCGATCTGGTTCAAGTGTACCACGCAGATTCTCATGGGATGCCCGGGCCCCTTCTACAGGAAGAAATTGTTGTCCTCCACCTCCGGGATCAGGGTCACGGGCGTGGAAGACTGGATGAACTTCTCGATCCACCAGTTGACATGGTGGTAGAAGCATACCACGACGCTGCATTCCCGCGAGGCGTCGAAGCTCTGCACCGACCTTTCCAGGGAGGCCTGGGTCTCGAGGAAGCGCGCTGCGCTCCGGTAGCCTTCCTTGTCCCCGATCCTGCCGGCGCTCACGCCGCGGAGCGCGGGGCAGTGGAAGATCCCCGCCGGGGCGAGGACGGACCGGAAGAACTGGGAGTGGCACACCACGGGCTGCCTCTTGAGCTCGTGGAGGTTCCCTTCCATCATGGCCTGGAGGTTGACGCTCCTGAGCACCTTCACGGGCGGTGCGCACAGCTTTTCCGCCTGGTCGAGCCTTTTCCCTATGGCCTGGATGACCTTCTCCTCCCGCCCGGGGTCGGGCGGGTCGAAGAGGGATTCCTTGCCCGAGCCCTCCAGGCGCAGCAGGCAGGGCTTGTAGGACACGTAGTCGAAGCCGTACTCCCGCGCCTTGACCACGGCCTCGGGGATGTCGTCCAGGTTGGGCGTGAGCTCCCTGTTTCCGTAGCGGATGCCGTCCCAGACGATGACGAAGGAATATCCCAGCGATATGTTCGAATTGAGTTTCTTGACGGCCTGCGCGTCCGACAGGATCTTTTCGAGGGTGACCTTTGCCGGGGGTTTGTGAGATTTCTCGAAGGTTTCTTCCCGGGCCGCGTCCAGGGACAGGCGCAGCCAGTCGCCCTCGGTGAGGATCCCCGCCACGGACGCCACGCGTTCGAGCCGGGAGCCGTTGGTGGCGATGCCGACCTGGAGGCCCTTTGCCTTGACGACCCTCACGATCTCCTCGAAGTCCCGGTGGACCGTGGGCTCTCCGCCGCCGATGAGGATCACGGAGAGCAGGCCCTTCGCGGCGAGGGTGTCGACGCTGTCTCTGATGACGTCGAGGCTGATGTCCTCGCCCGTGTTGATGATCCCGGAATCCACGCAGTGGGGGCATTTGAAGTTGCATGCCGTGGTGAGGTCGAGGTTGATGGACACGGGCCCGAGAGCCGGGAGGGGGGGGTGTGCCGGCGACCGGCGCGCTTCCCGCTGCCAGGCGATGTACTGCCGCAGGTTCTCGATGACGGATTTCTGCCTGAGCTTCGCGCTGAAATCGTGCTCTTTCCGGGTCAGCTTTTCCATGTGGTCCTCTCCGGGTGGGTGTATGCGTCGTATATCTGCTTGAGGTTGAGCGACGTGGCGATGATGTGGTCCGCGCCGATGACGGGGTGTCTGCCCGAAGTTCCTGCCTCCACGAAGTCGCGGACGCAGAGGTTCAAGGGGT
Organism: Deltaproteobacteria bacterium; assembly: GCA_022703355.1. GTDB lineage: Bacteria > Desulfobacterota > Desulfomonilia > UBA1062 > UBA1062 > Phosphitivorax. The sequence continues at coordinate 24,167 of JAKLDU010000012.1, read as the reverse complement.
CGGGGATGGGCGCCTGCTTTTCGCCGAAGGCCAGCGAGATCTCGTAGCTGGCCATGTCGATGCACCGTTCCGCCACGAGGCCGTTGAAGCCGAAGGAGAAGGTCCTGGGCTGCTGCTTTTCCTGCACGAGGAGCATGCTCACCTCGCAGTCGCTGAAGGAGGATGCGTAGGTGAAGGAGATGCCCAGGGATCCGGGGCCGTTTTCGAAGGACAGGTCATGGACCGTCCCGGCGCCCAGGACCGCGTGGAGGAGGCTCAGCCCGTGGGGCACGGAGTCCGGGATCATGTCGGCGCCCGCGCTCAGGGGGGACAGGCGGATAAAGAATTTACGGATCTCCCCGGGGACCAGGGTGCCGCAGAGGCGCTCGTAGGAGGGCAGGCAGAAGGGCCACTGCGAGTTCATGGCCACGGCGGCCCTTTTCTTGCGGGCCAGGTGAAACAGGGTCTCGAGGTCGCCGGGCACGTCGTCCCGGGCGGGGTCGATGAACGGCTTCTCGCAGAACACCGAAAGCCCGCGCTCCATGGATGCGGACAGAAAGGCGTAGTGGGTCTCGGCGGGAGACGCAACGGCCACCGCGTCGAGGTCCTCGCCTTCCACCATGTCGGTATAGTCCCGGTAGGGTTTCGCCTTGATGCCGCAGGGTGCGAGGGCCTCGGCCGCAAGGGCTGCCGTGGCTTCGGAGGTGCCCAGCACGCATGTCACCTGTGCCCCGTTCTGGTGAAAATACCTGGCGATAAAACCGCCGATGCCGTTCCTGTCTTTCCGGGCACCGATTATGGCAACGTTCATGCGGTTTCATTACCACATATTCACCTGTTGTCAAAACAGAAGCATGGAGTTCACTTACGCCCGGGAGCCGGTATGCGGGAAGAAACCCTTGACGGTTCCGTCCGCATCCCCGTATCCTCCACCCATGGAGACGGGAAAGGCAGTTTCCGCATGCACGGGGAGGTGAAGGCCATGGACAGGAAAAGGATCATCCTGATGGCGGCAGCAGTCATCATACCGGTCATCGTCGGGCTCGTTCTGGGCTACTCCTTCTGGGGAGGAGAAAAGAAGCCCCTGGACTACAGGCAGACCCTGATGGACGCTGCCGCCTACGTCCGCACACTCGAAGAAAAGAACAAGGATCTTGCCACCCGGGTGGAAAGCCTCGACGCCGAGGTGAACGTCCTGAGGCAGAAAGGCCAGCAGTCGGGCACCCGGAACACGAACATCATCACGACCCTCAATCAGCGCGTGGGCTTCCTCGAGGCTGAGAACCAGAGGCTCAAGGGCCAGATCCAGGGCCTCACCCACCAGGCAGACACCACCGTCGGGCCATGAACAGGTTCCCCCGGGTGAGGCCGGGATAACTTGAGGGGAGATTGGGGATGGGGGGGTGACCCCCCCTTTTCCCGGGCAGAACGGGTCGGTTCCCGTCGATTATCCCGGTTCGACCCCGTTGAGGGCGATGAAGAGATCGGCGAGCACCGGGTCGAACTGCAGGCCCTTGCATGCAGTGATCTCCCGGATGGCTTCTTCGATGGACATGCCTTTGCGGTAGGGCCTGTCCGAGGTCATGGCGTCGAACGAGTCGGCCAGGGCGATGATCCTCGACAGGTAGGGGATCTCGGCGGCCGTGAGGCCCGACGGGTAGCCTTTCCCGTCGTAGCGCTCGTGATGGTGGCGGATGATCTCGGTTTCCCTGGACATGGGGGGCAGGGGCTTGAGGATGTCCGCGCCGATGTCGGGGTGCTTCCTGATGATGTCGAACTCGGCGTCCGTGAGTCTGCCGGGCTTCAGGAGAATGTCGTCGGGGATCCCCACCTTGCCGATGTCGTGCAGGGACGCAGAGATGTAGAGCGTGTCCCGCTCGAGGTCGGAAAGCTCCAGCGCGTCCGCCATGGCCATGGAGAGCGTGGTGACCCTGGTGGAGTGCTGGGCCGTGTGCGGGTCCCGGGCGTCCAGGGTCTTGGCCAGGCTGTTCAGGGTGGACAGCATGTTCTCGTAGAGGCCCTCGTAGAGCGCCACGTTTTCCATCCGCTCCGCAGAGCGGTTCAGGAGGTAGAGGATCTTGCCCTCCTTCTCTTCGCCCAGCGCCGCTGGCGAAACCACGTGCAGGGCCCCGAAGACCTGGCCCTCGATCATGAGGGGGAACACGGACTCGAACCTGTCCGTGAACCGGGATTCCGAGGAGCTCTTCCGTACGATGTTCCCGTGAAGCAGGGTGGGGTCGGCCGGGATGGCATCGCCGCTCGAGGTGTCCATGAGCGTGTTGTCCTTGCTGTTGAGCGGGAAGAAGCGCACCTCGGCCTCGTCGAGGAGCTGCCGGGACACGTCGATGATGGCCCCCACGAGGTCCCTGATCCCCTTCAGCCCGATGATCTTCTCGGAGATCTCCTGCAGGGAGATGATCTCCTCGTTCTTGTCCTCGATCTGGCCCACGAGGTTGTCGATGAGCCGGTGCAGGTGCAGGGTGTCGGAGAAGCGCCTGTTTTCCTCCAGCAGGGTCTTCTCCCTCTTCATCTTGTTGAGCATGAGCTCGATCTGCTTGACCTTGAAGGGCTTGGAGATGAAGTCGGAGGCGCCGTACTTCATGGCGTCGATGGCGATCTCGAGGGAAGCGTACCCCGTGATGACGATGATGGGCAGGGAGACTTCCCGGGCCTTGATCCTCTTGATGAGCTCCAGGCCGCTCATGTTGGGCATCATGATGTCAGTGAACACGCACATGTACGGGCCCCGGTCCAGCATGCCCACGGCGTCGAGCCCGTCGGAGGCCGTCTCGGAGGCGTAGCCGAGTTCCTCGATGAGGTCCGAGATGGTGCTGCGAATCCCGGGGTCATCATCGACGATGAGAACCTTTTCGGGCATCATACGATCCTTTTGAGGATTCTGCCTTTGTATTCGCCGAATTCCTTCTCTGAGATGATTCCGCCGGATTTGAGCCTCCCGAGATATTCGATGGCGGAAAGGGCCTTGTTCACATCCGTGCTTTCCTGGAAAAGGGAAAACGGCTGTATCGTGGCTGCGATAGCGCCCTGGCTCCCGGCCTGTCCTTCCTTCACGAGTTTTTCCGTAAGCATCCTCACCTGATCCTTCAGTGCGTTCATTTCCTTCACATGCTCCCGCCGCTGCCTCAGGCGGGTGATGATGAACCGGATCTCCTCGATGGTGAAGGGCTTCTTTATGTAGGAGAAGGCCCCCCGGTTCACCGCCTCGATGGCCGAATCCAGAGACGCGTACCCGGTGATGATCACCACCGGGATTTCCTTTCTTCGCGCCGCGAGCTCGTCGAGCAGATCCAGGCCGCTCATGCCCGGCAGCATCAGGTCCGAGATGATGAGGTCGAAGTCGTACCCTTCAAGCTGGTCAAGCAGCTCTTCCACCTGCTGGTAGCGGTTCGTGTCGAGGCCCTCTTCCCTGAGTATCTGCTCTATGAGGTCGAGTATTCCTGCATCGTCGTCGATGACGGCTGCTCGCAAGCGGTCCATCTCCTTCATATCGAATTCGCAGAAGGAGAACTTGAGTGGGAATAATGGCCTGCCGGATGCCCCGGAACCCTGGCGGCAGGGGGGAAGAGAGGCTACCTGGGGGGAGCGGCGTTGCTCATCTGGATGGCCTGGGCGTGCTCCTCGTACGTCCGGGAAAAATAGTGCCTGCCGTTGCCCCTGGAGACGAAGAACATGTACCCTGTCCTGGCCGGCCACAGGGCCGCGTGGATGGACCTGGCGTCAGGGCTGCAGATGGGCCCCGGGGGCAGTCCCTGGACGCGGTAGGTGTTGTACGGCGAGACGCGCCTGAGGTCTTCGGGCAGGATCCTGCGCCGGAAGCCGTCGATCCCGTACACCGCCGTGGGGTCAGACTGCAGAGGCATGTTCCTCTTGAGCCGGTTGTGGAAGACGGACGCGATGACGGGCTTTTCGCTTGCGGTCACCGCCTCCTTCTGGATGATGGACGCCAGCGTGACCACCTCGGGCATGGTCATCCCCAGCTCTTTTGAGCGCTCCCTGATGTTCGCCGGGCAGGCCTCGTTGAAGCGGTTCACCATCTTGGCCATGATCTCCAGCGAGGTCATGTGGGGGGCGAGGAAGTAGGTGTCCGGGTAGAGAAAGCCCTCCATGGTGGGCACCTCGATGCCGAAGAACTCCGTGGTGGCGGGGCTGGTGGCGATCCTGACGAAGTCAGACTTGCTCAGGAGGCCCGTTTCGGCCACGATGGCCCCCACGTCGTAGATGGTCGATCCCTCCGGGATGGTAATGCGGTACTTCAGGGTCCGGCCCTTGAAGAGGATGGAGACGATGTCGAAGGGATAGTGCGTGCCTTCGAACACGTAGGAGCCTGCCTGCAGGTGCGTCACCTTGCCCGTGAGGACGGCGCACGCCATGAACATGGTCTTGTCCGTGATGATCCCCTGCCTCTCCAGCTCCCTGGAGATCTGCCACGCGCTCATCCCGGGCCTTATGTCGATCATGAGCGGCCTGGGCGGCGTCCTGGGGGTGATGAGGAAGATGTACGTGTGAGTGACGACAATGACGAGGGCGCAGGTGAGAAGGACCAGGAGGCCGGTAGAAAGCTTTCTCATGCCTGATCTCGAACGGGACCGCTTCTTCATGGCTGCCGTGCATCCAGATAGCTTTTCAGGATGATGCTCGCGGCGATCTTGTCCACGATCTGCCTGCGCTTGGGGCCCTTCACCTTGAGGTGCATGAGGATCTCGTGGGCCTCAGACGTGGTGAGCCTCTCGTCCCAGAGCTCCACAGGCAGGTCCAGCTGCCTGCAGAGGTCCTCCGACCAGCGCGCCACCTTCAGCGCGCTCTCCCCCATGTCCCCATCCATGTTGAAGGGAAGGCCGACGACAACCCTGTCCACCTGGTAGTCGCGGGCGATCTTTCTCAGGGATTCGATGTGGGAGCCGTCCTCCCTCACCAGGACGATGTCCAGGGGGTGGGCCATAGTGCACGACGGGTCGCTGACAGCCACCCCGATCCGCTTCGTCCCGTAGTCGATTCCCATTATCCGCATAGAGATAGAGATAATCCCGTTTCCGTCAGCTTCCTGGAGAATGACCGCCGGAGCCCGCCACATGGCCCACCCGCGGAAGAACCAACTGCGGACAGGCCTCCGGGAGGCTTTTCGACCGGCCTATTTCCAGTGGAATTCCTTCACCTCGACCTTGAACGAGGTGCCCTCCCGCGCGGGCTTGCCGAAGAAGGCCACCGCGAACGGGATGTCCTGCTGTGTCTCCAGCACCCCGAGGGTCCGGGGCTCCGCCGTGAGCAGGAGGTCTATGTCGGAGCTCTTCTGCCGCATGAGCTCCATGGACTCGGGAACGATACCCGCATATGCGGTTCTGCTTTCCATGAGTGTGCTGACCTGGTCGTACACCCGCGCCTCCACCAGGATCGATTTGAGGGGCTTTGTCGTGAGCTTCCTGATGACGCCCTTGACCACGAGGACGGAACCCTCGTTGTCGTTGGCGAGGATCTCGTAGGTGACGCTCCCGTCGGGGATGGAGAAGAAGGGTCCCCTCTCGAGGGTCGGGGTCTCGAGCTCTTTTTCCCCTTTACCCAGAGACGGCATGACGAGCCTCGCAGCCAGAACGCCCAGTGCGGCGACCGCTAACACCACCAGGGCGACGACCGCTTTGGTTTTGAGGGAAGAGCCTTTGGCCGGGGCCGTTTCCCGGGGCTGTACCTCTTCGCCTGGCAGCGCCTCGCTTGCGCCGAGGATCGTGTCGATCTCCCGTATGACCGACTCGGGCTGAACCTCTTCGGCCCCGGGCATACCATCCTGCGGCTTTTCCTCCTCCGGCTCCGGGGACTCGATGATGCCGGCGAGTCCGGTTTCCGCGGGCCGGTTTTCCCCGGGGACATCGGACGGGGCTTCCTGCAGGGGATTTTCCCGGAGCGCGCCGTCCTTCGACCCGATGAGCTCGTCGAAGGCGCTTTCGATGGCGTCAGTTTCCTTCAGGGAATAGGTGAAGACGTGGGAGCAGACACTGCAGCGCATCTTGATGGTCTGCCTGGCGAGGACGGTTTTCCCGATCTTGAACTTGCTGCCGCATTTCGGGCATTCGATGACGGTCAAGGGTGTTCCTCCTCGCGCTGGCTGTCTGCGGGCTCGATCACGTATATGTCCGGAAGGGCCCTGTAGTCTTCAGCATAGTCAAGTCCATATCCGACGATGAAACCGTCTTCTATCCTGAACCCGCAGTAATCGGGCCGGATCGGACCCTCCCTGCGGCACGTCTTGTCGATCATGGTGCAGATCTTTACCGAGGCGGGATTTTTCCCTTCGAGGTGCTTTCTGAAAGCCACGAGGCTGTGGCCGGTGTCCATGATGTCATCCACGATGAGCACGTGCCTGCCGGTGATCGTCCCTTCGATGTCGCTCAGGATCCTCACCTCATGCTGGGGGCTGTCGGAGCAGCCATAGCTCGAGAGGCGGACGAACTCGATCCTGATGGGAAGGTCCACGCAGCGCACGAGATCGGAGGCGAACATGAAGCCGCCCTTGAGCACGGCGACGATGTAAAGATCTTTCCCCTGGTATTCGGACGTTATCTTTTTCCCCAGCTCCCGGACCCTTTGGGTGATTACGCTGGCAGGAAACAACACCTTCATGGATTCGTCATATATCCTAATTGAACCCGGGGTGTCAACGCAGTGTTGGCCAGGGCATCCTGTCGTGATATCAGCCGATTAGATGCATGACCCCGCACCGATCGCAGGGCTGCCTTGAACATTGTCCCCTTTTCAGTTATATAATGGGGAGTTGCCGGGGGAGTTCATCTTTTCCCCGGCAGTTTCTCACGACGCCTTTCAGACGGGGCGAAGGGTTTCATGCTTCATGGATGAGCACAGGGCGCACGAGCGGGTCAGGGTGAACATCAGGATCGCGTACCGCGACACGGGGTACGCGTACAAGATCGGCCGGGTGAGCAACATCAGCCGGGGCGGGGCCTTTATCGTCACCAGCAGCCCCCCCGGTCCCGTGAACGAATTCATGACCGCCAGCATCGACGTGGAAGACCTGGGCAAGATCATCTGGGTTCAGGGGCGCGTTGTCCGGAAGAACGGCGCGGGCATGGGGATCGCTTTCACCCGCATCGACGGCAAGGGGCTGGACCTGTACCTGTCACATCTGGGGATTCCCGGCTGAAGCCGGGAGCATGAAAAAGGCCCCCCTGCGGGCAGGGAGGCCTGTGCGTCTTCAGGTTCTTTCCGTCCGCTACTGCGCGCCGAGCACCACGAAATCTCTCTGGATGGGAACCAGGGACTCCGTAACCAGGGCCAGGCAGGAGTCGTCGAGCGCCTGGATAACCAGTGCATTCCCCCGGTAATCCTGGATGGTGTCCTTTTCCCCTTCAACGGAAAGCTCTTTGTAGACCGACACGAGGGCGCCTTGTTCCACACCGTCACGTTTGCCGAGGTTCAGGAAAATGATATCCAGGTAGGTGCTGCCCTGCACGATCCCGCCGGAAAGATCGATCACCCGGCCGCTTTCCTTGAGGGAGGGTTCGTACAGGTTGATTTTCACCGGTGCGACGGGTCTGGCATCGACGAACGCGAGGTCGCCCTTGCGAATTTCCTGGCTGGAATCAACCACGGTGGCCTTGTACAGGTTTCCCTGGGATTTGTCCACCCGCGCGATGCCCACGGTCTTGTACAGGTAGCCCCTGATCCCGTCCTTGTCCCTGGCTTCGGTGATCTTGGTCATGATGCTTACGTACTTGCCCGTGGCAAGACCGCCTGTCGACGTAATGAGGATGCCTTCCTCCCGTGCTGCAAGCTCTCCCTGCTCCACCTTCGCGGCCACGGTGCCGGACCCGGTCAGGGGGGTGGGGCTGTAGACATAGGAGGAATACTGGGGCGAAAGCATGAAGGTCTTGCTCTTCACCCCGGCTGCCCCAGCGGGGGTGTACACGGAAGCCTCTCCGCCCTTGGCCGGGACGATGGTGATGGTGGTTTTCCCGCCGTTGGTGGAGATGATCACGCGGTCACCGGGATAGATGAGATGAGGGTTCGTGATGTCCTCGTTGTTCGACCAGACGACGGGCCACTTCCAGGGGTTCGCCAGGTAATGTCTGGTGATGTCCCAGAGGGTGTCTCCTTTCTTGACAACGTGGACGGTATCTTGTGCCCATAGGGACGTGGCTGCAAAGGAAAGAAGGAGCAGTCCGATTATGAGAGAGGCTGTTTTTTTCAAAATAAACCCTCCTTGGAGCATGATTATTTGAAAGATGTATCGGTTCTGTCAAGGTTATTCTTAAATGAGGAATGAGGATTGCGCAGGGCCGGGCTTTGCGCTACAACGGGCTCATGAGTTCCAGGAGCATGTACCAGTCGGCGCACGTGTTCATAGCGGGGATCCGGGTCTTCGAGCATCTGCACGGGCGCCCGCCCGCCCTGAAGGATCTTTCGGACACCCTGAAGATGTCCGAGGAGGAGCTCTCGCTCCTGTCCCGGAAGCTCGTGGACGAGAACATTGCGACCATGATCGTCTCGGGTGCGGAGTGCCGGTACGGCATCGGGGACCATGCCAGGATCGAGTCCCTGCCCCGGGAGGGAGAGGCCCCGCGCATGGCCGAGGAGATCAGCCAGTTCCAGGACCGCCGGCAGTCCAGGCTCAAGGAGCTCGAAAAGTCGCTTTCCGAGGGGGGAGAAAAGAAAAAGGTCTTCGGCGACCTGGAAAAGGCCCTCAAGGACCCCTCGAGCATACAGAAGAAAAAGAACCCCCTGGACTGAGTCCCCGCCCGCGGATCACACCCCCCTGCAGCAGCCTTTCCGGGCACTGGTTTCCGGGGTGTCCGCTCCGGCGTCCCGGCGCCCCCGCCTGCCTCGATCGAGGGGATTGTTCCGCGTGCGCCGGCGCCATTAAGGGCTTGTGTTTTGCATATCTATATTGTATAGGATGCCAACTTATCACTCAACAGGAATAAGGAACGACGGACAGGGGGAACGGAACTATGGATAATCACGAAGAAACCAAAACAAACCAAACCGATGAGCAGCCCATTCAGGAGGAAGCAGGGGAGAGCGCGCCCGTTGTCGACGACGCAGGGGATTTTGCAAAGAATCTGGAGCTCGAGGCCCTCTACGAAGAAACCATTGACAAGCGCGTTTCCACCGGATCCGTGGTGACAGGCACGGTCGTCCAGGTGGGAGCTGAACATATCATGATCGATATCGGCAGGAAGCAGGAGGGCCAGGCCTCCATCCGCGAGTTCATCGACGACAGCGGCGCACTGACCATCGGCATCGGCGACGAGGTCGAGGTGCTCGTGGAAAGCATCAACACGTCCAAGGGCATCATCAGGCTCAGCAAGGACAAGGCCCGGCGCATCAAGGTATGGGACGACATCATGGTCGCCTACCAGGACCACACCTTCATCAGGGGAAAGGTGAGCGAGCGGATCAAGGGCGGTCTCACCGTGGACATCGGCATTCCCGCTTTTCTCCCCACCTCCCAGGCGACGCTCAACCCCGTTGCCGAGACGGAGCTGGAAAAGATGGTCGGCCAGACCATCGACGTGTCCATCATCAAGTTCAACCGCAAGAAAAACAACGTGGTGGTGAGCCACCGCGAGGTCCTCGAGCGCAAGCGCGAGGAAAACAAGAAGAAGCTCATCGCCACCCTGAAGAAGGACGACGTGGTGACGGGCACGGTGAAGAACATCATGGCCTACGGCGCCTTCGTGGACATCGGCGGCATCGACGGCCTGCTCCATATCACGGACATGTCCTGGGGCAAGCTCAAGGACCCGAAGGACAAGGTGGCCCCGGGCGACCAGATCCAGGTCAAGGTCATCGAGTTCGACCCCGAGACCGAGAAGATCTCGCTGGGCCTCAAGCAGCTTACGCCAGACCCCTGGAAGGGTCTCGAGTACCGCTACCCCATCGGCAAGAAGATCTCCGGCAAGGTGACCTCCATCACCAACTACGGCGCTTTCGTGGAGATCGAGGAAGGGGTCGAGGGCCTCGTGCACATCTCCGAGATGTTCTGGACCAAGCGGATGCGGCATCCTTCCACCCTTCTCGTAGAGGGGCAGGAGGTGAACGTCGTGGTTCTGGGCGTGGACCAGGACAACAGGAGGATCTCGCTGGGCCTCAAGCAGGCTTCGCCGAACCCCTGGGACCTGCTCTACGACTACTATCCCCCGGGGACCGTGGTGAAGGCCACCGTGAAGAACGTGACCGATTTCGGGCTGTTCGTCTCTGTCGACGAAAACATCGACATCGACGGCCTTATCCACGTGTCGGACCTCACCTGGGACCCCAAGGTGAAGAACCCCCGCGACCTCTACAAGAAGGGCGATGTGGTTGAAGCCAAGGTGCTTGCCGTCGACCCGGAGAACGAGAAGTTCTCGCTGGGCATCAAGTACCTGAGCCCGGACCCCTGGCAGCAGGTTGCCAACGAGCACCCCGTGGGCTCCCTCGTCAAGGGCAGGATCACCTCGCTCACCGATTTCGGCGCCTTTGTGGAGATCAGGGAAGGGGTCGAAGGCATGATCCACATCTCCGAGGTGAGTTCGGGCAAGATCGACAACCTCGCGAGCGTGCTGTCCGTGGGACAGGAGGTGGAGGCGATGATTCTCCGCCTGAACCCGGAGCAGAAGAAGATCGGGCTTTCCATCAAGGCCCTCGAAGAAGCGCAGGAGAAAAGGACCGTGGCGACCCACGAAAAGGGTTCCGAAAAGGTGGGTACGAACCTGGGCGACCTCCTCAAGGGTCTGCAGGACAGAAACAAGGGGTGATGCCCGTGCGGTTGCCATACCGGAACCAGGGCATGGGGGCGGTTCACCAGGCATGAAGTCAATGGGCGCCCTGATCCTCGACGGATCAGGGCGCTCTTGTTTTCCGGGAACGTGCGGCGATGACGGCGATTTTTAACTTGCGCGTCATCATGGGGTCGTATAATCATTGGCTCACGAAGGGACAGGTCGGAACACCCCGCTCATATGAAAAAAAGGACAAAGGTCATTTTCTTCATTCTCATCGTTTTCGTGGCACTCCCCCTCGGACTGAGCGCTCTGCACAAGTCGCTCACCCCCGCGGTGGGCATCCTGGAGATCACGGGCCCCATCGAGGATTCCACCGACTATCTGGACATCATCAGGGGCTTCGAGGACAACGACGGCGTCAAGGCCGTGGTGGTGAGGCTCGACAGCCCGGGAGGCAAGGTGGGGCCGTCCCAGGAGATCTACGAGGCGCTGCTGCAGCTGAAGAAAAAGAAGCCCGTGGTCGCCTCGATGTCGTCGGTGGCCGCCTCGGGGGCCTACTACATCGCCTGCGCGGCGGATCCCATCTTCGCCCTTCCCGGCACCCTCACCGGGAGCATCGGGGTGATCCTCGAGATGTTCGACGTCACCGAGGGCATGAAGAAACTCGGCATATCCGCCAGTACCATCACCGGGGGCAGGCTCAAGGGCGCGGGCTCCCCGTTCAAGAAGATGACGCCCGAGGAGGAGCGTTACTTCCTCGCGCTTGCCCGGGATGTCCACGGGCAGTTCAAGGAAGCGGTGGCCAGGAGCCGCAGGATCGGGATGGACAAGCTCGACGGGTACGCCGACGGGAGGGTGTTCAGCGGGAGGCAGGCCCAAAGCCTGGGCCTCGTCGACAAGCTTGGCGGCCTGGACAGCGCTGTGGAGGAAGCCCGGAAGAGGGGCGGGATCGAGGGCGAGCCTCGCATCGTCAAGGGCGTCCCCACCAGGAGCCTCAAGGAAGAAGTGAAGGACGCCTTCCTGAGCTGCACCCCCGTCTCCCTCGGCAGGGGCGCCGCGCACCTGTCCCGGGGGTTCCTGAGACTCGAATACAGCATTCAGTAAGGAGAAACACCATATGGACAGAATCTTATGTGATGCCCTCACCTTCGACGACGTGCTCCTTCTCCCCGCCCGGTCGGCATTCACCCCGGCCCAGGCGGACATCGGCACCTCGCTCACCAGGGGCATCAGGATCAATATCCCGCTGCTCTCCGCCGCCATGGACACCGTCACCGAGGCCCGCACAGCCATTGCCATGGCCCGGGAAGGCGGCGTCGGGATCATCCACAAGAACATGAGCCCCGAGAAGCAGGCCATCGAGGTGGACAAGGTGAAGAAGTCGGAGAGCGGCATGATCGTCGACCCCATCACCATGGGCCCCGACCAGAAGATCGGCGACGCCATGAACCTCATGGCCCATTACCGCATCTCAGGGGTCCCCATCACGGTGGACGGCAAGCTCGTGGGCATCCTCACCAACCGGGACCTGCGGTTCGAGACCGACATGACCCGCCTCATCGGCGAGGCCATGACCAAGGAGAACCTCGTGACCATCCAGGGCGAGATCTCCCTGGAGGAGGCCAAGAAGCTCCTCCACAAGTACAAGATCGAGAAGCTCCCGGTGGTGGACGACAAGGGAAACCTCAAGGGGCTCATCACCATCAAGGACATCGAGAAGGCCCAGACCTTCCCCATCTCGGCAAAGGACTCCCGGGGGCGGCTCCTGGCGGGTGCGGCGGTTGGCGTGCTCCCGGAAGACGAGCGCAGGGTCCACACCCTCATGAAGGCGGGTGTCGATGTGCTCGTGGTGGATTCCGCGCACGGCCACGCCGAAGCCGTGTCCCGTACCGTCAAGGCCATCAAGGAGCTTTACCCCCATTCCCAGGTCATCGCGGGCAACGTGGTGACGGAGGAAGCCACCGCCGATCTCATCAAGGCAGGGGCCGACGGGGTGAAGGTGGGCGTGGGGCCGGGCTCCATCTGCACCACCCGCGTGGTGGCGGGCGTGGGCATGCCCCAGGTCACGGCCATCATGAACTGCGCGCGCGAGGCGAACAAGCACGGCGTGCCCATCATTGCCGACGGCGGCATCAAGTTTTCCGGCGACATCACCAAGGCCCTGGCCGCGGGGGCGTCGAGCGTCATGATCGGATCGCTCTTCGCGGGCACGGACGAGGCCCCGGGCGAGCGGATCATCTACCAGGGCCGCACCTACAAGTCATATCGCGGCATGGGCTCGGCGGAGGCCATGGAGCTCGGGTCCAAGGACCGCTACGGCCAGGCTGAAGTCTGCGAGACGGACAAGTTCGTGCCCGAGGGGATCGTGGGGCGCGTGCCCTACCGCGGGTCCATATCCGAAAACGTCTACCAGCTCATGGGCGGCCTGCGCGCCGGTATGGGCTACACGGGGTGCAGGACCATCCCCGAGCTGCAGACGGGCTCGAAGATGGTCAAGATCACCGCGGCGGGGCTCAAGGAGTCCCACGTGCACGACGTGATCATCGTGAAAGAGGCGCCCAACTACAAGATGGAGTTCTAGGCGGTCCCCATGGGGTTCGTCCATCTTCACTGCCACACCCAGTACAGCCTCCTGGACGGGGCGATCAAGCTCCCCGACCTCATCGAGAAGACGAAGTCCTTCGGGCAGGACACGGCGGCCATCACGGACCACGGCGTGCTCTACGGTGCCATGGAGTTCTACGAGAAGGCCGGCAAGGCGGGCATCAAGCCCATCATCGGCTGCGAGGTGTACCTCGCCCCGGGGAGCATGAAGTCCCGCGAGCTCGTCCCGGGCCAGCCCAAGAACTACCACCTCGTGCTCCTGGCGCAGGATCTCACGGGCTACCGCAACCTCATCAAGCTCGTCTCGAAGGCCCACGTGGAGGGGTTCTACTACCGGCCCCGGGTGGACCGCGAGGCGCTCGAAGAGTACAACAAGGGGCTTCTCGCCCTTTCGGCGTGCCTCCAGGGCGAGGTGCCCTACTGGCTGCTCCGGGGGGCCGAGGACCGTGCCCTGGATGCGCTCGACTTCTACCGCGCCACCTTCGACGGCCGGTTCTACCTGGAGATCCAGTCTAACGGCCTGGAGGACCAGAACACGGTCAACCCCCTCATCATCGACCTGGGCAGGAGGCACGGCGTGCCCGTCGTGGCCACGAACGACTGCCACTACCTCCTGAAGAGCGACGCCAAGGCCCACGAGGCGCTCCTGTGCATCCAGACCCAGACCACGATCCACGACAAGGACCGCATGAGCTTCGAGACCGACGAGCTCTACCTCAAGAGCCCTAAGGAGATGAGGGCCCAGTTCTCCTTCTGCCCCGAGGCGGTGGACCTCACGGGGGAGGTGGCGGCGCGCTGCAGCCTGGAGCTCCCCAGGGGCAGGTACTTCTTCCCGGTCTACCCCGTGGACGAGGGCAAGACCCTGGAGCAGGAGGTGGACGAGCGGTCCCGGGCCGGGCTCAAGGTCCGCATGGGGGAGATCCCCCCGGACTATGCGGAAAGGCTCGAGGGGGAACTCGAAGTCATCAAGTCCATGGGGTTTGCCGGCTACTTCCTCATCGTGGCGGACTACATCCGGTACGCCAAGGCCCACGACATACCCGTGGGCCCGGGCAGGGGCAGCGCCGCGGGGTCGCTTGCCGCCTACGGGCTCGGGATCACCGACATCGACCCCATCCGGTGGAACCTCCTCTTCGAGCGCTTCCTGAACCCCGAGCGCAAGAGCATGCCCGACATCGACGTGGACTTCTGCCAGAGCCGCCGCGACGAAGTCATCGACTACGTGAAGAACAAGTACGGCCCCGACTACGTCTGCCAGATCACCACCTTCGGGAACATGAAGGCCAAGGCCGTGATCAGGGACGTGGGACGGGTGCTGGGCATGAGCTACGGCGACGTGGACCGCATCGCCAAGCTCGTCCCCAACGACCTCAACATGACCCTCGACGAGGCGGTCAAGGTGGAGCCCAAGCTCAAGGGGCTCATGGACGCAGACCCCATGGTGGCCAGGCTCATGGCCATCGCCCGGGCCCTCGAAGGGCTGAGCAGGCATGCCTCGGTGCACGCCGGCGGTGTGGTCATCTCCGACTCCCGGCCGCTCACCGACCACCTCCCGGTGTACATGGACAAGAAGGGCATGCTCATCAGCCAGTACGACATGAAGCGCCTGGAGTCTGTGGGCCTCATCAAGCTCGACATGCTCGGCCTCAAGACGCTCACCGTCATCCAGAAGGCGGTCCAGATCCTCAAGGCCCAAGGGGTCGAGCTCGACATCGCGAAGCTCCCCCTGGACGACAAGGCCACCTACGCCCTCATCTCGGAGGGCGACACCTCGAGCGTGTTCCAGCTGGAAAGCTCGGGCATGAAGGGGATGCTCCGCTCGCTGAAGCCCGAGCGGTTCGAGGACATCATCGCCGCGGTGGCCCTCTACCGGCCCGGCCCCATGGACCTCATCCCCGACTACGTGGCCCGCAGGCACGGGAACCAGAAGATCGAGTACCCCCACCCCCTCATCCAGGGCATCCTCGAGGAGACCTACGGCATCATCGTCTACCAGGAGCAGGTGATGCAGATCGCCCAGAAGATGGCCGGGTATTCCCTGGGCAAGGCCGACCTGCTCAGGCGTGCCATGGGCAAGAAGGACCCCGTCGAGATGGCCAGGCACCGGGACGTCTTCGCCTCAGGGGCGGCCGAAAAAGGCGTTCCCGCGGAACTCGCCGGGGACATTTTCGACCTCATCCAGAAGTTCGCCGGCTACGGCTTCAACAAGTCCCACGCCGCGGCCTATGCCCTGGTGTCCTACCAGACCGCCTACCTGAAGGCCCATCACTTCAAGGAGTTCATGGCCGCGAACCTCACGCTGGACCTGAGCAACACGGACAAGGTCACGAGCCACCTCTCGGAGTGCAAGGCCCACGACATACCCATCCTGGGGCCGGACATCAACGAGAGCTCCTGGGAGTTCATCCCCACCGGGGCCGGCATCCGGTTCGGCCTGGCGGGGATAAAGAACGTGGGCGTGTCCGCGGTGGAGGACCTCCTCAGGGAACGGGAAAGGGGAGGGAAGTTCACGGACCTGGGCAATTTCCTCGAACGCATGGCCCTCCAGAAGCTCAACCGCAGGGTGGTGGAGGCACTCATCAAGGTGGGGGCCTTCGACAGCATCCACACAAACCGAAGGTCGCTGCTCGAGTCCCTGGACATCCTCATCGACGAGGCCCAGCGCAAGGCACGCGACAAGATGGCCGGCCAGGAGACCCTCTTCAGCCTCGAAGAGTTCCAGGAAGACAATGCCGACAGGGGCATCGAGCTTCCGGACATCCCGGACTTCCCGGAGAACGAGCGGCTCAAGATGGAGAAGGAGGGCATGGGGTTCTACATATCCGGACACCCCCTGAAACGCTACGCCCGGCTCATCGAGAAGTATTCCACGACAACCACCCAGGGTCTGTCGGGCATCCACGGGGTGGCGATCATCGCGGGCATGCTCTCCTCCCTGAACGTCACCCGGACCAGGAAGGGGGCTCCCATGGCCCGGGGCGTGCTCGAGGACCTCGAGGGCTCCGCGCCGGTGGTGTTCTTTCCCCAGTGCTTCAAGGAATACCAGGAGGTCATCGTGGAGGACGCCGCCGTGGTGGTCAAGGTGCGGCTGGGCGGGTCGTCCGAGAACGGCAACGGCGGGGGTGAAGGGGAGGGCAGCCTGGTGGACCTCATCGCCGAAGAGGTCTTCCCCATCGAAAAGGCAGAAACCATCCTTGCCCGCAAGCTCGTCCTCCGCCTGACCGGCGACGTGGACGCGCCGAAACTGCGCGCCCTCAGGGAGGCCCTGGCGGGGTCGAAGGGAGCCTGCCAGGTGAGCTTCGAGATAGAATCCGACGGCGTGGTCGTGAAGGTCGACGCAGGAAAGGAGTTCATGATCACCCCGTCGCGTGATATACTCGCGAGACTGGGGGAGATCCTCGGGCCCTCCCGGGTGGAGCTGCAATGAAGAAGACCAGGGACAAGTTCGACGAGATCGACAGCGCCTTGAAGGAGCTGCAGGAGAGCATCTCCCGCCTCGAGGGCGTGGACGCCTCCGAGCTTTCCCGCAAGGTGGACATCTTCCGGGAGGAAATCTATGCGGGCATCTCCCGGTGGAGCTCCCTCGAGCTGGCGCGTCATTCGGACCGTCCGGTTTTTGACGATTACCTGAGCGGGATCTTCACCGGGTTCACGGAACTCCACGGAGACAGGCTCTCCGAAGACGACCCGGCGGTGAAGGGCGGGCTGGCCTTCCTGGGAGACCTCCCGGTGGTGGTGATTGGCCACCGCAAGCACTCGAGCGCCCAGAAGGACTACCCCAGGTGCCATTACGGCATGGCGAGCCCGTCGGGGCACCACAAGGCGGTCCGGCTCATGAGGCTCGCGGAGAAATTCGGCCGGCCGCTCGTCACCTTTGTGGACACGCCCGGGGCCTACCCCGTGCCCGAGACCGAGTACCGGGGCCAGGCGTTCTCCATCGCCCGGTGCATCTCCACCCTGGCGGCCATCCGCACCCCGGTGGTGGCGGTCATCATCGGCGAGGCGGGTTCGGGGGGGGCGCTTGCCCTGGGGTTCGGGGACCGCATCGTCATGCTCGAGAACGCCTTCTACAGCGCCATCAGCCCCGAGGGATACTCATCCATCATCTACGGCGACGACTCGAACAAGGAGGAGGCCGCGGACACCCTCAAAGGCACGGGCCGTGACCTCTACCAGGGAGGCATCGTCGATTTTCTCGTGAGGGAGCCCACCGGGGGCGCGCACAACGACGCCGCTGGCGTGATAGCCGAAACGGGTCGCGTGATCCGCACGTATCTCGAGGATCTCATGGCCGTCGATCTCGACAGCCTCATGACGAGGCGGGCCGCGAGCATCGAGAAGCTCCTGCCGGGCAGGTAGTCCGGAGGATTTTTCCCCGACCGCCGGAAGAAAATTCCGGGCTCACGGGGAGAGGGCCCGATGCCGGTGGGGTTTCATGCAATGGCATCATCCTTGCTTGCTATCACGGAGGAGGGATTCATGAAGATAGACCCGAATCTGATCATCGGTGCAGTGGCGGGAAAGGCAGCCGCCGGCAAAAGCTCATCCACGGCGGGCACGGGCCTCTTCGAGGACATCCTCAAGGGGGTCCAGAGTGACGGGGTGTCGGGAGCGAAGGCCGTCGGGCATGTGTACCGGGCCGACCCCGTGAGCCCGCAGACGATGCGGTGCCTGAGCCTGAGCGAACAGGCGGTGGGGACCCTGGAAGCCTATGCGAAGCGCCTTCTCGATCCCGGGGTGAGCCTCAAGGACATCGCCCCCCTGGTGGAGGATCTCGGGCAGCTGCGAACGGAGATGCTCGACGCGGGCTCGTTCCTCTCGGATGGCGACCCGCTCAGGGGGATCATGAACGAGGTGGCATCCACCCTCAACGCGGAGGTGGTGCGCTTCAAGAGGGGAGACCTCAGCGGGTGAGGGCGTATCTTCCCCTCCTGGCCGCGATCTTCGGCCTCTTCATCGGGAGCTTCCTGAACGTCTGCATCCACCGGATACCCCGGGGGGAGTCCATCGTGTTTCCCCCCTCGAAATGCCCCGGGTGCGGCACGAAGATCAAGCCGTGGGACAATATCCCCGTCCTGAGCTATCTCCTCCTCCTGGGCAGGTGCAGGGGGTGCGGCCAGAGGATTTCCTTGAGGTATCCCGTGGTCGAGCTCCTGAGCGGGCTGCTCGCGCTGACCATGTTCTCCGCGTTCGGCCTCACACCGGCGGCGCTCATCTACTATGCCTGGGCATGCAACCTCCTGGTCGTCACCTTCATCGACATCGACTTCCAGATCATTCCTGACAGCCTGTCCCTGGGGGGCATCGCCGCGGGCTTCGTGCTGGTGTGGTGGCTCCCGGTTTCCTACGCCGACGCCCTCATCGGCCTGGCCGCGGGCGGAGGCCTGCTCATCGCCATTATCTACGGGTACTATTTCCTCACGGGCAAGCAGGGCATGGGCGGCGGCGACGTGAAGCTCCTGGCCATGATCGGGGTGTTCACGGGCTGGCAGGGCGTGCTCTTCACCATCTTCATGGGCTCGCTGACGGGAACCCTGGTGGGCATACCCTGGGCCTTCGCGAACAGAAAGAACATGCAGGCCGCCATCCCCTTCGGGCCTTTCCTGGCCCTCGGGGCACTCGTCTACGTGCTCTGGGGCGCGCGCATCATCGACTGGTACTTCGGGATACTCCTCTAGCCCCCGTGCGTCCGCCCGAACAGCAGGCAGAACTCGTGGGGGATCTCCAACGCCACTCTCGCCCCCGAGCGTCCGCCCTTAAGGCCCGCCTGTCCTCCACGGTTGCCTCGGGGGCCATTCCCGTGTAATGACAACGATAAGGATGATGTGCCCTATGGCCGTCGGAGACGCAATCAAAGACAAGGTCCTGAGATCCCTGCTGCAGGCCGCTCTGCTGGTGGTCGTGGGGGCTCTCGCCGGGGCGGTCTTCAACACCGTCCGCCACGAGGGGCTCCCCTGGTCGAGCAAGGTTCCCGCCCCCGGGGCGGAAGGGGCGGTCCCCTCCGTGAGCGCGGCCGATGCGTGGAGGGAGTACCGGAAGGGCCTCGTGCAGTTCATCGATGCGCGATCCGCCGGGGAATACGAAGCCGGGCACCTGCCAGGCGCCCTGAGCCTGCCGGTGGAGCAGACCGGGGAGCTGGCGGATAGGGTGAGGATCCCCGCAGGCAGGACGGCGGTGATCTACTGCAGCGACCCCGCGTGCCCCAAGAGCGCCCAGCTCGCTTCCCTGCTCTCGAAGCGGGGGCTTACGGGGCTCAAGGTCATGCCCGAGGGTTGGGCAGGCTGGTACGAGGCGGGCCTCCCGTACGAAGAAAAGGGGGGGGGTTGATGGAACGCCCGCCCGGTTTCAGCCTTTGGGGGCTCCTGGTCTTGAGCTTCAGGTTCGTGCTCGGGGCCATCTTCCTGTATGCGGGCATCGTGAAGATAGCCGATCCCGCCGCTTTTGCCCAGGCTGTCGCCAACTACCGCATCCTTCCGCTCGCGCTGGTGAACGCGGCCGCCATCATCCTGCCCTGGGTTGAAGTCCTGGCAGGGGCGAGCCTGGTGCTGGGGTTCTTTCTCCCGGGCGGCTCCCTCCTCACGGCCGGTCTCCTGCTGATCTTTGCAGTCGCCCTGGGGTTCGACCTCTGGAGGGGGATCGACCTCTCGTGCGGCTGCTTCGGAACCTCCGAAGCCACGGTCACCTGGCTGTACGTTCTGCGGGACGCCGTCCTCTGCTGCATGGCGTGTTTCGTGTGGGTCTTTTCCGGCCGGAGCCCGTTTGCCGTGGGCAACGGTCCGGGCGTTTCGTGAGGCCCGGGGAGGAAAGTCCCCCTTCGGGCAGCGCCTTTCCCTTCAACCAGACGCCAACGGCCCTGCTCACGCCGATGGGCGGGCTGCCTTTATCGGGCGGCATCTCCCCGCTTCCGTCAGCCCCTAGAACCTGATGGCCGTCTTGATCGCCCGGTGCCGGCCCTTGCTCACGTTCACCCGGATGAGCTCCCGGTACTCCTCGATGGGGAAGGTGTGGGTGAGCATGTCCTGCACGTGGACCCGCCTTTCGTTCATGAGGCAAAGAGCGGTCTCGAAGGCGTGCCTGCGGCCGTCTTTCGTGTCGTTGAAGCTGTAGCCGTAGCAGCCCTTGACCGTCAGGAGCTTGAGCCAGACGGGCGTGGGGTCGAAGGCGAGCCTTCTGGCGATCCCCACCAGGCTCACCGTGCCGCCCGCCGCCGTGACGATGAGGGCTTTCTGGAAAGTCTGGGAATGGCCCACCGTGTCGAACACCCGGTGAAACCCGCCCTGCACGATGCGTTCGCCCATCATGGGCTTGTAAACCCTTGCCCCGGCGATCTTCTCCGCGGCCTCGATGAGGTCCCCGTCCACCACACAGTCAGCCCCCGACCCCTTTACATACGCTGCGCTGAAGGGCGACGGCTCCGCTACGGTGATGCTGCACCCGATGCCGAGCCCCCGGATGGCCTTCACGATCATGGCGCCGATCACCCCGCCGCCGATGATCAGGACCTTGTCCCCTTCGGCGGGCCTGTTGTCCATCACCGCCTGCACGGCCACGGCCAGCGGCTCGGTGAGGACGGCGGCTTCGTCGCTCACCCCGTCGGGCACCCGGTGGACCTGGGAGGTGTGTGCCACCATGTACTGGGCGAACCCGCCCCCGACATCTTTGCAGAGGCCGGCGAACATGCCCGGTGCAAAGGGGCCGTCGGCGTAGCGCTCGCAGCTCCCGGTCCTGCCCGCCTCGCAGGAGGGGCATCGGGGTGAGATCCCCCGGGGCTCGCAGGTCAGGCCGGGGTTGAGAGTCACCCGGTCGCCGAAGGCGGCGTTTCGCACGGAGCTCCCGGCCTGCACCACCTCGCCCACGGTCTCGTGGCCGAAGATGCAGGGAAAAGAGCCGAAGGGGCTCGCCATGGCCGATCCCTTGACGAAGATGAGGCTCAGGTCGCTCCCGCAGAAACCGCAGAGCCTGACCTTGATCTTCACCCAGTCCGGGCCCGGCAGCACGGGCTCCGGGACGTCCACGAGCCTCACCGTGGACAGGGGGCCCTCGTAGTAATACTTTCTGTTCAGCCGGCCGAGGACCTGCAGCCCGAGATACCCCGGCACCGTGACATTGTACGTCAGGGCCTTCATGGGATCAGTCCATCTTGAGCGACTGGTAGAAGAGCGGCGTCGCCGGGCTCGTCACCGTGGGGTCCGTGATGACGTTGATGCAGGCGGGTTTGCCCGAGTCGAAGGCGCGCTTCAGGGCCGGGACGATCTCCTCGTCCCTCGTCACGAGCTCGCCGTAGCCGCCCAGTCCCTCCACCATCTTCTCGTAGGGCCTGACGCCCAGCTCGCAGCACTGCAGCCTCTCGGCGCCTATCGAAAGCTCCTGGCTGTGCTTGATCATGCCCCAGGCCTGGTCGTTGTTCACCACGCACACCACCGGGATGTTCCTGCGGACCATGGTGTCGAACTCCATGGAGTTGAACCCGAAGGAGCCGTCCCCGTTCAGCAGGAGCACCTTCTTGTCCGGCCGGGCGAGCTTCGCGGCCATGGCGAAGGGGATGCCCGTGCCCAGGCAGCCGAGGAGGCCGGCCGCCGTGGCCATGACCCCCGCCTTCTCCCGGGAGGAGAAGCCCGTGAGGCCGAAGTAGCAGGTGTCTCCGCCGTCGATGACGTAGATCGCATCTTCGCCCACGAACTTCTGGATCTGCGCCACCAGGCGGATGGGGTGGATGGGGTTCGAGGGCTTTTCCCTGAGCTCCAGCTCCGAGGTGAGGAAAGCCCTGCTCGCGGTGCGCAGGTCCCTGGTCCAGGCGCTGTGCTCTCCCCGCTTGAGAAGGGGGACGAGCTGGCCCAGCACGGAGCTGGCGTCACCCACCAGTCCGGCGTCGGCGGTGCGGTTGCGGTCGATCTCGTGGGGGTCGATGTCGATGCGCACGACCTTCGTGGCAGGGGGGATGATCGCTCCGGACTGGAGGAGCCAGTTGAAGCGCAGGCCCGCGGCGATGACCACGTCGGCTTGCATCATGCCCAGCTGGATGCCCACGTTCCCGACATCCCAGAGGGAAAGGGGGTGGCTGTCGGGAAGTTCTCCCCTGCCGCAGTTCGTGAGGATGAAGGGGATGCCCGTGCGGTCGATGAACTGCCCCAGCGCGGCGCTGCAGCGGCTCAGGCCAACGCCTGAGCCGCCGATGAACAGGGGCCTCCTGGCATTGTTGATGATGTCCGCAGCCTGCCTGAGGTCCCAGTCGTCGGGGTGGACGGTGAACTTCCGCGTCGGCCGTGCCGACATGGGCACCTGGGCAAGGGGCACGCGCACGTTCAGGATGTCGGGGGGAAGCTCCAGAAAGACCGGGCCGGGCCTCCCGCTCACCGCGTGGCGGAAGGCCATGCTCAGGTATTCGGGGATGCGCTTCGTTTCATAGCAGGTGGCCGCCCACTTGGTGATGGACTTGATCACGTCGATCTGGTTCATCTCCTGGAGCGCCCCCTTCAGGTCGTCCCGCAGGGGGTGCTTGCCGCTCAGCACCACGAGCGGCGCGTTGTCCAGGTAGGCGTTGGCGATGCCGGTGACGGCGTTGGTGAACCCCGGGCCCGCCGTGACGAGGCAGACCCCGGGCGTCCCCGCGTAGACCGACCAGGCGTGGGCCATCATGGCCGCAGCCTGCTCGTGGCGCACGTCGACGGTGCGGATTTCGTACTCGGTGAAGCTGTCCAGGATGGACTCGATGTGGCCTCCGGATATGCAGAAAACCGTGTCGACCTTCTCGATCTCCTTGAGGTATTTCCCGACCAGGTGGCCTCCGAGAATCTGAGTCATATGCGTCCCCCTCGTTTCTTGTTTCTCCCGCTCATCCCCGCGGCCGGTGATGCCCCCGCGGAACGGGAGCCCTACATGACGAGCTTCACCGCGTCGTTGAACCACTGGATGTAGTACGACATGCCCTCCACCGTGAGCTTGCCCGCGGCGGCAGCCTGGAACGAGGCCTCGTCGGTGCCCTTGAGCATGACCGTGAATGCGGTGCCCGAATCGGACCAGACGAGCGCGGCGTCGCAGGCGTGGTTCGCACCCTTCACGGACGAGACGGACCCCTTGTCGAAGACGAAGAGCCGGCCCGACTTGCCGTCCCTGGTCCTGATGAGGATGTTCAGCCTGACGGTGCCGATGTAGTTCTTGAATGCCCGGTTCCTCAGCGCAGCGTCCCTGAGCTTCAAGGACAGGATGAAGAGAAGCAGCGACAACCTCATACGTACCCCCTCGTAGTCGAAATTCCCCGGTTCTTCTTGCACGGAAAGGCGGGATGCCGTCCGGGCGCCCTCATCCCCGGCTCATGCCCTGCCATAGGTGCGCCTCACCCAGGCCCCGATGGCCTCCATGGCCTCGGGGTAGGGGACCGTCGTCTTCCAGCCGAGTTCCGTCCTCGCCAGCGTGGTGTCCACGTCGTTGTCCCTTCCCAGGATGTCCATGGACATGCGGGAGATGGGCGGCCGCACGCCCAGCGGGGTGCAGACGAGGTCGAAGAAGGCCCCGAGCATCCGTGCGGGGCGGTAGGGAAGGCTGCCCACGGGCCTCTTTCCTATGAATGACCCGAGGTCGGTCATGTAGCGCTTCCAGGTCACGTCCCAGTCGTCCCGGAGGTGGTAGGTCCTGCCCCGGGCGCCGTCGGACAGGGCCGCGCGGATGATCCCGTCCACGAGGCTGTCGACGTGGACGAGGCTCGCCGAATGCCTTCCCCCGTCGATGAGGGGAACGGGCATGGCCAGCATCTTCTCCACGATGTCGCGCACCCAGACGCTCCCCGGCCCGGTCACGTTGGCGGGGCGGATGATGGTGCAGCTCATGTCGCCAGCCCGATGGCGGGCCATGACGAGC
>JAKLDU010000119.1 GCA_022703355.1 Deltaproteobacteria bacterium | reverse complement strand
GGCGAACGGAAGGCCCTGACCATGATCGACAAGAAGAGACCCGACTGGAATAAGTCGCTGCAGGAGATGTTCGGCTCCATCTCGAAGCGCTACGACCTGCTCAACTCCCTGATGAGCTTCGGCCAGGACCGGCGGTGGAGGAAGAGCTTCCTCGAACTCGCGGACGTGCCCGAACGGGGGTCTCTCCTCGACGTGGGCGCAGGCACCGGGGAGATCGCCCTGGATGCGAAACGCCTGCGCTCCGGCCTGAAGGTGACGGCCCTCGACCTCACCCCCGGCATGATGAAGGTGGGGAGGGGCAAGCCTTCGGGCGGGGACGTCCTGTGGGTCCAGGGCGACGCCCTCCACCTTCCTTTCCCCGACAAGAGCTTCGACATCGTGACCTCAGGTTACCTCGTCCGGAACGTTCCCGACGCCATCGGCGCCTTCCGGGAGCAGCTGCGGGTGGTCAACCCGGGAGGAAGGGTCGTGTGCCTGGACACCTGCCCCCCGAAGAACCACGTGCTCAGGCCCCTGGTGGGGCTCTACTTCAAGGTGGCGATGCCGCTCCTGGGAGGCCTCGTGAGCGGCCAGTGGAAAGCCTACCGCTACCTGCCCGCGTCCATCCAGGCCTTCAAGACCCCCGCGGAGATCGCCGGGATCATGGGGGACTCGGGCCTCGCGAACGTCGTCTGGCGCCAGTTCATGTTCGACACCGTGGCCATCTTGAAAGGAGAGCGCCCCAGGGCGGGATGAACGCTTCCGGGGGGTGTTTCCTAGTCCGGAACGGAGGTCTGTGCCAGACGGGCGACCTCGCCGAACAGGGCCTTCATCCGCCCCAGCTTTTCAGAAATGAGCATGAAGAGTATCTCGAGCCTGAGACTCGGGTCGAGCGTGGTGCCCAGGAGCCTGTCGATCTCGCCCTGCAGTGGCTTGAGCTGCGGGTGCTCGCTGAGAAACCGGTTTCTCTCTTCGATGAGCTCCCGGACTTCGGGCTTCTCGGGAGAGTCGCTCCGTGCTGCACAAGGGAAGAAATCATGTCTCGACATGTCACCGTCCTGCTCTTTCTTTTCTGGTATGCCCGCGTCCGCCCTGCCTTTGGCCACGGGTCGAAGGCAGGCATTCCTTCCTGGAGCAAGGCCCATGCCACCCTGTTCTTAGCGTGTTTTCATAGGGTTATCCGTTCCCAGCACAAGGACCTGCCCGGAGGTGGTCGGGCAATTTACCCTTTGTATGTACTTCTCTTCCATTGTTCCCCGCACCGGCGAACGGGTGCGGACCCGAACGCCCGGTGCCCCTTGTGCCGATCCCCCGCGTGAATAAGAGGATTGACAATGCGTTCCCGATTTCACATTATGAAATCCTGGAATGACGGGCACCGCTGCTGCGTGCCCGGCCGTACCCCGAGGAGGATTCATGGGAGAAGAAAGGCACCTGTCCGGTAACCCCCCGTCCCCTGGCACCCGGGCAGGATTCCTCGCGTCGGTCCTGGCGCTGTGCTGCATCCTTCTCACGCCCTCCTGCTCCCGCATGCTTTCTTCCCACTACGCCAGGAGCATCCTCCCGCAGGAAGGGAAGACGGCCGTTTCGGGGATAAGCTCCCCGGTGACCGTACGCCGCGACAATCTGGGAATTCCCTACATCGAGGCCGGGAACATGAAGGACCTCGCCTTTGCCATGGGGTATGTCCACGCATCCGACAGGCTCACCCAGATGGTCGGGCTCAAGCTCGTTTCCCAGGGCAGGCTCTCGGAAATGGCTGGCGAGCCGGGGCTGGACACGGATATCTTCATGCGCACCGTCAACCTGAAGAAGTCGGCGCAGCTCATGTACGCCGACCTCTCCGCCGAAAACAGGGAGCTCCTCGACCACTATGCCCAAGGGGTCAATGCCTGCCTGGAGCAGCACCGGGACAACCTCCCCCCGGAGCTCTCGATGAGCGGCTACAAGCCGGACAAATGGGAGGCCATGGACTCCGTGTGCATCATGGCCCTGGTGAACTTCGCCCTGGCCTTCAACATGCATGAGGAGATCGGGAGCCTCAGCCTGATCCAGGCCGTCGGCCCGGAAAAGGCCGCCTGGCTGCTGCCCGTGAGCCCCGACGAACCCCTGCCCTTCGGCGAAGGGAAGAAGCTCGAGGGGGTCGACCTCAGGGGGAGACTCTCCTCCCTCGAGAAGGTGAGCTCTGCCGCGGGGACCCTCGCCTCCCTGGGGCTGACGGGGATAGCCGCATCGAACAACTGGGTGATCGCCAGGGAGAGGACCGCCAGGGGGGCGAGCATCCTCGCCAACGACACCCACCTGGCCCTGACCATGCCCTCCCTGTGGAACATGATGCACGTCCGCTGCGGCGAGCTCGACGCCGCGGGCATTTGCGCCGCCGGCCTGCCCGGCATCGTGGCGGGGTACAACGGCTCCATCGCCTGGGGCATGACCATGGTCATGTCGGACAACCAGGACATCTTCCTGGAGAGGCTGCGCTTCGTGGACGGCGTGCTGTGCTCGGAGCACAGGGGCTCATGGCTGCCGGTGAAGAACCGGGAGGAAACCGTCATGGTGAGGGGAAGAGGCCCCGTGCGGTTCGTGGTGCAGGAGACCCTGCACGGCCCCCTGCTCAACGACGTGGTGAAAAGGGAGCCCACGAACCTCTTCCTGCCCGAGGCGGTGGAGCTTCCCCTGGGCATCGCCTTTTCCTGGGCGGCCTTCGAGCCGGGCGACAGGAGCCTGGACGCCTTCTTCGCCCTCTCTTCGGCGCGTTCGGTCCGGGAAGCCGTTCCCCTCATGCGCCGGTTCCAGGCCATGGCCCTGAACATGGTCATCGCCGACCGGGACAACATCGCCTGGCAGGTAACGGGCCGCTACCCCCTCCGCGGCAAGGGCACCGGGCTCATGCCTTCCCCCGGATGGACGGGCGAGTACGACTGGAAGGGCTTCCTCCCGACAGGCAGCTATCCCTCCTCTCTGAACCCGCCCGAAGGGTACGTGGGCACCGCGAACAACAAGACCGTTTCGTCCGATTACCCGCACGTGCTCTCCTCCTCCTGGTACTGGCCCGACCGGGCCGACCGGATAAGGGAGATGATCACCGCGACCAAAGGCCACACCTCGAGGACGAGCATGGACATGCAGCTCGACGCCACCTCGCCCACGGCCCTGCGGATGAAGAAGCTCCTGCTCGAGGGGCCCTTTGCAAAGGCCCTGGCCGGGGAAATCGGCTCCTGGCCGGACGGGGACCTGCGAAAGAAGGCCCGCCAGGCGCTCGATTCGTTGAAAGGTTTCGACGGCAGAATGGCGCCGGATTCGAAGGATGCGTGCATCGTCGGCGCCTTCACCCAGGCCCTCACCCGGGAGGTCTTCCTCGACGAGCTCGGCCCCGAAACCTCCCGCGCCTGGAAGGCCTTCATCTCGTGCAACTCCATGAGCTACAACGCCACGTCGGACCACCTCTTCATCCGGGGGGACGAGAGCCCGTTCTGGGACGACGCCGCCACGCCGGGGAAAGAAGCGAAGGTGCAGATTGTCGCCCGGTCACTGGCGCACGCCGTCGAACTCCTCGAGGACAGGCTCGGCAGGGACAGCGCCTCATGGAGCTGGGGCGCGCTGCACACCTACCGGTTCGTCACCGAGTCGGCAAAGATGGCGCCGCACCTGGGCTTCCTCCAGAGGGCGGGGCTCTCGCTGATGGGCCCGTACTTCAACCGGGGCCCCTTCTCCGCTCCGGGCGACTACACCACACTGAACATGTCGGGCTACATGATCGGCAAGGATTTCGAAACCTGGCTCATCCCCGCCATGCGCATCGTGGTGGACTTCGGCCTGGAAGAGCCCTTCTTCGGGGTGAACAGCACGGGCCAGAGCGACAACCCGTCGAGCCCGAACTACGACGACGGCATCCATGCCTGGCTTGAAGGGAGATACCAGAGCTTTCCCTTCGGGAAGGAAAGGGTCGAGAAGCAGTACAGCCGGGTCCTCCTGCTGGAACCCGAGTAAACGAGCTTTTCCTCTTTTCCTCAGAGATTTTCTCAGGTAAAAATAGGTATTCCCCACACCGGGAATACACCATAAGGGGCTTGGAGCCTTCAACTCCCGCATGGCATAAATCATCCCTACAAGGAGCACCGCTATGATCCATAAGAATGTCGTCACCGATTTTTCCCCCAAGGAGTCTTTCCCTGTCATCGACGCGAGCGCGTACATCCACCCCCTCGCAGCGGTCATCGGAAACGTGACCGTGGGCAGGAGGGTCATGGTTTCCCCCTTTGCCTCCATCCGCGGGGACGAAGGCCAGGCAATCGTGGTTTCGGACAATGCCAACGTACAGGACGGCGTGGTCCTCCACGCCCTCGAGACCGAGCTCAACGGCCAGCCGGTGGAGAAGAACCTCGTCGAGGTCGACGGGAAGAAGTACGCG
Organism: Deltaproteobacteria bacterium; assembly: GCA_022703355.1. GTDB lineage: Bacteria > Desulfobacterota > Desulfomonilia > UBA1062 > UBA1062 > Phosphitivorax. The sequence goes on along the minus strand of JAKLDU010000119.1, from coordinate 1,342 downwards.
GTCTACGTGGGCAGGAGGGTTTCCCTCGCCCACCAGGTGCAGATCCACGGGCCGGCGTGCGTGGGCGACGACACCTTCGTGGGCATGCAGTCCCTGGTGTTCAAGGCCACGGTGGGGAGCGCCTGCGTGATCGAGCCGGGCTGCATCGTCATGGGGGTGAGGGTCCCGGACGGCCGCTACGTCCCCGCGGGCACCGTGCTCAAGAAGCAGGAGGACGCCGACAACCTCCCCGCCATCACCGCCGACTACCCCATGAAGGACCTGAACAAGGGGGTCGTGCACGTGAACACCGCCCTTGCCGACGGCTACAACAAGATCGACCTCTCGTAAGAGAACCCGGAAGGAGGCATTCCATGCTGTTCGACGACATTGGGCTTCTGGCACCGGAGATCCTGCTGCCGCGAAAGGGCGTCGACCTCACGAAATGGGCCGTGGTCGCCTGCGACCAGTACACCTCGCAGCCCGAATACTGGGAAAGGGTCAGGGACTTCGTGGGGCAGAACCCGTCCACCTTTCATATCATCCTCCCCGAGGCGTACCTCGAGGAGTGCGACAACGAAGAGGCCTCGAGAAGGATCAATGCCTGCATGAGGGAGTATCTCCACCATGGCACGCTCGCTCCGCAGAGGCCGGGCTTCATCCTCGTCGACCGGGTCACCGCCCGGGGGAACTCGCGCAAGGGCCTCGTGGTCGCCCTCGACCTCGAGCGGTACGATTTCCATGAAGGCTCCAGGAGCCTCATCAGGGCAACCGAGGGGACCGTCATCGAACGCCTCCCGCCCCGGATAAAGATCCGCCAGGACGCGCCCATCGAGTCCCCGCACATCATGGTCCTCATCGACGACCCCGGCAGGACCGTCATCGAGCCCCTGTTCGGCGCGGGCCTGCAGAAGGTGTACGACTTCGACCTCATGGAGGAAAGCGGGCACATCACGGGGTACCTCGTGGACGGCGAAGAGGCGATAAACGGGGTGGCCAGGGCACTGAGGGACCTGGCGAAGCCCGATGCCTGCAGGGAGAAATACCAGGTCGACGAGGAAGCGGTCCTCCTCTACGCCATGGGAGACGGCAACCATTCCCTGGCCACGGCCAAGGAGATCTGGGAAAACCTGAAGAGGAGTTCCCCGGACCGGGAAGCGGCCATGAGGCACCCCGCGCGGTACGCCCTGGTGGAGCTCGTGAATCTCCACGACGAGGCGCTGACCTTCGAGCCCATCGACCGCGTGGTGTTCAACTGCGGGTTCGACAGGATGCTCGACGGCATGGAGAGGTACTACCGTGCGCAGGGATCGACCTTCTCCTTTTCCCTGAACGCGCCGGGTGAGGACTTCACCCCCATCCC
>JAKLDU010000118.1 GCA_022703355.1 Deltaproteobacteria bacterium | reverse complement strand
CTGCCCGGGGACAGGCTCCCCGAGTTCCTTTCTTTGGACGAGGCGGGCCGGAACACGGTCAGGGGGCAGTTCTTCTTTCTGCGCATGGCAGAGAGCCTCGACAGGAGCCACGCCGCCCTCGTGGAGAGCGCCCGCTTCCTGGAGGGGAAAAGGGGGGGCCTGGTCCTCGAGGTCTGCTCGTCGAAGGACTGCCAGCTCGAGCTCTGGGGCATCGGGAAGCACCGCGGGACCTTCGAAAAGTTTTACGGCAGGGAGCTCACCGTCTCGCATGTCTTCAAAGAAGGCTCGGAGAAGACGCTCACCGGGTGACGGCGGGTGAAAACACACCGTGCACGCCCTCTTTCGCACTACTCCGGCCTGGCGGGAAGCCTCGAGGCGTCGGCCAGGATCCCCCTGGCGTATGAGCACACGTAGCCCGGCAGGGGCTCCAGCATCTCCCTCAGAAGCCCGGTGGCCTTCTCCACCGCCTTGTCCCCCCCTTCCCTTCTCATGACGGTCATGACGTCGTAGAGCTCCGGGCTCGTCCCGAGCTCAAAGGTGGGATCAGAGACCCAGCGTGCGGGCAGCGTCTCCTCCACCACCCTGTCAGCCTTCGCGGCCAGGGAGTTGCTCCTGGCGGTGATCACGTCGCGCACCATCCGGTCGTCCCATGCGGGACAGTCGCTTATGGTCCTGAGCGACTGGAAAAGGGGAGAGTCATCACCATGGCCCTGGCGGTAAGCCTCCTGCATGACGGCCTGCTGAAACGCCTCGAGGGCTGTGTGCCGGTTGGACACGAGCTGGATGGCACCGGCTTTGGGCCCGCTCACCCAGACAAGGTCCAGGGTGTTGATCCAGAGCATCCTGGGCGTGCTCACCCCGGGCAGCAGGGTCGAGTGGTAGGGCAAATTCATGTCCATGAGGTAGTGGAGACCGATGCCCATGAACCGCCACCCCCAGTAGTCGTGCCCCGTACGGAAGGCGTGGACGGAAAGGGTCCTGTAGAGGTGAATGCGGTGTTCGGGATAGGTCTGCTTCACAAAGCCCGCCAGGGCGCCGACGATCCACGCCTCGTGGTAGTAGCCCATGTGGAAAGGCCCCTGGCTGCTGTACTCGAGGTTGGGGTTGCCGAAGGGCTGCTTCCCGAAACCATAGAGCGTGCCGATCGCCGTGCCGTTGTCCTCGTACAGCCCGATGTCGAGGCCGAAGTCGGGCTCGTCGCTGGCCGTCGTCACGACGTCTGAGGGACTCACCATCTCCCCCTCCCCGAGTTCGGCGAACCTCGTCTTCTTCCACTCGGTGAGATCCTTGAGGAAAGTGAGCCTGTCCGGTGTGATCGATCGCCCCTCCCCGGTGGGGACGGTGGGAACGAACTGGAGGTAGAGTCCCAGCCGTGCATGGGGATTGATCCGTATGGCATGGCAGAAGCGCTGCCTGACGTCCCGGGCGTTCCCGGTGGCCCTGAACCGCAGGCCCTCGGGCAGGGGCCGGTACCACGCCAGGCCCTTCCGGGCCCAGGCTTCCTCGTCCTCCAGCAGCTTCACCAGGCCTTTCTCCTCGGCCATGAGGAACGCGTCCAGGCTCTCCGCCTTCACCAGCCCTGCGTCTTGTACCTCGGGGAACGACGCGAGTGTCTCCCGGATGACGAGCGGGTGTTCCGTCCACGCCCACGCCCCCCGGGCCGGTACGAGGATGAGGAAGCAGACGCCCAGCAGAAGCATCGGGCACCTGTTCCTGTGAAAACACGATTTCACGGGTGTTCCCCTTGCAAGGTCCGCTGCCAATTCTTCCCTGTTCATCTCCCCTCCTTTGCCTGAAGGCTCACGCGAGCCCGTGGGCATGAGAAATCGCTGAACGCCATCTGCCCGGGCAGTATACCCTGTCCCTGTCCCGGAAGAAATGCCCGAGTCGGTTTTCCTCCAAGGCCAGCGGGAATGGCAGGGCAGACGGCCCTTGCAATTTTTCCGGTTTATCCTATCATAATGATGAGCATCCGGGGCGGGGGACCCTCCAATCTCAGCCTGCACCCGGGAAAGGAGCACCACAGCATATGCACAGGCACACGGAATACCGCAGGGCCTCATTCCGGAAATTATCGTTTCGTTTCTTCCCCATCGCCCTCGCGGCCACCGTTTTTCTTGCCGCCCTCGCCGTTCCTCCGGCGTTCGCTCATCCGCCCAAGGACGTTGCCCTCTCCTACGACGCCCCTTCGAAGGCGCTCTCGGTGAAAGTGGCGCACTCGTCCTTTTTCCCGTCCAAGCACTATGTCAAGAATGTTTCGATCTCCCTGAACGGCAAGGCCGTGAGGAGCGAGCCCTACACCTCGCAGCCCGCGGGAGACACCTTCACCTACACCTACACCGTCGAAGCGTCCCCGGGGGACGAGCTTTCCGTCACCGCCCTCTGCAACGTGTTCGGGTCGAAGGAGGCGAAGCTGACGGTGCCGAAGTAGGCGGGGTTTTTTTCCGTCCGGGCAATTTTTTTCGGATATCATCTTCTCGAAGAGGCAGAGAGATGGCGTCGTCCGGCAGGGAGGGCCGAGCATGCAGAGCAGGGGGAAAAAGACCAGCCACCTGGACCTTCTGTGCGACATAGGAGACCTCACCGACCTGCTCGTCAGCTCCATGTCCGTGGACAACTTCCTCCAGCGGGCCGTGGAGATGGTGGCGCGCTACCTGGACACCGACGCGTGCTCCATCTACCTCTACGACGAAGCCTCGGCCGAGCTCTCCCTGGCGGCCACCACCGGGCTCGTTTCCGGCGCCGTGAACAGGCTGCGCCTGAAGGCGGGGGAAGGGATCGTCGGACGCTGCTTCCAGAGCCTCAAGCCCGTCTGCGAGGGCAGGGCTTCCTCGAGTCCGGAGACCATGCTCTTCGGGGAGACGAACGGGGAGCGCTTCAACTCCTTCCTGGTGGTGCCCATCCACCGGGGGGCGGTGAAGATCGGGGCCCTCGTGGTGGAGCACGTGCGCGAGGACGTGTTCGAGGAAACCGAGATCATGGCCCTTCGGGCCGCCTCCTCGCAGCTCGCCTCGTCCATCGAAAACGCACGCCTGATCATGCAGGTGAACCGGGACGCGGCGCCCTCCTCCGCGCCCAGGCCCGACCTGCCCGGGGGGCCCATCAAGGCTGGCACGGCCAGCGAGGGCTTCGCCTACGCGCCGGTGAGCGTGTACCGGAGGAACATCCCTGTTCCCCTGACGGAGGTACCCCCCGGGGACGACCACACCACCCTCGAGGACTTCCGCAGGGCTATCGACGCCACGGCCGGACAGCTCCAGGAGCTTCAGGCCATGTTCGCCAAGCGCCTGCCGGAGAGTGCGTCGCTCATCTTCACCACCCACTTCATGATGCTCAAGGACGAGAGCTTCGTGGGCAAGATGGCCAGGCTCATCGAGGAGGGGGTCGGCCCCATGAGCGCGGTCTCCCAGATCTCCGGGCACTATGCCTCCCTCTTCCTGTCGAACCCCCACGAATATGTCCGGGAAAAGGCCAACGACGTGGAGGACCTGACCATGCGCATCCTCAGGAACCTCAAGGACCGGGAGCGCACCGGCACCCAGACGCGCCACAGGCGCATCATCATCGCCGACCGGCTCTACCCCTCCGACGTCCTCAAGCTCGTGGCCAACGACGTGCAGGGGATCATCATGGTGGGCGGGGGCGTCACCGCCCACATCTCCATCCTGTCGCGGTCGCTGAAGATCCCCCTGCTCCTGGCGGACCAGCCCGAGCTCATGAACGTGCCCGAGGATACACCCGTGCTCATGGACGCCTATGTGGGCACCATCTACATAAAGCCCACGGCGAGGGTCGTGAAGGGCTTCCAGACCCGCGAGAACACCCGGAGGGCGGCGCAGCAGAAAAGCAGGCACATCCGGGGCGAAACGAAGACCAGGGACGGCGAGAAAGTCCAGCTCATGGCCAACATCAACCTCCTGAGCGAGGTGCCCCTGGCCCGCGAACTCAAGGCCCAGGGCGTGGGGCTCTACCGCACCGAGTTCCCCTTTCTCATCCGCTCCGCCTTCCCCTCCGAAACCGAGCAGTACCTGGTGTACCGGAAGCTCTTCGACCAGATGAAGGGCCGGACCGTGACCGTGCGCACCCTGGACGTGGGCGGCGAAAAGGTAATCTCCTACCTCGATCTTCCCCCGGAGAACAACCCGGAGCTGGGGATGCGGTCCATCCGCTTTTCCCTGGACCACCGGGAGATCTTCGACACCCAGATCCGGGCCATCCTGCGGGCCGCCTCCGGCGCCAGGGCCGCGCGGATCATGTTCCCCATGATCTCGTCCCTGGACGAGTTCCTCGAGGCGAGGGGGATCGTGCGGGAATGCATGGGAGCGCTGGAGAAGGAGGGCCTCGACTTCAACGGGAAACCCGCCATCGGCATGATGGTGGAGCTCCCGTCCCTCGTGGACATCATGGACGACCTCGCGAAGGAGGCGGACTTCTTCTCCATCGGGACCAACGACTTCATCCAGTACATGCTCGCCGTGGACCGCTCGAACAAGCGGGTCTCGCGGTATTACGCCGCGCACCACCCCGCGGTGCTCAGGGGCCTGGCGAAGGTGGCGGACGCCGCTCTCAGGAGCGGCAGGGAGATCGCGGTGTGCGGGGAGATGGCCCACGAGACGGCCCACCTCCCCTTCCTCCTGGGTATCGGCATCCGCCAGCTGAGCGTGGACCCCCAGTTCCTGCCTTCGCTCCACGAGAGCGTATCGCGCATCCGGGTGGCCGACGCCCGGGAGTATGCCCGTGAGCTCCTCGCCCTGCCAGCCATCCGGGACGTGCAGGCAGCCATGGAAGACCCGGCCTGGAAGGAAACGTTCGGGAGGGCCTGACCCACTTCGATGATTACACCTGCCTGACCGGTGACACCCGGCCTGGAAGGAAAAGCCCGGGAAGGCCTGCCCCCTCGCGCACCCCGCGCCCGCCCCCGCCTGAGCCGGCGTTTTTGCAATAAATTTGCCCGCCGGCGGTCTGCCGGTCTTGTGTTCGCCCCGCAAGCCTGATAATAAATTATCAATATCCGTATAATAATCAAAGGAGATGAATGATATGAAAAATCTGATTGCGGGCGCAGTGGCAGGGGCTTTCCTGGCGATGGTCGGGTTGACGGCGGCCTCGGCGGAGGTCTGGCCGGTGAAGATAGAGCGCGCGGGAGTGCTGTCCCAGGGGAAGTTCCAGCTGGACGCTGGCCTGGCCTTCGAAAAGGACCGGGAGATCGTGGGGCTCGAGTACGACAACGTACGGCTCGCTCCCTTCGGTTTGCGCTACGGGCTGGGCGACTCGGCGGAGGTGGGGGGCTTCGTGGCCTTCAGCAGCAACTCCGAAGATGACGACGGGGCTCCCGACGAGTCCGGCGTGGAAGGGCTGACCTTCTTCGGGAAGCTGGCGATGAACCAGTACTTCTCCCTGCAGGCGGGCATGACCTTCGGCGGTGACGACGACATCGCCCCCTACGCCAATGACGGCCTGGACCTCTTTGTCAACGTCCCCATGCAGCGCAAGGTCGGCCCCGGTCTGCTCTACGGCCAGTTCGGCTACCGGGTGCAGGGCGGCGACTTCGACGACGTCAGCTATTTCTCCTACGGCATCGGCTACGGGATGCCCTTCAGCGGCACCCTGAGCCTGAACGTCGAGCTTGTGGGGGAGGAAGCGCAGAAAGGCACGGACAACACGCTGGACCTGGTTCTCGGCGGCACCATCACGGCCGGCCAGAACGTGGGCATCGCGCCGTACCTCTCCATCGGGGTCTATGACGACAGCCCCGACGTGGCTGCTGGCGCCCTGCTCCACGTGATGTTCTAAACGGCGGGCAGCCGCTGGTCCGAGGTCATCCGGCC
>JAKLDU010000117.1 GCA_022703355.1 Deltaproteobacteria bacterium | reverse complement strand
GGCCTCGCCCTGCTCGCAGACCGCCACCTTGTAGCCCTGCCTGATGAGCCGGGAGATGTAGGGGTTCGCGCTGTGGCAGGGCACCCCGCACATGGGGACGGGGTTCTCCCTGCCCCTGTCCCGGGTGGTGAGGGCCAGGCCCAGGGCCCGCGAGGCGACAAGGGCGTCCTCGAAGAACATCTCGTAGAAGTCGCCCATGCGGTAGAACAGGATGGTGCCCGGGTAGTCCTTCTTGATCTCCAGATACTGCCCCATCATGGGGGTCACGTTACCCATGGGCGCGGTTTCTCTTCTCCTCTTCCTCCTGGAAGTCCCTGAGCAGCTTGTCCTTCATGCGCCCGGGAAACTCCGGGTTCTCCAGGTAGGGCAGGTTGGTGGCGAGGAAGGACTCCCTCATGCCCGCCCTCACCTCTTCGAGATCCCGCTCGTGGACGGCCGGCCGCTTGAGCTCCCGGACGATCTGCGCCCGGTCTTCGCCGCAGAAGCCCCGGAGCTCCGCGTCCCCTTCACCCAGGGCGACGGAGGTGGTGAAGACGAGGTGCACCTGGTACAGGTCGCCGGTGAGCACTGCCGTTCTGTCCTCGACGGACATCGTCACGCCGTTCTTGAGCATTATCTCTTCCATGATTCCCTAGAGATACTCCCGTGGGGGCGGAAAAATCAAGATCAAGCTGCAGGTTTCCTGTCCGGGTAGGCCACCTTCCCGCCGGGGTCGGGGGGCGAAGAAATCAGGATCGAGCTGCTCGGTCCTTCCTCGGGCGCACGGGATCGGCTTCGGGACTTCGCGGAGGCTCACTCGGGAAGATCAGGATGAAGATTCAGGGTTCACCCCCCTGCCGGGGGTGCGTTATTTTCCTCACCGCCCCGCACCGGAGCTCCCGCGCCTCCTCCCCCCTGCCGGGGGTGCGCCGCCCCCGGCGTCAGGGGACGAGGCCGAGAAAATCCTTGACCGCCGCATCCTGGGCGTCGAACAGGGCTTCCCGGACGCCCTGGACGATCAAGGGGTGGCAGTCGGAGTCGCCGCACCGGCACCACAGGGGGTTCCTGACCCGGATCACGGGGCTGCGCCAGAGAAGCCCGCCCGTGGAGAGGTCGACCATCCGCGCCGAGAGGTCCGCACGCGCCTCGGCGAGTTCGCCCGCCTCGTGGGTCCTCAGGCACCGCAGGCCGTACCAGGTGTAGTCGAGGATGACAAGGGCGTCGAGGCCCTGGAGAGAAGGCGCCCCGGCATGCACCTCGCGGACTGCCGCGGGCAGGGGCACGACGCGCCACCCCGGCCGCGAGATCCCCTGCGCGAAGCGTTCCGCGGCCTCCATGAGCGCGTGGGTGCCCACGGCTTCCATCCGGGGCATCAGGGTGAAGATCGACCCCTCCCCGCGAGGCAGGGGGTCGAGGACGGGCGGAGGGCCGCCGGGGGCGCCTCCCCGGCTGCCGGGCCGGCCGTCACCCCCGAGATCCTCGTTTCCCCAGTCGTACTGCCGCAGGTGCTCGTAGCCCCCGTTCCAGTCCCTGATCCCGGGCGACCTGACCTCGCCCAGGGCCACGCCCACCGTCAGGCGCTCCCGCTTCAGGAAGTCTTCGTGCAGGCGCACGGCCTCGGGAGAGGCGCACCCTGACACGAGGGCCAGGGCCAGGATCAGGTGAACGGGAGCAGTCAGCCTTGTCTTCATGGGCGCACCTCCGTGCAGGACCGCGATGGGGTTCCTGCCCAGGAAGATAACGCCCCGGGGTTAAATGTCAAAGGGGAAAGATCGCCGGGTTTGTCAGTACAGGGGCATGACCGCCCGGATGAAGGTCCAGGCATTGGCCAGGGCCCCCTCCATGAACATGGGCATCATCCTGATGACGACGATGAGGAACAGGAGGCCCACGGCGATGGTCACCGGGAAGGCCATCATGAAAACGTTCATCTGGGGGATGGCCCGGGACATGATGGCAAAGGCGACGTTGACCAGGAGCAGGATGCCGATGACGGGCGCCGCGACCTTGACCCCGATGACGAAGGCCTGCCCCAGGTAGTTCATCACCGCGGCGAGGAACGCCTGGTGGGGGAGCCCCGCCTGGACGGGCAGCACCGTGAAGCTCTCCACCAGGGCCTTGAGGAGCATGTGGTGGCCGTTCAGGGACAGGAAGATCAGGAACGCCAGGAGGTAGAGCAGGTTGGCCGTGATGGGGGCGTCCACCCCGGTTATGGGGTCGACCACGTTCACGATGGAGAACCCCATCTGGAACCCGATGACCTCGCCCGCGATCTGGGCCCCGGCGAAGATGATGCTCACCGAGAGCCCGAGGGTGAGCCCCACCAGGAGCTCGTGGAGGAGGAGCACGATGAGGGTCAGGACGTTCAGGTTGGCCGCGGGCACCGCCGCCGGCGGCACCACGGGCAGGAGCACGAGGCTCAGGAAGAAGACGATGGTCGCGGAGATCCTCCGGGGGTAGCTCTCCCCCCCGAACAGGGGCAGCAGGGCGAAGACGATCCCTATCCGCACGAAGATGAACAGGAAGGTCAGCGTGTCCTTGAGGGCGAAGTTCAGCAGCTCGGTCATCTCACCAGGGTCGGGATGCTCGCGAAGAGGTTGATGGTGTAGGTGGTGAGCTTCTCGATGATCCAGGGCAGCGTCAGGAGGAGCGCCAGGAACACCACCACGATCTTGGGCACGAAGGTGAGCGTCATCTCCTGGATCTGGGTGACCGCGGAAAACACGCTCACCGCGAGGCCCACCACCAGGCCCAGCAGGAGCATGGGCGCGCCCACCACCAGCGTGATCTTGATGGCCTCGGCCATGAGGGCGGTGACGGCTTCGGGCGTCATGTGACGAACCCCTTCACCAGCGAGCCCACCAGCAGGTTCCACCCGTCCACCAGCACGAAGAGCATGATCTTGAACGGCAGCGAGATCATGATCGGCGGCAGCATCATCATGCCCATGGAGAGGAGCACCGACGCCACCACCATGTCGATGATGAGGAAGGGGATGAACAGGATGAACCCGATCTGGAACGAGGTCTTGAGCTCGGAGATCATGAACGCGGGGATGAGCGCCCGGGTGGGCACGTCCTCCCTGTTCAGGGGCTTGTCGTGCTTGATCACGCTGAGAAAGAGGGCGAGGTCGGTCTGCCTGGTCTGCCGGAACATGAAGTCTCTTAGCGGCGTCTCGGCGCCCTTCAAGGCCTGGGTGAAGGTGATGGTCCCGTTCTTGTACGGGGTGAGCGCCTGCTCGTTGATCCTGTCAAAGGTGGGCGCCATGATAAAGAACGTCAAAAAAATGGCGAGCGCCGTGAGGACCTGCATGGGGGGCATCTGCTGGGTGCCCAGGGCCTGGCGGAGGAAGCCCAGGACCACGATGGTCCTCGTGAAGGAGGTGACCATGATGAGGATCGAGGGTGCCAGGGCGAGGATGGTGAGGATGAAGATCACCTGGATGACGCCCACGACGTCGTCCGGGTTGCTTGCGTTCTTCACCCCCAGGCTGATGCTCGGGACCACGACCCCCTGTGCCGCGAGCGCGTCGGCCGCGATTCCCAGAAGCGCGGCGATGAGAAGGACCGTTTTGATGTGCTTTCCCACTAGCTGTTTCCCCCCCCGGTCTGAGCCTGTTCGAACGCCTTGTCGAACTCGCTTCCCTCGAGCTCCTTGACGAGGGAGACCTGGTTCTGCGTCACGCCCAGGACCAGGATCGATTTGCCCACGCGCACGAGCGACAGGTGCGCCTTCGCCCCCACGGGTATCTGGCCCACCACGTCGAGGCCCATGCTCCTCTTCACCCGGGCGTAGGGCCCGTACTTCCGGGCCGCCCAGGCCAGCGCGAACAGGGCGATCACCGTGCCGATGAGCACGGCGAAGGTCCTGAAGCCCGGGGCCCCCGAGGCCGCGGCCGAGGCGTTCACGGCCGGCGCGAGCAGGAGGGCCGCGCACGCGATTGCGGTTCTCAGCCCTTTCATCTGAGCCTCTTGACCCTCTCGAGGGGGCTCACGATGTCGGTGAGGCGGATGCCGAACTTCTCGCCCACCACCACCACCTCGCCCCGGGCCACGAGCTTGTTGTTCACGAGGATGTCCAGGGGCTCCCCCGCGAGCCGGTTGAGCTCGATGACCGAGCCCTGGCCGAGCTGCAGGAGGTCGTTGATGAGCATCCTGGTGCGGCCCATCTCCACGGTGACCTCCAGCGGGATGTCGAGGATGAAGTCGAGCTCGGCGGAGTGCCCCGAGGACCTGCCCCCCTGGAGCTCCTCGAAGCTCGGCTTTCCGGCGGTCTTGCCCAGGGGCTTTCCCTCCTGGACGCCCTCGCCGGGCTCCAGGGCCCTGGCCCACTCCTCGGCGAGCTGGTCCTGGTTCGGGTCCTTGGGTCTGCCGCCGCCGGCCTCCCCGCTCATGAGTCTGTCGATATCATCCTGGGAGAGCTCTCCGCCCCCCTGTGCCAGATCTTCGCTCATGGATTTCCTCCCCTCGTCACCTTTTCATGTCTGTCAGTAGAGCTGCCTGTCCAGGAGCCCCACGATGTCGATGGCCATGTTGTCCTTCACCTTCCCGGGCCGCGCGATGTACTTCGGCAGATCCTGCACCATCACGGTGAGCAGGTCCGATATGTCCTTTTCGAGCACCAGGATGTCCCCCGTCTTGAGGTTCGCGAGGTCCCGGGAGGAGATGTTCGCCCGCCCGAGCTCCACGGACAGGTCCACGTTCACCCCCATGAGCTCGTGCTTGAAGCGGTTGACCCACGCGGAGTCCACGTTCGCGCTTTTCTCCTCGGCGTGGAAGCCCGCGTAGAGCCGGTCGCGGATGGGCTCGATGAGCATGTAGGGGATGCAGAACATGACGTTGCCGCTCATCTCCTCCATCTCGACGTCGAACTGGACCACGATGAGCACGTCGTCCGGGGGGATGATGCCCGCGAACTGGGGGTTCATCTCGCCCCGGGAGTACGAGAAGGACAGGTCGTAGACGGGCTGCCAGGCGTTCTCGAGCTCCTTGATGGCGGAGGACACGACCTTGTAGAGCATGCGCTGCTCGATGGGTGTGAACTCCCTGCCTTCCACCTTCATGGCCCCCGCGCCCCGGCCGCCGAAGAAGCTGTCGATCAGCGCGAACACGAGCTTGGTTTCCAGGACCACCAGGGCGTTGCCCCTCAGGGGCTCGACCCGGATGATGTGGATGCTCGAGGGCACCGGGAGCGACCGCATGAAGTTCCCGAACTTCAGGGTGTCGAGCGACACCGGCGTGACGTCGATCATGCGCCGGAGCATGCTCGAGAGCGTGATGCGGAAGAACCGCGCGAACCGGTCGTGGATGGCGTCCAGGGTGGGCATCCGGCCCCGGATGACCTTGTCCTGGGCCATGAAGTCGAACTTGTGGCAGTCGCCGGACTCCGCCAGCTCCGGCATGTCGGTCTCGGTTTCGATCTCCCCGCCGACCACCCCCTTCAACAGGGCGTCGACCTCTTCCTGGCTCAGGATCTGGCCCATGTCGCCCCCCCTACTGGATCACGAAGTCGGAGAAGTACACGTTGGACACCCTGCCCGTGGTCAGGTGCCGGTTCACGCACTCGATGATGGACCGCTTGAGGGAGCGCTTGCCCGGGGACGTGGAAAGGTCGTCGAAGGACTTGCTCGACAGGAGCATGATGATCTCGTCGCGCACCTGGGGCATGTTCTTCTCGAGCTCCGGCTTGAGCTCCTCGCTGCCCAGTTCCAGCTGCATGATCACCTTGAGGTACCGGGGGTTCTCGACGTCGCTCAGGTTCACCACGAAGGGGTCGAGGGCATGCGTGGGTCCGCCCTCGACAGCCTCGCCCTTCGCCTCGGCGCCCCCGTGGGTCGCCGCGTCTGCCGCACCGCCGGCGTGCTTCCCTTTGAGCAGGAA
>JAKLDU010000116.1 GCA_022703355.1 Deltaproteobacteria bacterium | reverse complement strand
TCTTCGAGGGCCTTCAGGTGCAGGGTGTTCTGCAGGGTGATGATGATCTTGTTGAGGTCCAGGGGCTTCTCCACGAAGTCGAGCGCGCCCAGGCGGGTGGCCCGCACCGCGGTGTCGATGGAGCCGTGGCCCGTCATGATGATCACCGGGATCCGGGAGCCGCTTTCGTTGAGCTCCTCGAGGACCTTGAGCCCGTCCTTGCCGGGCATCCATATGTCCATGAGGATGAGGTCCACCTCGTTCGCTTCCACCAGCTGAAGGGCCTCCTCCCCGCTGGCGGCCAGCAGGGTGGCGTACCCCTCGTCCTCCAGCCCCCCCTTGAGGGAAAACCGGATGCTCTCCTCGTCGTCGACGATCAGAACGGTGCGCTTCATGGGCTACTCCTTTACCGGCAATTCTATGCTGAATACCGTCCCTGCGGGCAGGTTGTCCCTGACCCTGATGAAGCCGTTGTGGTCGGAGACGATCCTGTTGACGATGACCAGCCCCAGCCCCGTCCCGCCCCTTTTGGTTGAAAAGTACGGCTCGAACAGCCGCTCCTTGACCTTGGGGGGGATCCCGGCGCCCGTGTCGGCGATATCGAGGGTGGCGATGCGCACCTCGTTGTCGTAGTTGGTCCTGATGTTCACCCTCATGTCCGCCGTGCCCGATTCGATGATTGCGTTGGAGGCGTTCTCCAGGAGGTTGCCGATGGCGCGGCCCATCTGGGGGCTGTCGATCTCCATCCTGGGCATGGCCTCGTCGAGGCTTACGTCGTAGGTGATCTGCGGGTGCGCCTGCCGGTAGAGCGTCACCGCGTCCTGGACCACCTTGTTCAGGTCGCCGGGCACGGGCATGCACGTGGGCATCTTGGCAAAGGCGGAAAATTCGTTTACCAGCCGCTTCATCTCGTCCACCTCTTTGATGATGACCCGGGTGCACTCCTCGAAGACCTCGCCGTCCTCACCAAGCTTGTCGATGTACCTGCGCCTGAGCCTCTGGGCGGAAAGCTGGATGGGGGTGAGCGGGTTCTTCACCTCGTGGGCGATCCTGCGGGCCACCTCCCGCCAGGCCGCCATGCGCTCCATCTTCTGGAGCTGGGTGAGATCGTCGATGACCACCACCGTGCCCATGTGCTCGCCCTTGTCGTCATGGAGAAACGAGGCGTGGCCCATGAGGGTGAGCCGCTTGTCGCCCACCGAGACGGCGATCTGCTTGTGGGAGGTGATGCCCTTGGACCGCTTGAAGTTCTCGATGAGGTCGGTGGCGATGGGGCTTAAGTCCCCGGTGAACACCTCATCGTACCTCTTCCTCCGGGCGGACTCCTGGGACAGGGAGAGCATGGCCTCGGCCGCGGGGTTGATGAAGATGATCGTGTCGTCCGGCTCGAGGGTGATGACGCCCGTGGAGATGTTCAGCAGCACGGTCCCGATGTAGCGGTTCCTGTTCTGGATGTCGTTGTAGGCCATCTCGAGCTGCCGGCGGGACTCCTTCAGGTCGCTGACCATCTTGTTGAAGTCCTGCACGAGCAGGCCGAGCTCGTCGTTGGACTGGACGTCGATGGAGAACCCCAGGTCGCCCCGGGAGATCTTCTGCGTGCCTTCGACGAGCTTCTCTATGGGGTTGATGAGGCCCTTGGAGATGTTGATCCCGTACCACACGGCGGAGAAGAGCACGAGCAGGGTGATGGAGCTGAGGATGATGACCCAGTTGGTCTTGATGGGGCCCTTGATCTTGAGGCTCTGGATGTAGTCGGCGAAGGTGCTGCGGATGATGGTCATCCTGCCCGAGAGGCTCTCGGGGATGTAGTAGTCGGCCACGAGCACGCCCACCACGTCCCTCATGTTGAACGACGACCTGATGGGCACGATGCCCTCGATGACATCCGCCTTGCCCGTGCGCACGACCATCGAGAGGGTCTTGCCCTCCATGGCGCTGTGGACCACGTTGGACTTGGTGGAAGGCAGGGTGGCGCCGACGTTGGGGGAGGCGATCTTCACGAGCTCCTCGCCCTGGGCGGAGTACACCACGACCGAGGAGAACCGGAACAGGGCCATGCGGTCCTTCAGGAGCGACTTGAGGATCTCGAGGTTCTCCTCCTTGAGGAGGCGGCGCTCGGTGATCTCCGAAGCCATGGAGCTCGCATAGTGGATGGCCTCGGCTGAGGACTCGGTGTAGTAGATGCTCGCCACGTTCATGGACTCCTCGATGGCGGTCTCCACCTCGGAGGAGAGCCAGCCCTCCATGGACTGGTCCAGGAACAGGAGGCTCGTGAGGAAAAGCACCCCGGTGGGGATGAGCGTCAGCAAAACGAAGGCCGAGACGAGCTTGAACCTGAGCTTGGTGCCCAGCACGCCCTTCTGCCGTTCGATGAGGAGCTTGGCGATGTTGCGGGTCACCAGGAAGATCACGAGCACGAGCAGGACCACGTTGAGGCTGATCACCGCGAAGATCACGATGTTGCTCGACAGGGAGACGGCCTGGAGATGCCGGACGTTCGTGCGCGCCACGCTGAGCAGGGCGATGACCCCGATGATGAGGAAGATGTAGATGATCTCCCGGGTTCTCTTGGAGATCACGGCCTGCCGCCCCTGACGCGGGTCTGCGCCCCGCAAATCTTCTTCGCCAGGGCGATGTGCAGCTTGTGGCTCGCCCTCACCGCCGAGATCTCCGCACACAGCGGCGCGCCCAGCGTCCAGAGGTCGCCCAGGAGATCGAGCACCTTGTGCCGGACGCACTCGTCGGGGAACCTGAGCCCTTCCGGGTTGACCACCTTCTCGCCGTCGACCACCACGGCGTTGTCGAGGCTGCCCCCCAGGGCGAGCCCCTGGGCGTGCATCGCCTCCACGTCGCGCAGCAGGCCGAAGGTCCGGGCCGGGGCAATCTCGGCCTCATAGCCGGAGCCGTCGAAGGAGAAGCGCTGCAGCCCGATGGCGGTGCCCGGGAAATCGATCTCGTACGTGAGGGAGAACCGCCCGGGACGCGCCTCGATCCATGACGGGCCGTCCTCGACGCGCAGGGTCTGATGCACCGTCAGGGGGTCAACCTCTCCCGAAAGCTCCGCAAACCCGGCCTCCCGGATGGCCAGGAAGAAGGGCCTGGCCGAGCCGTCGAGCACCGGGATCTCGTCCCCGCGGATCTCCACCTCGCAGTCGGTGAGGCAATGGCCCCACAGTGCGGACATCAGGTGCTCGATGGTGGATATGACCGCCCCGTCCGCGCCGATGGCGGTGTTGAGCCTCGTGTCCACGACGTGTTCCGTCCGGGCCGGGATCCTGACGCCGCCCCTGGAAAACACGATCCCGCCCTCCCCGGGCCGCAGGCAGAGCTCCACGGGCGTGCCCCTGTGCAGGCCGACGCCCTGGAGAAGAATCTCATGAGCTATTGTCCTTCGCCTCATACCAGGCCCCTAGAGTATGGGACCCTGCCCTTTTAGTCAAATGCTAAAAAACCGCCGGCCCGAAGGCTCCCCGGCCCCGGGCTCTCTTCCGTTTGACACCGGTATGAAAAGTCATATATCATCACCCCCATGTTTGGCATCGGTGGTCAGGAGCTCCTGTTCATACTCGTTCTGGCATTGATCGTGCTCGGCCCGAGCAAGCTGCCGGAGATCGCCAAGACCCTGGGAAAGGTCATGGGCGAGTTCAACCGCGCCACCAGCGACCTGAAGCGCGAGATCGACCTCGCCGCCGAAGAGCAGCCCAGGGAACCCGAAAAGCCTGCGAGCGCCCCCCCTCCTGAAGAAAAGCCCGGGGCCGAGCCCGAGGACATATTCAAGGAAGTGCGGGAGGAAAGCGCGCAGGCACCGGCACGCGAAAGCAGCCAGGACGGCCCCTCCGAAGAAGGCGCGGGGTAGCTTTTCGTGGAAGAGGAAAAGCTGCCCATCACCAGCCACCTCGAAGAGCTGCGCGGGAGGCTCGTCAAGTGCGCCCTGGCCGTGGCGGTGGGGTTCACGGCCTCCTATGCCTTCTCCGGCTGGCTCTTCGACTTCCTGGCAGCCCCCATGATCAGGGTCATGCCCAAGGGGAGCAAGCTCATCTTCACCTCCCCGCCCGAGGCCTTCTTCACCTACATGAAGGTGGCCTTTTTCGCCGGCATCGTCGTCTCCGCACCGGTCATCTTCTACCAGCTCTGGAAATTCATCATGCCCGGGCTCTACGAGAACGAGCGCAAGCTCGTCATCCCCTTCGTGCTCGTGGCGACGTTCTTTTTCTTCGCCGGGGCCTCGTTCGGGTTCTTCGTCGTGCTGCCCGTGGGCTTCCAGTTCTTCGTGGGCTTCGCCTCGGACAGCATCGTCGCCATGCCCTCCATGAGGGAGTACCTGAACTTCACGATGAAGTTCCTCCTCGGCTTCGGGTGCGCCTTCGAACTGCCCGTGGTCATGTACTTCCTGGCCAGGATGGGGCTCGTGAGCGCCCCCACGCTCAGGAAGAACAGGAAGTACGCCTTCCTCATCGTGGCCGTCGTGGCGGCGGTGCTCACGCCCGGCCCCGACGTGTTCAGCCAGTGCATGCTGGGCGGCCCCCTCTACCTCCTCTACGAGATCAGCATCTGGGTGACCGCGCTCGTGGGGAAAAAGAAGGCCCTGGCAAAGGAAGCGACGGAAGACAAGCCCGCCGGGCCGGCGGCATAACCCCCACTTTTCTCAGCCGGGAAACAGCCCCATCGAATCCTGAAAAGGCGGGCGGCGTGGACCGGGCATCCTTCATCCCGGGGAGAATCCTCTCTGACCGGACCGGGTGCTTTCAGCGGGTGATCCCCATTCCTTCAGCCGGCAGACAGAACTCTCGAGCCCCGGGCCCTCGAAATGCCGCTGCGCCGGATCGGCAGAAACCGGGGTCCTACCAGACCATGACCTTCATCCCCGTGGAGGTGAGGAATTTGACGATGTCCTTGTCCACCGGGCGCTCGAGGATGGTCGTGTCGCCCACCTGCACCGCGGGCAGGTCCAGCTCGACCCGGCCCTTGGCGACCACGATCCTGACGGGGGGCCCCTGCTTCCGGAGGCTCAGGGCTTCGAGGACGTCCCCGAGGCTCTCCCTCTTCGCGTCGACCACCCGGTAGCCGGTCTTCTGGAGCATCTCGAGCATGGTCCTGTCCGGGAGCTCCGGCGTGATGACCACCTTGCCGATCATCAGCGGGGCGGTGTAGGAGATCTTCAGGGCGTCGAGGGAAACGAGGCTCAGCTCCCTGTCCTTCTCGTAGGCGACGCCCATGATGCCGAACAGCTTCTCGTAGGACTGCCCGAGCCCCCTGAGCGGTCCCTGGGAGGCCTTCGGCCCGAAAGCGGGCTTTCCCCCCATCTCCACGAGCCGGATGCCGAAGCGAGACGCATAGTTTCTGATCTCTTCGGGGGTCGCGAGCTCCCCGGGCGACAGGACATTGATCACGACGACTCGGCGGCGGGACTTGTCCTTGTAGATCACCCATTTCCCGAACAGCCGGATCTTTTCATCCTCCCCCACGAGGACCGGGCCCGCGTCCCTGTTCACGGAGAAGTAGCCGCAGGCGTCCAGCAGCCGTTCCAGGAGGGCCTCCTTCCCGCCCGCAGGGCCGGACAGGACCCTGGTGCCGGGATAGGTCTCCTCGATGAGTTTTTTCGTCTCCGGGGGGATCCGGTTGTTCACGTCGACAAGGACGCGCCGGCTCCCGTCGAGGTCGATGATGGGGACCTCGGCGGCATCGATGGAGACGACCTTGTCGCCCACGACGGGGAGGAAGTAGGTCCCGCGGTCGCGCTGCCTGTACCCCATCTCCCTGAAAACCGGCAGCAGTGACCCCTGCACGATCTCGATGGCCTCCCGCTCCCTTGCCTCGTCGGCCCTGGCCTTCTGTGCCGCGGCGGCGGCCTTCTCCTCCTGAGCCTTCGCCGTGACGGCGGCCGCTCCCGCGGCCTGCAGGGAAGCCTCACCGTTTCCGCCCGCCTTCACCTGACCG
>JAKLDU010000115.1 GCA_022703355.1 Deltaproteobacteria bacterium | reverse complement strand
CCGGTCACGAGGATGTCCACGCACGTCCCGGGCTTCTCGTCCCGGAACATCTCCCCCACCCACTCCTTGCCCGTGATCAGGAGCGTCCTCGACTCCGGCCAGCGCCTCTTCCAGGCGTGGAAGATGGTGTCCACGGGCCTGCCCCGGTCGTCCCGGGTGAGCTGGAGGCTCGAGTGGGCGATGACCGCCCGGCCCTTGTCGTCCCAGCGCTGGGGCTGTGCCCATACGCCGATGATGCCGGTCTGTGCCGTGGAGGTGCCGGCCATGGCGTTGAGATGGTTCATGTCCGTGGCCGCGGGGAGGTACGCCTTGGCGTCGCGGAACCACAGGGCCTTTTCCAGGAAGGCGCGGATGTTGGGCATGAGCCAGTTGCCCGGGCCGCCGCCGGACAGGCCGTCCGCGTTCAGGTCGAGGTAGTTCGGGTGCAGGGCGTCGATGGCGACGTAGATGAGCCTCGGGCTTCCGTGCGGCGATTTCCTGAACGCCGCGGGGCCGGCGGGCGGGGCCTTCCTCAGCCAGGGGCCCAGGGTCCAGGCCAGCGCCCCCCCGCCCAGGAGCGCCGCCCCCCAGCCGAGAAACGTCCTTCTCCGAAACCCTTTCTTTCCCGGGACCTCCGCCTTTTCATCCTGAGCCATACACCCCCCTCGAAGCAGATCTTTTCAGGCATTTCATGATTCACGGGAGCATTATCCCTGAATGCCCTTTCCGAGTCAATGCCCCCAGAAAACAGGGATGTCCCCGGTTTCGGGAATTCTTGAAATTGGGGACGACGGACGCCCCGACGAGCCCCTGCCGGGTGAGCCGCGAGGGCATGCAGGCTCACCCGGCCGGGAGGAGGTTCGATGGCATCGCGCTCAGATTTCCACCGGGCCCTCGGCCAGGAGGTCGCCCTGGCGGCCGATGGTGATGTGCCGCACGGGGATGTGCGCGTCGGCCTGCTGCACCGCCATCTGGGCGGCGCGGACGAACCCGCTGCAGCAGGGCACTTCCATGTGGACCACGGTGAGGCTCCTGACGCCGCCCTGGGAGATGACCCGGGAGAGCTTCTCCACGTGTGCGGGCAGGTCGTCCAGCTTGGGGCAGCCCATGGCCACTGCCTTGCCCTTGAGGAGCTTCTGGTGCAGGGCCGGGTAGCACAGGGCGGCGCAGTCTGCCATGAGGAGCAGGTCCGCACCCCTGAGGAAGGGCGCAGCTGGATTGAGGAGCTGGAGCTTCACCGGGAAGTGGGAGAGGCTCGACTTCCCCGGTGCCGGGCCGCTCGGGCCATCGGCGATCTGGAACGTCATGGCTGCGGAGCCCGGGCAGCCGCAGGCCAGCGGCGTCTCGGGCCTGTTCGATTCCTCGAGGTGCCTTTCCACCGCCTTCTCGTCGAACGCGGGCGCGTCGCGCTCGATGACCTTGAGCGCGCCCGTGGGGCAGTCTCCGATGCAGGCGCCCAGGCCGTCGCAGTAGACGTCGCTCACGAGCTTCGCCTTGCCGTCCACCATCAGAAGCGCCCCTTCGGCGCAGGCGGTCACGCAGCTCCCGCACCCGTTGCAGAGCTCTTCGTCTATCTCGATGATGTTTCTTTTCATTTCATGCTCCCGTCACCCGGAGTTCCCTCCGGGCAGAGGCGGGGACCCCCCCCGTGCGGAGGGGAACCCCGGTATTTGATCGAGGATCGTGCCAAACCTGAAACGGCCGCCCCCTGTGGGGAGTGCGGCCCCGGTCCTGTGACGTCTCCCCGCTACCTCCCTTCCACCATGGCCGCCACGTCGCCCGCCGCGTCCCCGACGGGTTTGATATCGAAGTTTTCCACGAGGACCTTGGCCACGTTGGGGGACAGGAAGCCCGGGAGCGTAGGCCCGAGGCGGATATGCTTGACGCCCAGGGCCAGCAGCGCCAGGAGGACGGCCACGGCCTTCTGCTCGTACCAGCCGAGGTCGAAGGAAATGGGCAGCTCGTTGATGTCCGAGAGCCCGAAGACCTCCTTGAGCTTGAGCGCTATGACCGCCAGCGAGTAGGAGTCGTTGCACTGGCCCGCGTCGAGCACCCGCGGGATCCCGCCGATGTCGCCCAGGGGCAGCTTGTTGTAGCGGTACTTGGCGCAGCCCGCGGTGAGGATCACGGTGTCCTGCGGCAGGGACTGGGCCACTTCGGTGAAGTAGTTGCGCGCCTTGAACCTGCCGTCGCAGCCGGCCATGACCACGAAGCGCTTGATGGCGCCCGACTTCACCGCATCCACCACCTTGTCGGCGAGCTGCAGAACCTGCTCGTGGGCGAACCCGCCGGTGATCTCGCCTGTCTCGATCTGGGTGGGCGGGGGGCATTTCTTCGCCAGGGCGATGATCTCGCTGAAGTCCTTGGCCTTGCCGTTTTCCGGCTCTGGGATGTGCTTCATGCCCGGGTAGCCCACCATGCCCGTGGTGAAGACCCGGTCCTTGTAGGAATCCTTCGGGGGAATGATGCAGTTGGTGGTCATGAGAACCGGGCCGCCGAAGCTCTCGAACTCCTCGTTCTGCTTCCACCAGGCGTTGCCGTAGTTGCCCACGAGGTGGGAGTACTTCCTGAACGCGGGGTAATAGTTGGCCGGCAGCATCTCGGAGTGGGTGTACACGTCGACGCCGGTGCCCTCGGTCTGCTTCAGGAGCTCCTCGAAGTCCTTGAGGTCGTGGCCGGAGACGAGGATGCCCGGGTTGCCCCGCACGCCGATGTTCACCTTGGTGAGGCCCGGGGTGCCGTAGGTCTCCGTGTTGGCCTTGTCCAGCAGGGCCATGGTCCTCACCGCGGTGTTCCCGCACTCGAGGACCAGGGCCACCAGCTCGTCGGCGGTCTTGTCCAGGGTCATGGCCTCGAGGCCCTTGAACAGGAAGGAGTAGATCTCCGGGTCTTCGTACCCGAGGATGTACGCGTGGTCCGCGTAGGCCGAGATGCCCTTCATGCCGAACAGGAGCAGGGAGCGCAGAGACCTGACGTCCTCGTTCTCCGTGGCGAGGATGCCCACGGAGGGGGCCTTCTGCGTGAACTCGCCCTCGTCGTCGGAGAACCACAGGGCGGCTTCGGGGGCGGTCACGTTCAGGCCGGCGCTCTTTTTCAGCTCTTCGCGCTTTTTCAGCGACTCGCGGATCAGAGCCACGATCCGGTCGTTGTCGAAGTTGGCGTTGGTGATGGTGGAGAACATGGCCCGGATGGTGAACCGGCCGAGGTCCATGAGGTCGGCCTTGCCGCCGGCCTGCCTGGCGCACGCCGCAAGACCCTTCAGGCTGTAGATGAGGAGATCCTGCAGGTTTGCCGTGTCCTCCGTCTTTCCGCACACACCCCTGACGGTGCAGCCGGTGTTTTTCGCCGTTTCCTGGCACTGGTAACAGAACATCATGTCATCCTCCTTGTTTATTCTGTATTATGTTGTCAATAATAACAGGCCGGCAAAAGGGAATACTTGACTTGGGTCAAATCTGAAAAAATAATTCGGGAAGATCGAATAAAGCGCACGAGAGGACAGGATGGAGCTTGAAAACATACTGAGGACGGCCTTTCCCTCCCTGAGCGAACAGTCGCTCGCCATGATCGCGAAGCAGTGCCGCCTGGTGAAGCATCCCAGAAACGGCATCCTGTTCCTCGAGGGGGACACGGGCACGGGCTTCTACGCCCTCTCCTCGGGGACCGTCAAGATCTACAAGACCTCGCCGGCGGGCCAGGAGACGGTGCTCAGGCTCCAGGGGCCCGGCTCCATCTTCGCCGAGGTGATCCTCTTCGAGAGCGACGTCTACCCCGTGAGCGCCGCGGCCATGACCCCGGTCTCGGCGGTGCTCATCCCCCGTGAGCATTTCCTCGGCCTGCTGGACGAGCCCCGGTTCCGCAACGAGTTCATCGCCACGCTCATGCACAAGCAGCGCTACCTCACGGACCGGATCCTCTACCTCACGAGCCTCGACGTGGAGGAGCGCTTCTTCCGCTTCCTGGTCGAGCACTACGGCGTGCGGGAGGAGTACTCCCCCGAGCTCTCGAAAAAGGACATCGCATCCGCCATCGGCACCATCCCCGAGACCCTGTCCCGCCTCTTCGAGAGGCTCAGGGGAAGGGGGATCATCTCCTGGAAGGGGCCGGTTCTGGCCGTGGACCGGGACTACCTGGAGCAGTTCGCCCGGGAGGCCCTGCCCGAAGGGTTCGACGACTGATCACCTGTGGAGCGGCTCGGGCCGGTACTCGAAGTGCATGGCGTCATAGCTGCGCCACCTGCAGCCCCAGATGAAGCCGTGCCTCTCGAAGATCTCCACCAGGAAAGGGGCTTTTCGCATTCCCGGCGGGATTGACAGTCCGGGCACGGGCGCGATACAGGGAGGGTATGAACGAAGCCCGCATTGCACAGATCGCTGCCGAGCTGGGCATACGGCCCCGGCAGGTTGCCGCCGTGGCGGGCCTCCTCGCCGAGGGCGCCACGGTGCCCTTCATCGCCCGCTACCGCAAGGAAAAGACCGGTTCCCTGGACGAGGTGGTCATCACGGGCGTGAAAGACCGCCTCAAGGAGCTCGAGCTCCTGGACGACCGGAGGGGGGCGATCCTCAAGTCCCTGGAAGGGCAGGGGGTGCTCACGGCCGAGCTGGCCCGTGCGGTCAATGCCGCCCCGACCATGGCCGGGCTCGAGGACCTGTACCTGCCCTTCAGGCCCAAGCGGAGGACCCGCGCCACCATTGCCCGGGGAAAGGGTCTCGAGCCGCTGGCGGACGCGGTCTTTGCCCAGAAGGACGGGGTGGACCCCCTGGCCGAAGCCCGGACTTTCCTCGATGAGGAAAAAGGGGTGGGGAGCGTTCCGGACGCCCTTGCCGGTGCCCGGGACATCATCGCCGAGCGCATCTCCGAGGATGCCGGGGTGCGGGCGAAGCTCCGCGCCTTCTTCGAAAAGGAGGGCGTGCTCACGTCCGAGGTCTGCGCGGGCGCAGAAGAGAAGGGCGCCACCTACCGGGACTACTTCCACTGGTCCGAGCCCGCGGCGAAGGCCCCCGGCCACCGCGTCCTGGCCATGTTCCGCGGCGGCCGGGAGGGGTTTCTGAAGGTGGGCGCACGGCCGAACGAGGAAGCGGCCCTCGGCCTTGTGCACCGGGAAGCGGTCAAGGGGGCGAACCCGTGCTCGGAGCAGGTCGCCCTCGCCGCGGCGGAGAGCTACGGGCGCCTGCTGGCCCCCTCCCTGGAAAACGGGCTCAAGGCCCTCCTGAAGGGCCGGGCCGACGACGAGGCCACGGGCGTCTTCGCAAGCAACCTCCGGGAGCTGCTCATGGCCCCGGCCCTGGGCTCGAAGCGCGTGCTCGCCATCGACCCGGGCATGCGCACCGGCTGCAAGGTCGTGTGCCTCGACGCCCAGGGCGCCCTCCTCCACCACGAGGTGATCTTCCCGGGCTTCGCCGGGGGCAGGGCGGAGGATGCGGCCCGGACCGTGAGGAGCCTGGTGGGGGAGTACGCCGCCGAGGCGGTGGCCATCGGCAACGGCACGGCGGGGCGCGAGACCGAGTCCTTCGTGCGGAGCCTCGACCTCCGCATCCCCGTGGTCATGGTGAACGAGAGCGGGGCGTCGGTGTACTCCGCCTCCGAGGCGGCCCGCCGTGAGTTTCCCCAGCACGACGTGACGGTCAGGGGGGCTGTCTCCATCGGCAGACGCCTCATGGACCCGCTGGCGGAGCTCGTGAAGATCGACCCCAAGGCCATCGGCGTGGGCCAGTACCAGCACGACGTGGACCAGAACAGGCTGAAGGCCAGGCTCGACGACGTGGTCCGGAGCTGCGTGAACGCCGTCGGCGTGGAGGTGAACACCGCGAGCCCCGAGCTCCTCGCGTATGTCTCGGGGCTTGGGCCGGTCCTGGCGGGCAACATCGCGGCCTTCCGCGCGGAGCACGGGCCCTTCCGGAGCAGGGCCGAGCTCAGGAAGGTGCCCCGCCTGGGCGAGAAGGCCTTCGAGCAGGGGGCCGGCTTCCTGCGCATACGGGAGGGCGCCCATCCGCTCGATGCGAGCGCCGTGCACCC
>JAKLDU010000114.1 GCA_022703355.1 Deltaproteobacteria bacterium | reverse complement strand
CTTCGAGGCCCCGCTCCACCCCTATACCAGGGGGCTCATGCGCTCGGTTCCCACAATCGAGGCGCGCAGGCGCGGGGAGGTCCTCCACACGATACCGGGCACCGTCCCGAATCTCAGCGACCTGCCCTCCGGGTGCACCTTCCACAACCGCTGCGACGTGGCCATGGACATCTGCCCCAGGGAGTACCCCCCCACCTTCATCCCCCGGCAGGGGCACCAGGTGAGATGCTGGAGGTATGCCCCGTGAATGACGCCCTGCTCAGAATCCGCGGGCTGAGAAAGACCTTTCCCATCACCTCGGGCGTCTTCCGGAAGGTCTCCGGCGAGGTGAAGGCGGTGGACGGCGTCGATCTCGACATCCTCCCCAACGAGACGCTCGGCCTCGTGGGAGAGTCCGGGTGCGGCAAGACCACCCTCTCGAAGCTCATCCTCGCCCTTCAGGCCCCCGACGCGGGAAGCGTCTCCTTCGACGGGGCAGACCTGAAAAGCGCCCGGGGCGACTATCTCAAACGCATCAGGAGGGGTGTGCAGGTGGTGTTCCAGGACCCCTTCGGGTCTCTCAACCCGCGGCGGAGGGTCGGGTCCATCATCGAGGAGCCCATGGTCATCCACGGCGAAGGGAGTGCCCGGGAGCGGCGGGAAAGGACCCTCGAGCTTATGAGGAAGGTGGGCCTCAACGGGGACATGCTCGGGAGGTACCCCCACGAGTTCTCCGGGGGGCAGAGGCAGAGGATCTGCATCGCCCGCGCCCTGGCCATCAATCCCAAGCTGCTCATCTGCGACGAGCCCGTCTCCGCCCTGGACGTGTCCATCCAGGCCCAGGTCATCAACCTTCTGGTGGACCTCCAGAAGGAGTTCAGCCTCTCCTACCTGTTCATCTCCCACAACCTCTCGGTGGTGGGGTACATCTCCCACCGGATCGCGGTCATGTACAAGGGCCGGATCGTGGAGCTGGCCGACTCCGGCTCCCTGTTCGCCCAGCCCCTCCACCCCTACACGCAATGCCTCATGGAGGCGGTGCCCGAGCCCCGGCCGGTCCGGGGCAGCGCCCCGGGCTCTGCCGGGAGGAGCGGGATCGCGTCGGCTTCGAGCCCCTCCGCGTGCCCGTGCAGCGGCTGGTGCCCCCGGGGGGGCAGTCTCTGCGAAGGCGGGGCGCCGGGCCTGGAGGAAAAAGCGCCGGGGCATTTCGTGGCGTGCCACAGACCAGGGTAAGCCCGCCGGCTCCCCCCTCCTGTCCCCCCGGTTCCGGGCCCGCTCCGGGCACCCCTGCCGCTGACCTCCGGCGGCGGCAAGATGAGAACTTTTTAATCTTGTTCTAATAATGGCTTAACCGGGGATTCTGTATAGGAGGTTCAACAAAAACCACTGAGGAGGCACTACCTATGAAGCAGGTTGCTCGCTTGATCGCAGTACTGGTAATGGTCTGTTTCGCCACGATGGTCTTCGCGGCCGACGCCCCCAAGGCCGACCCCAAAGCCGCCCCCGCCGCAACGGACACGGCGGTGGTGAAGCCCAATGCGGACAAGAACGCCGCCAACGCGGCCGCGCCCGCCGATGTGAAGAAGGACAAGGAAGTCAAGAAGGCCAAGGATGTGAAGAAGGCGAAGAAGGACAAGGCGAAGAAGGCCGTGAAGAAGGAAGAGAAGAAGGAAGCGGCGACCCCGGCGATCCCGGCGACTCCTGCAACCCCGGCGGTTCCCGCAGCCGAAAAGAAGCAGTAGCCGGCAGTCCTTTCAGGAGGATGGAGAGGGGTCGGCTGCCGCTGCCCCCTCGAGTTTCCCCCGCCGGCCCTCTCGGGAGAACCGGTTCGAGGGAGAAACCCATCCCCCTCTTTTTTTGCCTTTTCCCCCGTCAAAGATGAGCGTGCGGCACGCATGTTCAAGCCGCCTTCTCCGCAGATAAAGCACTTGACATATGAGGGAAGCATGGCTAATAACAATCACCTCAGGTTTTAGAGAACGAAGGAGGAACAGTACGTGGCGAATCACGCTTCGGCCCTGAAAAGGGTGAAACAGACCAAGAAGAGAAGGCTCAGGAACAAGAGCTGCAAATCCACCATCAACACCACCGTCAAAAAGGTATGCTCCTCCCTCGAGGAAAAGGATGCCGACGGGGTGAAGACCTATTATAAAGAGGCCGTTTCCCGCCTGGACAGCGCCGTGAGCAAGGGCATCCTGCACAGGAGAACCGCATCGAGGAAGATCTCCCGGCTCACCAGGAAAGTCAGCGAACTCCCTTCCTGATCCCCGGACAACCCGGCCCCTGCCGTGATCGCACCGGGAACGGGCCGCACGACACCCTCGCACCGCCGCTCACGAAAGGACGGCGCCCCCTTTGCGTCCGACTGGCCGGGCGGTGCATTCCCGAATCCCATCGAGCAATTCCGCGCTGAAAGAAAAGACCGGAGGGGACCCTCCGCCGTCGGGGTGCCAGCACCGCGCTTCAGGGGCCGAAGCATTCCACGGTGATCATCCCGTAGGGTTTGCCGTGCCAGCCCCGCGCATCGGGGGCCGCATCCCCCCCACGGGCACGGGCTTCCCGGTCATCGTTCATCACTGCCCCGGTGAGAAAAGGCCGCTCCTTGCGGGCCCCGGCTCGCCACGAGGAGGGAATCGTACCACAAGGGCGGTCTCGGCCGCTCCCCGCGCATGTCCGGGAACGCTTCTGCGCCGGTCTCGTCCGGGGCTTTGGGGGGGCGGGAAATTTTTCTCAGGCAGGGGACAGCACGCTTAAGATAGCGTCGTGCATCTCTGCATAGGGGTGCAGGGACTTTCCCGACTTGATGCCGTGCTCGACCTTCCGGATTTCCCCGAGGAGCTCCACGAGCTGGGAAGCGCTCCACAGGGACCTGCGCCCGGAGATCTTTTTCTCCCCGTAAGCGCTCAGGCCCGGAAGATTTTTTTTGTTCTCCACGAGGACCTGGTAGTGCTGGGTGATGTTCTTCTCGATGCGCGAGATGATCTCCAGCTCGGTCATCCCCGTCCACTCGAGCTCGCAGAGCTTCGTGATCACGTCCTTCCTCCGGTCGAACAGGGAGTCGAGAAAGGAGAAGACCGGCGGCTCCAGGGAGCGCATCACCAGCTCCTCCACGTCCTTGAGGGAGATGGCGGGATTGTCCGACGTGTAAAGGCTCAGCTTGTCGATCTCGGAAGCCATGAACCAGACGTTCCCGGCGGTGGCCTCTGCCAGCCTGTTTGCCGCGACCCGGTCGATGGTTTTCCCGAGCGCCTGTGCCCTGCCCGCGATCCATTCGATGGCATCCCTCCCCTTCAGGGCGTTGAAATGCACCGTTTCATGCGGGGAGGTGAGCCATTTCGTCACTTTCGCCTCATCCTTGTCCTTCACGCTCTCCATGGTGAGGATGAGCGTCGTGGAGGGGCAGGGGTCGCCAAGGTAGCCGTTGATTTTTTCCTGGTCGGCCGCAGGGAGCTTGTGGGCGTTCCGGACGACCACGAGCCTCCGGTCCGACAGGAAGGGCATGGTGTTGCACAGGCCGATGACCTCGTCCATGCGGTAAACCTCCGGGGCCTGCCAGGACGAGCTGTTCATGGATGCCCCATCCCCCAGGAGGTTTCGGGCGTGCGAGAGCTCCTCCTCGATGAGGAAGACCTCTTCGCCGATGAAGAGGTAGGCGTTTTTCAGGGGGGGCCTGAGCCTGGAGCCCGTCATAGGCCCGCCGAGGCGAGCGCCCTCGCCATCTGCAGGGAAACCCGCCTGCTGGCCTCCTCCAGGGCGTCTTCCGTCCGCCCCCCCTCGGAGTAGGTGCCCGTGTCGGTGAAGCTCATGCTCCAGAGCTCCTTGCCCTGGGCGTCGGTCACCCGGGCGGTCACCCGGATGTGGAGGCGGTACCGGTCCGGGGACGTAAGCGACGGGGCGGTCACCGTCTCGGTGGAAAAGGACACCAGCGTGGCCCGCACCGTCTTCGAGCTCTCGCCGGAGGCGAGCATGCCCATGGACGAGAGGGTCCGTTCCAGGCTGGCGTCCAGGATGGTTCCTGCGTCGATGAGGCTCGTCCTGTTGGCGCTGGCCTCCATCACGAACTTTGCGGCGGACGTCCTCCCGTCGAGGACGAAGGAGTATCCGCAGGCGGAGAGGCTAGCGCACAGCAGCAATGATATTAATGATCTTGTTCGGCACATAAATGACCTTTTTGATCTGTGCGCCTTCCATGAACCTCTTCACGTTGGTCTCGGCAAAGGCCAGGGCCTCCACGGAGGCCTGGTCCGCGTCTTTGGGGACGGTGATGGTGGCGCGGAGCTTGCCGTTGACCTGCACGGCGATGGTGGCCTCCTGCTCTTCGGCCCACCGGGCATCGAACCCCGGCCACGCCTTGTTATACAGGGTGTCTTCGTGGCCCAGAGCCTCCCAGAGCTCCTGGGCGATGTGGGGCACGAAGGGCGAGAGCATGACCAGCAGGCTCTCGACGGCCTCCTCCACCACCGCGAACTCCCCGGGGGTGGCGGTTGTCTCCCTGACGCGGTACAGGTCGTTGACGAGCTCCATCATGGCGGCGATGGCCGTGTTGAACCGGAAACGCTTCTCGATGTCGTCGGTGACCTTCCGGATGGTCTGGTGGGTCTTGCGCTTGAGGCCTGCTACGCTCGCGGGGATCTCGCCGGGCTCCGGGGAAGGCCGGGGAAAGCTGTCCTTCGCTTCGAGCACGAGCCGCCAGAGACGCGACAGGAACCGGTGCGAACCCTCGATGCCCTTGTCGCTCCAGTCCATGTCCTTCTCGGGGGGGGCGGCGAAGAGGCAGAAGAGCCTCGTGGCGTCGGCGCCGTAGTTTTTGACGAGCTCCTCGGGGTCCACCACGTTGCCCTTGGATTTGGACATCTTGGCCCCGTCCTTGATCACCATGCCCTGGGTGAGGAGCTTCCTGAAGGGCTCGTCGAAGGTCACGTAGCCGAGGTCCCGCAGGACCTTGGTGAAGAACCGGGCGTACAGGAGGTGCAGGATGGCGTGCTCGATGCCCCCGATGTACTGGTCCACGGGCATCCAGTAGTGGACCTCCTTTTTGTCGAAGGGTGCGTCCTTCGTGTGGGGGCTGGCGAACTTGATGAAGTACCAGGAGGACTCCACGAAGGTGTCCATGGTGTCGGTCTCCCTTTTTGCCGGGCCCGAGCACACGGGGCAGGAGGTGTTCACGAAGGCCTCGTCCAGGGCGATGGGGGAGACGCCGGTGCCGGTGAACTCCACGTTCTCCGGCAGCATCACGGGCAGGTCCTCGATCTTCACCGGGACCGTGCCGCACTTTTCACAGCGGACCATGGGGATGGGTGCTCCCCAGTAGCGCTGGCGGGAGATGCCCCAGTCGCGCAGGCGGAAGTTCACGGTGTCCGAGCCCCGGCCGAGTGACCGGAGCTCGCCGGTGATCGCCCCCATGGCGTCGGTGTTCTTCATGCCGTCGAACTTCCCGGAGTTCACGAGCACGCCCTCGCCCTCGTAGGAGCGTTCCATGGTCGCCCCGTCGAGGGAGGGTTCGCCCTCGGGCTGGATGACCACGATGATGGGGAGATCGTACTTCCTGGCGAACTCGAAGTCACGCTGGTCGTGGGAGGGGACCGCCATGACCGCGCCGGTGCCGTAGTCGTACAGGACGAAGTTGGCCGAGAAGATGGGCATCCTGAAGCCGGTGACCGGGTTGATGCAGTACGCGCCCGTGAAGACGCCTTCCTTTTCATAGAGGTCGGAGACGCGGGTGTAGGTGTCCACGGTGAGGGTCCTGTCCACGAAGGCCTTCACCGCCCCCTCCTGCGCCGTGCCCTTCGAGAGCTTCCCGACAAGGGGGTGCTCCGGGGCGATGCTCATGAAGGTGGCGCCGAAGAGGGTGTCGGGCCGCGTGGTGAAGACCTCGATGTCCTCCTGCGTGCCCTCGATGCGGAAGCGGATCAGGGTGCCCGTGCTCCGGCCGATCCAGTTCTTCTGCATGGAGAGGACCCGCTCGGGCCAGCCTTCCCTCAGGTCTTCGATCTTGTCCAGGAGCTCCTGGGCGTAGGCGGTGATGCGGAAGA
>JAKLDU010000113.1 GCA_022703355.1 Deltaproteobacteria bacterium | reverse complement strand
GGCGAGGGTGAGGACGGTGGCCCCCATGGAGTGGCCCACGAGCCCGGGGGCGCGTATCCCGAGCCTCTCGCAGAAGATCTTGAGGTCTTCGGCCACCTGCATCCAGTGCAGGCCGCCCTCCTCCGGGTCGCTCACCCGGTGGTCGCAGAAGTAGGGGGCCACGATGCGCCATTTCCCGGAAAGCGCCCGGGCGATGGGGTGCCACAGCCAGGGCTGGAACCCCGTGGCGTGCATGAGAATGAGGGTGGGGCCGTCGCACTCGTACAGGAGATACTGGAGACCCGCGTCTCCGATGTCCTGCGTGAGCACCTGGGGCATGGTGTTTTCGGTCATGTCCGTCTCCTCCCGTGAAGGTCGCTCGACTCGAGGCCTGGGCCTCGGTTCCTTAGGTACAGGAAACGCGGGCGGATGTCCATCCCGTCGAGAAAGGCTTCACGCCCGCAGACGGGTCGTCCCGCGGGCTCAGCGGGCGCCGGCGAGCTTGTCGACGGCCTTTCGGATGGCCTCGAGCTGGTAGTCCTGGAGGGTGAAGACGGAGACGCAGCCGGACGAGGTGAGCGGAGTCCCCTCGCTTGTCTTCGGGTAGATGGACAGGGAGTACTCCCGGTCGCCCGTGAGCGTGACCACCGCTTCGGGCGCGCCCAGGCCGCCCTTCTTCAGGTGGTCGAGGAACCCGCTGCACTCGAGGCTGCTCAGGCTCGACACGAGCAGGTCCATGTCCGACCGGGAGGCCTCCTTCCCCGAGCCGTTCACCCAGGCGGCGGGCTTTCCGGGCTTGTCCGGAAAAACCTGCCGGGAGTAGGCCGCTTCGGCCGAGCCCGACCGCACGCTCACCTTCGTGATGCCGTCCATGGAAAACCCGAGCACCTTCCTGAGCCGGAAGGATGCCGCGTCGCCCTGGAAGTCCTCGCGGAAGCTGTCCACCGCCTGGTAGACGCTGGGGTTTCCGGGGAGCATGACGAAGGTGTGCCGGGAGGTGGGGGCCGTCTTGCCCACGACGAACTCGCGCAGCAGGCGGGAGCCGGCATGGGCCTTCACCGTGATCCGGTCTTTTTCGCCCAGGTCGTAGCGGTCGTAGTTTTTCGAGTCGGAAACGAGGTCCGTCAGGGTCAGGGTCGCGACGTCGTGGAGCAGCTTGCGCGCCTTCTGGGCGTCGGCCGGGTACCCCGAGGGGGAGAGAACCCACTCGCCCCCCTTCCGGGACAGGGTCACGCTCCCGCTCCACGAGGAGATCTCCAGGGACGTCACCGCACGGGCGTCGATCTCCTGGAGCCGGGGGATGTCGTAGTGCACCCGGTCGGTACGCTTGAAGTAGAGGTAGGACCCCACCGCGACGATGACCAGCACCAGGGCGAGGTATTCGATCTTTCTCTTCATGGCTCATGCCCTCCGGGCGAACAGCCCCTCGATGCGCTTCTTGCGGATGCGCCTCCTCACCCAGGCCAGCAGGCCGATGCCCGCCACCATGGCCGGCACGAAGGCGATGTTGAAGGTCTTGATGAACATCTTCGTCCGGACCGAGGTTTCCTCCAGGGGGTTGATGGTCAGCGTCTTGCTCCGCATGAGGGAGATGTCCATCCGGTCGTTCAGCACGTCGAGGAGGTTCATGACGAAGGTGGAGTCGGGGTTCTGGCTGTCCGTGTCCAGGAGGTTGTTTGCCAGCATCTGGGAGGAGCCGATGAGGAAGATCTTCCCCGGCCTGGCGCACACGGGCACGAACCCGCCCGCGCCGGTTATCTTTCCGGGGCCGCCTGAGGCTTCCCCCTGCGCGCCCTTTCCGGCGGGTGCCCCATCGGCCTGCCCGCCCGCGGCGGGGAGGGGCTTGCCCGTGAAATAGCTCCTGAAGGTGCCCTCGAGGAGGTACGCGAGCGGCCTGCTGCGCATGTCCCCCCCGGACGCGGGCGGCTTGATGAGCATGGGGTTGAGCACGACGCTGTCGCGCATCTCCCAGGAGCGCTCGGACGAGGAGAAGAGCAGGTGCGCCAGGGCGTTGTGCACGCCCAGCCTTTTGGGGTCGATCTCGATGGGCGAGACCGCCAGCGTGATGAGGGTGTTGATGTTCCGCATGTACTTGAGCCGGGTGTTGATGTTCTTCGCCTCGATGATGGGGGCGAAGGGCACGGCCTGCTCGCCCCCGCCGTACTCCACGGGCAGGCGCTGCCTGAAGCACTTCTCGTCGAGCACGATGGAGCTCGAGACCCTGGCACCGTAGTGCTCCAGGAGCTTCTCCAGCCCGGTGTTCAGCGGCACGTACTGGGTCTGCTGACCCGCCATGGGGTTGGCCTGCCCGTACTGGACCTCCTGGAAGCGGTCGAGGAAGACTGCGAGGTTGGTGCCCCGCATGAGGGCCTGGTCGATCTGGAAAAGCTCCCAGTCGCTGAAGCTCTCCGTGGGGCCCGCGATGACGAGGCTTTTGAGGCCGTTCGGGACCGCGCCGTCCTTGAGGAACACCTGCTTGACGGAGTAGTTCTGGTTCACGAGCTCGTTGAAGTTGGAGATGGGCTCCCTGGCCGCGGTGCCGGGCATGGCCGAGGTCTGCAGGGTGCCGTGGTCTGCGAGGAAGCCGATGTTCTCGTTGATGCCGATGAGCGACTCGACGCTCTGGGAGATCATCTCGTCCAGGGCCTCGGGCTGGAAGAAGTTGTACCTGGTCCCGAACAGGGGGATGCGGTACACCTGGATCACGGGGAGCACCGCCTTGCTGCCGCCGTGCTCCAGGACGAGGCCGAGCACGCCCTCGCCGGCGCGGACGTCGGTGCCCTCCAGGTCGGGCCACTTGAGGTGCATGAGGCCGTACTTCGCCGCGAGGCCCGCCATCTCGGCCGGGTCCGAAGGCTCGGCCACGGAGAAGGTGAGCCGGTCGTACATCTTCTTGTTGAGCTTCTGGACGATCTCGCTCACCTGCGGCGCCAGCGACGCCATATCCTTCAGGCCCATGTAGGGGGCGACCTCCCCGACGGAGGGGGAGAGGTAGAGCTTCACGTCTACGGGCTGGCTGAGCTTGAGCAGGGCGCTGATCTTGTTGTTGAGCTTCATGATGGAGGTGGTGATCCGGTACTCCAGGCCGCTGGTGTCCGTGATGGTGGGGATCCGCTCCATCATGTCGCCGTGGACGATGGCCAGTCCCATGTAGGCCTTCCGGAACTTCATCTCGTCCTTCTCGATGGCCTGGATCTGCACCGGGGAGAGGCCGTAGTCCTGGGCCATCTTGCGGTTCTCCACGCTTTCCTCGTTGCCGCCCTCGTCTTCCGGGGTCACGTCGTAGAACCGGTAGTTGAAGTTCCTGCCGCCGTGGATGGCGTACTCGTTCAGCAGGTCGCTCAGGTAGCGCTCCACGGTGTTGTAGGGCGCGGGCAGGTTCTTGGTGAAGAACACGTTGACCGTGAGGGGCTCCTGCAGGGTGGAAACCACCTGCTTGCTCACCTTCGAGAGGGAGTAGACCTTGTTGGCCGTGAGGTCGAACCGGGCAAACAGGCTCATGCCTGCGACGTTCACGAGCACGACCACGACGGCGTAGGCCGCGTAC
This sequence comes from Deltaproteobacteria bacterium, assembly GCA_022703355.1. Taxonomy (GTDB): domain Bacteria; phylum Desulfobacterota; class Desulfomonilia; order UBA1062; family UBA1062; genus Phosphitivorax. Next base: position 2,536 of record JAKLDU010000113.1, on the reverse strand, counting down.
CTGAGGTACAGGGAAGCGTTCTTCCTGGCGTTCATGGGAAGCTCCTTATTTCCTCGCCTGCATGACGACGTTCGACCCGTAGAGGAAGAGAAAGACCACGCTGGCGAAGTACAGGAGGTCCCTGGTGTCGATGATGCCCTTGGAGATGTTCTCGAAGTGGGTCGCCGCGGCCAGGTAGGTGGAGACCTCCACGATTTTTCCCGGGAAGAAGAACACCATCTTGTCGAAGAGGGTGAGCCCGAAGCAGATCACCATGCCCACGATGCAGGCCACGATCTGGTTGCGGGTGATGGACGAGGCGAAGACCCCGATGGCGGAGAACGCCGCGCCCATGAGCACCGCCCCCAGGTAGCCGCCCAGCACCGGGCCCCAGTCGAGGCGGCCGATGAAGGCCACGCTCGCCGCGTAGAGGAGGGTGGGGGCGAGCATGACGGCCACGAAGGAGGCGGAAGCGAGGAACTTGCCCGCCACCACGTCGTTGTGCGTCACGGGGAGCGTCAGCAGCATCTCGTAGGAGCCCGTGTGGATCTCCTCGGCGAAAAGCTTCATGGTCACCGCGGGGATGACCAGGGAGAAGGTCAGCGGCAGCAGGTTGAAGAAGCTCCGCAGATTCGCCTCGGAGAAGAGGAAGAAGGTGGTGAAGAAGAACCACCCCGTGACCAGCAGGAAGATGCACACCACGATGTACCCGACGGGCGAGATGAAGTAGTCGCGGAACTCCTTCCTGAATATGGTGAGCGCCTGGTTCATGCCTCATCCCTCCTTCGTCAGCTCGCGGAAGATGTTCTCGAGGGACTTGGTTTCCTTGGCGAGCTCCAGCAGGACCCAGTCGGTTTCCTTGATGCAGGAGTAGATCATCTCCCGCAGGTTGTCCCTGCCGTCCGCGGAGATCTTGAGCTTCAGGACCTCGGGGTCGGCGCTCTCCACGAGCTCTATGCCCGTGACGCCCGGCAGGAGGCGGAACCGCATGCTGGCGGAGGCGAAGTCCGCCTTGAGCAGCGCCACGGTGATGATCTTTTCCTGGGCCGTGCTCTCCTGCTCCAGGGCCTCGGTGGAGCCGTCCGCCACGATCCGGCCCTTGTCGATGATCACGATGCGGTCGCAGGTGGCCTCGGCCTCGCTCAGGATGTGCGTGGAGAGGATGACGGTCTTCTCCCTGCCGAAGTGGCGGATGATGTCCCGGATCTCGGCGATCTGGTTGGGGTCGAGGCCCGAGGTGGGCTCGTCGAGGATGAGGATCTCGGGGTCCTCTATCATGGCGTGGGCCAGGCCCACCCGCTGCCTGAGGCCCTTCGACAGCTCGCCGATGGGCCGGTGCATGATGGCTCTGAGGTCGCAGAGGTCCGCGAGCTCCTGGATGCGCTCCTCCTTCCTTCCCTTCGACAGGCCGCGGATGTCCGCGATGTAGTCGAGGTAGTCGTAGACGAGCATGTTGTGGTAGAGCGGCGCCGACTCCGGCAGGTAGCCGATGAGCTTCTTGATCTCCAGCAGGTCGTCGTCGATGGAGTAGTCCTTGATGCTGATGGTGCCGGAGGTGGGGGCGAGGTAGCCCGTGAGCATCCTCAGGGTCGTGGTCTTGCCGGCGCCGTTGGGTCCGAGCAGGCCGGTGATCTCCCCCTTCCGGACGTCGAGGTCGATGTTGTCCACGGCGCAGAAGTCGCCGTAGTACCTGGTCAGATTCTCCACGTGGATCATGCGGTCCCTCCCTGCTCCGGCAGCCCCTCGAAAAAGCGGCGGGCGCAGAGCGAAGTATACCATCAAGTGCGGACTTGGCGTATCATAAAGAAAATTTGGCCCCGTTTGTCAAGCCCGGAAGAGGGGAAAACCGAGGATGCGATAACCGGGCAGGCAACGGGGATGTCAGGAAGATGGCTGTTGACCCCGGCCCGGCGAATCGCTACGATGCGGGCGAAAGGACAGCGCATGGTCGAGCACGCCGGTATTGCGGGGAGAAAGCTCCGGGGCGGGCGCTCCCGAAAGCGTCGAACGGCCCGGGCCGCCACTGCGCCCACCACGCCGGGCTCGAGCAGGCCGTCGAGACTCATCCCCTGGGCGGTGCTGCTTCTTGCCCTGGCGGGGTGCGCTCCCGCCGGACCCAGCCGGATCTGCCTCGACCGGTACTCCACGGCGTATCCCGGCCTGACCGTGGCGAACTTTTCCCAGGAGGAGGCGGAGGCGTTCGTCAGGTACTTCGCCACCGAGAAGGGCTACGAGATAAAGTTTGCCGACAGCGACGACGCCCGGGTGCGCTCCGAGCTCGACAGGGGCGACTCCTCGCTGATCTGGATCGCCGAGAAGCCAGGCTCGCCCGCCATCCTCCTGGTCTCCGCGGACGAGGGCCTCACCGTGACCTTTCTGCCGGTCTCCGGCTTGCCCCGTCAGGCCGTGACCGGCGAGGGCGCCACCGTGCTCTACAACATCCTCAAGGGCAAGTTTGGCGCAGAAAGCGTGCACCTGGGGGAAACGGGCGCCAATTGAAGGCTTTCCCGCGCCCGGCTGACGCGCCTTGACCGAACCCCTCCTACCGTGTAAGTGA
>JAKLDU010000112.1 GCA_022703355.1 Deltaproteobacteria bacterium | reverse complement strand
GAGGGGGGCCGGCCCGGCTCCGCCCTCCTCTATACCCGTCCCGCCCCATCCCGCGATAAGGGCCATCATGTACCACCAGGCGCGGCCCTTCTGCGTGCAGCTCCCGGCGGTGGTGTGACCGTACTCGTCGCCGTAGAACTGGGGGTGCTCGGAGGGTATCTGATACGATCCGTATGTGTACGTGTGCTGCTCCCACTGCTGCGACGCGGGGTCGAACCACCAGCAGTCGAGGTCCTCGAAGTCGAACAGCACCTTGTCGCTGGCGGTGCAGTAGTCGCGTATCTGCTGGTTGCGGAGCCACCTGTTGTAGCCGGACGAGCCGGTGGACTGGGCGTTCCCGGTCATGTAGACGAACGTGACGCCGGGGTACTCGCCCTCCAGGAGGGTCATCGCATCCAGATAGGCCTGCACCTGTTCCTCGGAGTAGCTGTCGCACTGGGTGCACCAGCTCCACATCGAGGTGGAGATCGTCGGGTTGGCGTCGAGCACCGCCCTGGTCATGTCGAGCCCGTCTTCGGTTTCCCAGTACAGGTCGGGGGTGATGTAGCCCTGGCCGATCTGGCCGTCGAACACGCAGTAGGCGCCCGGAGTCGACGGAAGGTAGCAGTTACCGATCGAAACGTCGTAGTAGGAGTTCCATTCCTCCACGAACTGCATCCCGTACGTCAGCTGGGATCCGTGCGAGGTGTGGGCGTAGTGGGAGTCCATCGCCCTGACTGCGTCGATCCAGGACAGGGGGACATCCTCCAGGTCAGTGCAGGAGTGGTCGACGATGGTCTGCGCCATGGCCGCACCCGCGGCGAGCGGGAGCGACAGCGAGATCAGCAGGAGACCCTTCATCTCCGGTCCTTCCGACAGGGATCGGCATCCGGCTGCATCCACCCGGTCCGTACATCGGGCAATTTATGCAGTATCCGGTGGAAGCGCCACTCTGCCGGAGGGAGGGCCGGAGGGAGGGCTCCGGCGAGACGGGGGAGGGGCCCCGGCGGAGGCCGGGACCCCTCGGATTCAGGATCGTCCTACTCGGGGAGCTTCTTGAGGCAGAGGAACCAGTCGAGGCACTCGTAGTCGGTGCCCGCGCCGTTCACCCTCTCGTCCGCCTTGTCCGTGGTCGGAGGGGGCGGGATGATCACCTTGTCCCCCGGGCGCCAGTCGGCCGGGGTGGCGACCTTGTACTTGTCGGAGGTCTGCATCGCTATCAGCAGCCTCTTCAGCTCGTCGAAGTTGCGGCCGTTTGAGAGCGGGTAGTAGATCAGCGCGCGGACCTTCGCCTCGGGATCGATGTAGAACACGGCCCTGACGGCCTGGGTGTCGCTGGCGGACGGCTGCACCATGCCGTACTTGTACGCGACGTCCATCGAGAGGTCGGCTATGACTGGGAACTTCACCTCCATCCCCTTCATCCCGTTCCATTCGAGCTTCTCGCGGATCGTGCGCAGCCAGGCGATGTGGCTGAAATGGCTGTCGATGGAGAGGCCCAGCAGCTCGCAGTTGAGAGCCCCGAACTCGTCCTGCATCCTCGCGAAGCTCATGAACTCGGTGGTGCAAACCGGCGTGAAGTCCGCGGGATGGCTGAACAGGATGACCCACTTGCCCTTGTAGTCCTCGGGGAAGTTGACGACGCCCTTCGTGGTGACGGCCCTGAAGGCCGGGGCGGGGTCGCCGATCAGGGGTATGCTGGCCTCCTCTTCGCAGCAGCACTCGTCCATGTGGTCATCGCACATAGGTCCTCCTCCTTGTCGGTTTCTGTCATGATGTGGCACTGACCCTGTCTTCCTGATCCATCCCCGCAAGGCGCTCCACCTCGCCCGTCTCGAGTCCGAGGCCCTCCGCGACCCTCCGGCCGTATTCCGGGTCGGCCTTCCAGAAGAGGGCGGCCTGTCTGAGCTGTATCCGCTTCAGGGCCTTTCCCAGGTGCCCGACGATGTTCGAGATCAGATGATCGCGGTCCGTGTCGGTCATCACCTTGCGGTAGAGATCTCCGGCCTGGGCGAAGTCTGAGTCCTTCAGTACGATGGCGTGCCGGTCGGCAGCTCCCGTGACGTCAATCGGGGGGATAGCCTTCGAAGGCACGGGATCCGGGCCGCCCAGGGTGTTGGGCCAGTAGTTGGGTCCTCCGCCTCCGTTTCCGTCGACGCGCATGGCTCCGTCGCGCTGGTAGTTCGACGTCCTCACTCCGCGCGCCGAGTTGACCGGGATCAGGTGGTAGTTGGGCCCGAGCCGGTGCCTGTGCGTGTCATGATAGCCGAATATCCTGGCCTGGAACATCTTGTCATAGGACGGGCCGAATCCGGGGACGAGGTTGCCGGGTGAGAAGGCGGCCTGCTCCACGTCGGCGAAATAGTTCTCCGGATTTCGATCGAGGACCATCCTGCCAAGGGGCCTGACCGGGAATTCGCCGTGAGGCCATACCTTCGTCACATCGAAGGGATCGAACCTGAACGACTTCGCCTGCTCGGGAGTCATGATCTGCACCTCGACCCGCCACGACGGGAAATCGCCCCGTGCGATCGCTTCTGACAGGTCGCGCGTTGCGCAGTCGGGATCGATCCCCTTCATCCTGTCAGCCTCTTCGGCGGTGAAGTTGCTGATGCCCTGCTCCGTCTTGAAGTGGAGCTTGGCCCAGTTGTGCCCGCCCCTCGAGTTGTACCACATGAAGGTGTGGCCGGCATAGCCGTTCATCTGCCGGTAGTTGCGCGGCGTGCCCCTGTCGGAGAAGAGGATCGTGACCTGGTGGATCGACTCGGGGGTGAGGGACAGGAAGTCCCAGAACATGTCGGGGTCCTTCAGGTTGGTGGCGGGGTTCCGCTTCTGGGTGTGGATGAAGTCGGGGAACTTGATGGCGTCCCGGATGAAGAAGACGGGGGTGTTGTTCCCCACCATGTCGAAGTTGCCCTCGGCCGTATAGAACTTCACGGCAAACCCGCGCGGGTCGCGCTCGGAATCCGCAGATCCCTTCTCGCCGCCGACCGTCGAGAACCGGGCGAAGACCCCGGTCCTCCTGCCGACCTGCGAGAGGAAGTCGGCGCAGGTGTACCCGGAGAGGTCGTGGGTGACCTCGAAGTACCCGAACGCCCCGGCCCCCTTCGCGTGGACGACGCGCTCAGGTATCCGCTCCCTGTTGAAATGGGCCAGCTTCTCGACGAGGTGGACGTCCTGTATGAGGACAGGCCCCCCCTCGCCGGCCGTCATGGCGTTCAGATCGTTGTCGACGGGTTTGCCGAAGTTGGTGGTCAGCCTCTCGTCCATCATCCCCGAACCTCCCTCTTCGAAGCGCCGCTGCCGGTCGTTTCATCATCACCGCAGCAGGAAAGGCACAGCCCCCTCACGTCGAGGCGGGCGCCCCACACCCTGCCGAGCTTCCAGGCCTCGTCAGGGACCTTCAGACCGTCGAGCTCTTCGCTCTCGAAGTCGAAGGTGCCTCCGCATCGAGCGCAGGTGAAGTGGTGATGCCTCACGAGGTCGGCATCGAACCTCGCCTTCTCGCCCGACTTGTTGACCGTGCTTATCAGGCCCAGCTCCGACAGTTTCCAGAGCGTACGGTAGACGGTGTCCAGAGAGACGGTGGGCAGTCGTCTTCGCACGCATTCATGCACTTCGGCCACGGAAGGGTGGGAGCGTGAATCCGCGACTGCCCGGTAGACTTCGATGCGCTGCTGGGTCACCCTGCAACCCGCTGTGCCCAGCACTTCTCTGAGCCTGTCCATCAACGGATCGCGCCTTGCCATCCCCGCTCTCCCGAAAGGGTACTTGATGATAATAATTCCTGATAAAGCATGCGTCAACTTTTCAACGTTGCTTCCTCGCGTGGTGGATGGAATCCATCGAAGAAGCGTCAAAATCTCGGCAGACCTGGAATCCGGGCTGATAAAGACGGAAAACCTGTCCCAGGTGCAGCATTATGTTGTGGGGAAGGAGCAAGCCCTGGAGAAATATGCTGGAACCCCATGCTGCGCCGTGATTTATCGGTTGCACGCCACTGAAGGCCCTTTCTATATTTTCCCCGATCCGGTCACTCCTGTCAAGAGATTCGGCATGGATGCCGGTCTTCTATGCCGGAGCTGATGGGTCTGGCAGTTCCTCAGGCGCACACACCCTCAGAAAGGACAGGTATGACGGAGGAAACCACCAGGAAGGCGATGTTCCGGTGGCTTACGGGTTCCGTGATGACCTCCATCAAGCTGCTCGGCAGCAGGCAGATGAAGGTGTTCACCCGGGGCATGAGCATGGTTTTCGTGAACATGCTGAACCGGGAGGCCGGAGAGCCCCTCAGGGACGGCATGGATGTCCAAGGCACCCTCGAAGGCTTCAAGAAGCTCGAGATCAGCATGGATCAGGCCGTCGACGGCGAGGTGTCCATCACCGACAAGGGCGAGACCATCGAAGTCGTCGTCAAGACATGCTCGTATGCCGGCCTCTGCCAGGACCTCCTGCCCGCCCTGACCGGCACCGGCGAGTTCAGCGAGTCCACTATCCCCTGCATGCGCTGCAGCAACTACTCCGCCGCGCTGGGTCTCTTCAACAAGACGAAGTGGCCCTACAGGCTCCAGCAGTATGCGCCGGGAGCCAGGTGCACGGGCGTCCTGAAGAAGCTCTAACCGGACTCTGGAGGCGGAATTGGCCTACGACAGCATAGTCAATCGCTACCTCGGGACGCTCGGTTTCGACGCCGACAGGTCCAGGCTCGCCATTGGCGGAGTCGAGGTGGCTTTCCACTGCGACAAGTTCAACACGAGGATCCTCAAGAACATCGAAGATGTCATGGGCTACGAGGACGGCGGCAGGCTCCTGCGCGAGTGGGCCGAGAAGACGACCCACGAGTCCCTGGCGAAGTTCTTCAAGGGCGATTCCGAGTTCGCGGCGCTCGCCCCCCGCGGGAGGGTCGAGGCCATCCTCGAGCTCTTCAAGGTGCTCGCCTACGGCGCAGTTTCGATCAAGAGCTTCGGAGACGGCGGCGCTGTCTTCAGCTCCCCCTACTCCTACCTCGCCGAAGGCTGGCTCGAGAACAAGAAGGCCTGGGGCTGGACCCTCCGCCAGGGCCCTGCGTGTCACGACATGTGCGGCCATCTGGCGGCCGCGATGAGCATCGCCTTCGGCAAGCCCATCGGAGCCTTCACCGCCGTTGAGACTTCATGCCGTACGATGGACGCACCCGAGTGCGTCTTCGAGATCAAGGGGGCCTAGCCATGGCTGTAAACGCAGAAGTCATAAGGGACGGCGTTCTCGGCATGGGGCTCAGGGGCAACCCCGAGACCGGCCTCCTCCGGGGATTCGGCGTCATCCTCGCGATCAACACCGTCGACTATCTGATCGAACGCGAGATCGCCTTCCTCAAGGCCTTCCCGACCGCCGAACCCATGGCCGAGAAGGCCCTCGTCGATGCAGCGCAGTGGTGCGCCAACGCCACCTTCGGCGGCATGATGAAGTCCGCCGAGTGGGCCGGCCTCATAGCCCCGATGGTCAAGACGAAGGTCGACAGCCTCGAGGCTCTCCACGCGGTGCAGAACGTTCTCGGCTGGGGGAAGATCGTCGGCTACGAGATCGACGAGGCGGCCAAGACCTACACCCTCAGGGTGAAGCACTCCTACTACAGCAAGAACTACATCGACAACCACGGCATCTCCACGAAGCCCAGGTGCTACATGTGGCAGGGTGTCGCCGCGGGCAACATGGACCTCGTCTTCGGCAGCAAGGTCAACGACTTCGAAGCGGTCGAGACCCAGTGCGAGGCAAAGGGCGACGACATCTGCGAGTTCAGGGTGAGGCAGAAGCGCGCCCTGTTCGATCTCCTTTAGCGTATCGAGGGGCGCCCGGCCGCCGGGCGCCCCCTCCCCCCTCGAAGGCACGCGGGAGGCGGGCATGATCCGGAGTCCCTTCGCTCCCTTCTTCCCTTCCCTCCCGGTTTCGGGGTCCTATCTCGACAGCGCGGCCAAGACCCTCACCTGCTCGGCCGCCCTCGAGGCCCAGCAGAGCTTCTACCGCGAGTTCGACTGCAACATCGAGCGCGGCATCTATGCCAGGTCCGCGATGGCCTCCGACATGGTCGAGGAGGCGAGGGCAGACGTTGCCGGGCTCCTGGCCTCCTCTCCCGAGCGCATCTCGTTCGCTCCATCCACCACCCACGCCCTGAACTCGATCGCCCTCGGCCTGCCGTGGCGGGCCGGCATGAAGGTGGTCACCAC
>JAKLDU010000111.1 GCA_022703355.1 Deltaproteobacteria bacterium | reverse complement strand
GCCCGTGCCGGTGATGCCCACTACCGGGGCCTTCGACTCGAAGCCCTTCAGGAACGCCCTCATGGGCTCGAAGGACTTCTCGCCCGCGAACCTCGCGTGCTCTGCCTGGCCGATGAGCCTGCCCACGGTCACCGGGTCCCTCGAAAGGGCGGCGGGGCCCAGCTCCACGGGCGGGATCCTCACCGACGAAGCGAGGCCCATCATGTGGGTGATCATCCCCTTCAGCCCCATGGTCCTGCCGTCCTCGGGGGAGTAGATCTTCGCCACGCCATAGGCTTCGAGCTCCCTGATCTCATCGGGCACGATGACCCCGCCGCCGCCGCCGAACACCTTGACATACGGGCAGCCCCGCTCGCGGAGGAGGTCGACGAGGTACGTGAAGAACTCCATGTGCCCGCCCTGGTAGGAGCTCACGGCGATCCCGTGGGCCCCCTCCTCCACGGCAGCCTTCACGATCTCGACCACGCCCCGGTTGTGGCCCAGGTGGACCACCTCGGCGCCGCAGTCCTGGAGAATCCTCCTCATGATGTTGATGGATGCGTCGTGGCCGTCGAAGAGGGACGTCGCGGTGATGAACCTCAAGGGCTCGTGTGCTTTCTGCTTCTTCGTCATGGGTCATCCGCCTTTGCACAGTATGAAAAAAAGAAAGCTTCCGGTAGACATACTGCAACGTCCGGGAAAAATCAACGTTCGAACAGGCAGGGCGGACAGGCGAGCACGGGCCCGGCATTTGGGCGGACGCGCCCGCATAAAAACGGCTCGTCACTGATCTGGATGGTGTCAAGGCGGCCCCGGGCAGGCGCGCTCCCGGAAAATCAATGCCTGGACAGGCAGAGGCGGCCCCGCGCGGGTCTTCTGCACGGGCTCAGGAGGGCGCCTTGAGCTCCTCGATGCCCTCGTTGATGTTGTCCCTGATGAGGTTGACCACCTCGATGTGGTTGAGCGGGACGTCCCCGAGCTCCTGGCGGAGCTCCCGGGTGTCGAGGGTGTAGGTGCCGCCGTTGAAGACGTGCGTGTACAGGAAGTCCCGGTCGGGGTTGCCCAGGATGAGCATGCTGATCACCCCGGCGATGTCCCCCAGGGGCTGCCGGTCGATGTGGGAGTGCCCGAACAGGGCATACACGCGGGTCCCCTCCCCGGGGGCGGACCGGATCTCGAAGCGCCCATTCGCCCGCTCGCAGGCCTGGGCGAGCATGGGGAGCCCGAGGCCCACCCTGCGCACCTTCTTGGTGGTGTAGAACGGGTCCATGGCCCTGTCGATGGTGTCCCGGTCCATGCCGACCCCGTTGTCCCTGATCTCGAAGGAAAAGACGTTTTTCCTCGTGTCCTCGACAATGGTGATCTCCACCAGGGAGGCGTTCGCCCGGGTGGAGTTCTCGGCGATGTCGAGGATGTGCAGGGAGAGCTCTAGCACGCGTCCTCCATGACGAACCTCCCCCCCTCGCCTTTGAGCGCCCTGCGGATCTCCGGCAGGGTGGGCTCTGAGAGCATCATGGGCGTGCAGGCCTTTGCGATGTCGTCGATGAAATGGGCGTCGGACGAGGTGATGAAGGGGTAGCCGGAGAGCTCGGGGTACTTTTCCCTCCCGCCCCTGATGCCTAAGCGCCAGGAGACTTCCAGGGCGTCGAAGGGGACGCCGGGCGGCACGAACCCCAGCTGGCCGATGACGCCGAACCCCGGCCGGTCAATGTGGGCGGGTATGGCCAGGCCCCCCAGCCCGTGGACCTTTTCGACGAGCTCTTCGAGGGGAATGGTAGTCGCACCGATGAGGAGCCTCTGGTTGAAGCCCTCCACGTCCCCGTCCTCGGTGACGATGGGCTGGAGCCCGAAAACCTCTTCGTTGTTGAGCCCCTCGAGGCGGTCATAGACGTATTGCTGGAGAAGCGAGAGGGTCGGGAGATCCTCGAGGAGCACCAGGACGTGGACCTCTTCCCGGGTGGTCACCTCCATGCCCGGGATGACGGTCAGGGGTTTTCCCCGGGCGGCGTTCATCACGAAGCCGACGTTCTCGGAAGCGTTGTGGTCGCTCACGCCGATGACGTCGAGGCCCTTGAGCACGGCCTCCTCCACGATGGCGCCCGGGTGCATGTCCAGATCTCCGCAGGGGGAAAGGCACGTGTGCACGTGGAGGTTGCAGCGGAAGACTCTGAGCACCGGGTCACCTCTCATAAGACCGGGGGGCTCGGCGGTCGTCTCACCCGTTCCCGATGAGCTGGTAGATCCTTCCCACCAGCTGGAACTCCGGCAGATCGCTCACCAGGATGGGGATGCCTTCCCGGGTGGCCCTCTCGATGGTTTCCTTTTCGGGGTTCGCGCCCTGCACGATGACGATGGCCGCGTGCTCCTTCAGGGACGCCACAGCCACGATGTTCACGTGGACCTGCCTCGTCACCCAGATGTTCCCCGCCTGGCTGTTGGCCATGACATCGCTGAGGAGATCGCCGGCGTAGCCGCCATTGACCTCGATGGCCTTCAGCTTCTCCCAGCAGCACTTGCATTTCAGGTCCAGTTGCTCAACAAGGGTTTCGAGGGTCATGTCCCGTGACTCCTTGGTTTATTTTCCATCGAGCTTTACGACGCTCGTGAGGTGGGTGCCGTTCCCGGGCTCCGAGGTGAGCGTGAAGACGTCCGAGTATTTCCTGATGTTCGCGAGCCCCATGCCCGCGCCGAAGCCCATCTCCCGGATGGAGTCGTCCGCGGTGGAGTACCCCTCCTGGAGGGCGAGCTCGATGTCCGGGATGCCCTGCCCGATGTCCACCGCTTCCACGGTGACCGCGCCGGGCTCCACGAAAAGCTGGATGGTGCCCTGGTCGGCGTAGGAGATGATGTTGACCTCGGCCTCGAAGGTGATGACCGCAACCCGACGGATGACGCTCTCGGGAATGCCCTTCTCCTTCAGCGCCCGCTTGATGTCGCTGGAGACCACCCCGGCATCCACGAAGTCACGGCCCTGGACATAGTAGATCCCTTCGAGGAACTTCTCGCTAGGCAATTTGCTTGTCCTCGATCTCGCTCGCCTGGCGGATGCAGCCGATGAGCCCTTCCTGGTAGAGCCTGCCGCACACCTCGAACATGATGAGCCTGGTCCACAGGACGGGGATGTTGAGCTCGCGGGCTATCTCGATGAACTTGTCCGAGATGCTCTTGCCCCGGCACACGAGGATCGCCTTGATGTCGAGGGCGTAGGCGGTGCGGACGGCCTGGGGGTTGGAGAGGCCGGTGATGAGGAGGCAGCCGGACCGGGCGAAGGCCAGGACGTCGCTCATGAGGTCTGCGCCGAAGGCGGTGGATACGTCGAGATCGAGCCTGTCCTCGCCAACTATCACCCGGGCGTCGAGCTTGTCGCGGATCTCCCTGAGCCTCACCTTCACCTCACTTTTCAAGGGTTAACACATGCCCCGGAACCTGTCAATCAAATCAGGGTGCGCCGGAGCAGGTCGGCGGTGTGCATGAGCTCGACGGTGCATGCCCAGGAACGTGACAACCACGTCACAGTGAGCCGGGGCGAACGCGGCCCGGGGAATGCAGAAACCGGGAGGCGGGATCTCCCCGCCCCCCGGTGATCGTTATTGCAGAGACTCTTTTTCGCAGGGGTCTGCCCGACCCCTCTTTCGTCAGGCCTCGCGCTTCTTGAAGGCCAGGGTGATGAGCAGGCCCGCGATGAGCAGGGCTGCCGCGATGTAGAGCGCCTGATCCTTGAACTTGGAGAAGACGTAGGGGCCCAGGATGCCTGCGGCCGACCACGCGGTGAGCATGAAGCCGTAGACCTTGCCGATGTAGCCGGGCCCGAAGTTGTCCGCCGCGAACGCAGGCATGGTGGCGAAGCCGCCGCCGTAGCAGGCGAGCAGGTAGCAGGCCGCCACGAGGAAGAGCCAGTAGCTGCTGATGATGCCCATGGCCACGAGGATGTAGATGATCGCCTGGGATGCGAACATGGTGGCGAACACGGCCTTCCTGCCGATGGAGTCGGACACCCGCGCCCAGAAGAGGCGGCCCAGCCCGTTGAAGATGGCCGAGATGGACACCACCGTGCCGCCGGCCGCCGCCAGGACCTTGGTCATCGCCTCGGGGTCAGCCAGCACCGCGGGGTCGGTCACCAGGGACTTGTAGAACTCCTGCGCCAGCGGGGAGAGCTGGGAGATGAGGCCCAGGCCCGCGGAGATGTTCAGGAAGAGCATGGCCCAGAGCATCCACCAGTGGGGGGTCTTCACCGCGTCGCCGAAGGTCAGCGAGTTCGCCGCCGAGACGCCGCCGCCGGCCGGATTGAACCCTGCCGGGAGCCAGCCCGCCGGGGGGTTCTTGAAGAGCATGGCCGAGCCGACGACCAGGACCAGGAAGATGATTCCCCAGATGTACCAGGTCTGGGCGACGCCGGAAGGCGTCATGCCGCCCTTGAAGGACGCGATCATGGCCGGTGCGATCTTGCCCATGAAGAAGGCGCCAAGGCCGAAGCCCATGACCGCGAGCCCCGTCACCAGGCCCCTCTTGTCCGGGAACCAGCGGATGAGGGTCGCGATGGGGGTCACATAGCAGAAGCCGTTGCCGAGACCGCCGATGAGGCCCCAGGAAATGTACAGCAGGGTCAGGCTGCCGATCTGGTCGGCGTAGCCCGCAAGCAGGGTGCTGATGCCGAATAGAACGCCGCCGATGGTCGCCACGAACTTCGGCCCCTTCTTGTCCACCAGGGTGCCGCCGAATGCCGCCGCGCAGCCGATGGTGAACATGAAGATCATGAAGGTGAGCTGCGTCTGCGTCTCACCCCAGCCGTGCGCGTTTATGAGCGGCTTCTTGAAGACCGACCAGGCGTACACGGTGCCAAGGCAGAGCTGCATGACCACAGCCGCCATGGCGATGCCCCAGCGTTTGCTTTCCAGATTCTCATTGCTCATAAAAAAATCCCTCCTCGATGAATTCTTGTTCACGTGAATTTATAACGTCTCACCCCTTATTATTTATTATGCCTCAAAAGATCAAGCAATCTTTTGTATGTTGACGGCACAAACTTTGTATTGGGGGATGTTCGCCACCGGATCGACGGCCGCGATGGTGAGCTTGTTCACCGCCGCCTCGCTGTAGTGGAAGGGGATGAAGACCACGCCCTTGCCGCACTTGGGGGAAACCTGCGCGGACACGGTGATGGTCCCCCTCCGGGAAGACACCTCGACGGCGTCCCCTTCGCCGATGCCGAGCCCTTGAGCGTCCTCCGGGTTGATCTCGATGAACGCCTCGGGCGTCCTCGAGACGAGGCCCTTCGAACGCCTGCTCATGGTGGCGGTGTGGTACTGGTAGAGGATCCTCCCCGTGGTCAGAACGTAGGGGAAGTCGCCGTCCGTCTCTTCGGCGGGCGGCACGTGCTCGCACACCGAGAACAGCCCCTTGCCCCGGGTGAAGGCCACGCTGTGGAGGATGGGGGTGCCCGGGTGGTCCTTGTTCAGGCACGGCCACTGGAGGCTGCCCTTCTCGAGGCGTTCGTAGGTGATGCCCGCGTATGACGGCGTGACCGAGCTGATCTCGGAGGCAATCTCGGCCGCCGATGCATAGCTCCAGCCCGCGCCGAGCTTCGATGCGAGCAGGGAGAGGATCTGCCAGTCGTCCCTGGCCTCCCCCGGCGCGTCCACGGCCTTGCGCACCCGCTGGACCCTGCGCTCGGTGTTGCTGAACGTGCCGTCCTTCTCGGCCCACCCGGCGCTCGGGAGCACCACGTGGGCGAACTTCGTGGTCTCGTTGGGGAAGATGTCCTGGATCACGAGCAGGTCGAGCTTTCTGAGGCACTTCTCCACGTGGGCGATGTCGGGGTCGGACATCATGGGATTCTCTCCCATGACGAGCAGGGCTTTGACCTCACCCGTGCCGGCGCCCTCGATGATCTTCGGGATGGTCAGGCCGGCCTTTTCGGGCAGCTTGGCCCCCCAGGCATCTTCGAATGGCTTGCGCTCCGCTTCCACGCCCACCTTCTTGTAGGCGGGCAGCGTGCCGGGCAGGCAGCCCATGTCACAGGCGCCCTGCACGTTGTTCTGGCCGCGCAGCGGGTTCACGCCCGTGCCCGGCCTGCCGATCTGGCCGGTGAGCATGGAGAGGTTGGCCAGGGACTTCACGTTGTCCGTGCCGTTGATGTGCTGGGTGATGCCCATGGCATAGACGATGGCCGAAGCGGGGGAGGTGGCGTAGAGCCGGGCCGCCTTCTTCAGCTCCCCGGC
>JAKLDU010000110.1 GCA_022703355.1 Deltaproteobacteria bacterium | reverse complement strand
TGTTGGCAAAGGCGTGCACGTAGCTCTTGCCCTCCCCGGGGAGAAACGCGAGAATGTTCGTGCCGAGGACGAAGGGGGGGATGATGATGACCGGCTTTCCGTTCTTCGAAACCCCCACGCCCTTGCGGGTGGGAAGCACCTGCCAGAGCACGAACCGGTCCGTTTCCCCCGCCTTGACATACCCGCCGTTGTCGAAATGAAATCCGTACTCGCTCCTGACATCCCGGATGGCCCGGGGGTAGTCGTGCACCACCCGGTTGAGCAGCTCCGTCTGCTCGGCGGAGAACTGGTCGATCTTCTTGCCTTCCCGGCCGGAAAGGGTGGTGAGAAAGGCACCGTACGCTTCGTTGAATTTCGCGAAATGGTACTCGGCCATGGTTGCGATGCTCGCGCGCATGGCCTTGTCCGCCAAGTCGTAATTCATGCGGAGGATATCGGCATAGTCCTTCACGTTCTCCTGGGGAGAAGTTTTCAGAACCTTCTCCCGCTCCACGCCTTCGAAATCGGCCACCGCAATCATGAACGCCTCGGTGAAGTCCTGAAAATATCTCAGGACCCCTTCCCCGTACACCTGGGACGCCTTGATTCCCTCCACCGCGGCGAAGTACATGCGCGAGAGGGCGTCGATCGCCTTCTCGAAATCGACCGGGGCGTTCCCAGTGGGCGTCTTATCCTGTTTCACTGATTCCATCCGGTGCTGCCATCGGGAAAAGCAAGCCGCCGCGTTACTTTTTTTCCTTGCCGAAGGAGGAGAAGTAGTCTTCGACCTTTTTGAAGTTGTCGTCCACCACTTTTTTGTAATCTTCCTGGCCTTTTTTATAGGCGTTCACCCACTGGTCAACCACCTTCCTGCCATCCTCGGGGAGCCAGCTCGCCTGGTCGATGAAGGATCTCGCGATCTTCTCCGTCTGCTCCTGGATCATTTTCATCGCGTTGAAACTGTTGTCCACCGTGGTTTTCTGGAATTCGATAAACTGCTTCATGAGCATGTTCTGGTCCATACTGCTTCCTCCTGGCTTTACGATTTTTTATAGTGCTCCCGGCCCATGCCGGGGAAATACCCTGGTATTGCGAGAATCCCTCCCGGTATCCGCCAAAGCGGCTGAAAATCCGCAATCCCGCATCTTTTCATCACACCTTTATAATAACTCACCCCGCTTATCCTACAATCCCGGGTCCCGCATTTTTCTCCCCACCGAGATTTTCCGGCCCGCCGTGTCTGATCAGAACTCTTTCTTAAAGGGCCGCTCCCACGGAGCCGCGAGCCTGTATATACGCGTCATCGATGGACTTTCTCATGTCATCCCTGCTTTTCCTGACCAGGGAGTACCAGTCATTCAGGGCACCCTTGCTCACCGCCGGCATGCATAAGGCCTGGTTCATGACATCGTTCACGGTCTTTTCAGCTCCATCCTGCATCGCGTCGAGAGTCGCAAACCCGTTGGCGAAAAACGCCTTCTGCCCATCGATCAGCTGCAGCATCATCATCCGCATATCCATTTCCGAATCCCCCTTCCGTGCATTTCGTATCGTGAATCTTACTTCATTAATAGGATCAGCGGATGGTTTGTCAAGACCTTTTTTTGCAATGCACCATTTTATCAGGAGCGCCCATAATTTTCTATCGGGTCTTACCCTTTTGATAACCTGGTTATTTAGATTATATGTCGCGAGACCATCCCGGGACGGGCGGGTTTTCGCAAAATGGTTTGGTGCATTGCGACAATGCCTGGAGATACCCGCCTTTCTATGCTATATGGTGAAGGAAGTGACCCGCGAAAACTATCCCGGAGCGGGTTGCACAGACGGGCAAAACGTTCGGGGGCAGCGGAAATGGAGAAGACAGGCGAAAAGCTTCTGTTGAAGAAATACGGGAACAGGAGGCTCTACGACACGGCGAGAAGCACCTATGTCACCCTGGCCGACGTCGCGGAGATCATCAGGAAGGGCACCGACGTGGAGGTGGTCGACGCTGACACGAAGCAGGATGTGACCTCGTTCATCCTCACCCAGATCGTCCTCGAGCAGGCACGAAAGAAGGACGCCCTGCTCCCGCCGGAGCTCCTCCACCTCATCATCCGCTATGGGGGGAATGTGCTGCAGGAATTTTTCGAGAAATACCTGCAGCACATCATCACGAACTACCTCGAGTTCAGGAAGGCCGCCGACGACCAGTTCAGCAGATGGGTGGACCTGCAGAAAGACTATTCGGACATGGCGCGCAAAACCATGGAAGACCTCGCTGCCCGCCACCCTTTCATGGGCGCTTTCCCGAAGTCCCCCGGCGGGAAAAAGAAGTAGGACCGGGAAACCCGGGGAGCGCCTTCCCTCAGGCAGCCGCCCCCCGCCCTTCCGCGGAGGGTCTCCCCGCCCGGGCTTCGGGCTGGCAGCCCCTCAGGAACGCAAGCGCCTCGGGCCACTCGTGCTGCAGCGCCCTCTGGCCCATGAACACCGAGATGTGGCCCGCCTTGGGGATGATGGCCTTGAATATGTGCTCCCTGGGCGTGGAGGCGTAGTGCTCGGTGTTGTACACCTGGGGTGTCAGGGTAATGTCGTCCCGCTCGCCGGCAAGGAGCACGAGGGGGCAGGTGATGCAGCCCAGGTCCACGGGCTTTCCGAAAACCTCGAACTCGCCCTTGATGAGCTTGTTGTCCTTGAAGAGGTCCTTGACCACCTGCAGGTACCAGCCGCCCGGGATGTCCTGGGCGTAGTCGTACCAGCCCATGAACCGCTGCGTCCTTTCATGGTAGGCGTCGTTGCGCACGTTGACCCAGAGATTGAGGTAATCGCCCACGTACCGGTCGTAAGCGTTCATGAACTTCCAGCCCATGAGCATCAGGTCCCCGGACATGTTGCCGCCCCCGCACCCTACGAGGTACTGGTAGTATCCCAGAGGGAGTGCGTGCACGAGGTCCTGGATCTTTCCGCCCCCCGCGGTGAAATCGATAGGCGAGGCGGCGAGAATGAGCGAGCGGACGTCCCGCGGAAACACCGCCGCGTAGATTGCCGAGAGCCAGCCGCCCTGGCACAGGCCCGCAAGCGTCACCGGGGCGCCGGCCATCTTCACGCACATGACCATCTGCTTGACGAGGTCGTCGATGGTCTCGTCCTTCCTTTTCGGCGTGCTCGACTTCCATTCGATGGCGAAGACGGGCCCCGTGGTTTCTTTCAGGCAGGTCCTCACGAGGCTGTGGTCGGGTGAATAATCGGCAATGCACGAATGGTGCCCTGCCTGCGGGGGAACGATGAGGATGGGGTCACCGGCGCGGCCCTCATCGAATCTCCTGAGCGCCACGGCGTCATCTTCGTAGATGACCCTGTTCGGGGTCGACCACTCGGGCTTGCCCTTGTACAGGGCGGTTTCACAAAACTTCACGAGGTCGTCATAGGGTGTAGCCATGCTGTGTCTCCTTGGCGTGGTGAATTTCTGCCCGCAGGTTTGCCGAATCACCGTCAAGCCCTGCCAAAGTCACTCATGCAAGAGCGAGCAGGGATCCCTGCTGACCGTGTCGGGAAAGGACCTGCGAAGATTGACAGGCCCTCACTTCTCCGTGCGCGCACATGATGAATTTTCCCACCATTCATTTTCATTCTATCATTTAATAGAGTCTGCCCGCATAATATTCAATGTATCCTTTTAACTTTGTAAATGGTCGCATATCCCCCGAGCTGACAGCCGGCGCCTGCGGAGATGCCGGGCGGACGAAGGGGCCCCCGAAAAGAAGGCCCCTTGCGCGCTACTTTTCCCGTGCCTCTCCCGTCAGAAAGCCCGGGGCCCCGTAGACGGGGTTGGGATAGGAGTAAAAGCCCCTGCCCGTCTTGTAGCCCAGGTCGCCCCGGTCCACGTAGGGTTTCAGGAAGTCGGCGTTCATCCGGGACTGTCGGTCGCCGGTCTTCTTCGCCCAGTAGTCGGTGATGTGCCACACGGTGGAAAGGCCCACCTGGTCCATAATGCCGAAGGGTCCCATGAGCATGAGCGTCACGCCCATCCAGGCACGGTCGATGTCCTCCACCGTGGCCACGTCCCGTGAGGCCAGCGTCAGCGCCGAGAAAAAGAGGCTCGACAGCATGGTGTTGAACACGTAGCCGTTGTTTTCGCGGTGCAGCATGATGACGATGAGGCCGTTGCTCACGGCAAAGTCGTGGACGAGCCGGGTCACCTCCGGGTCGGTGCCTGGGTGGGGCATGACGTCCACGACATTGTTTGCCCGCAGGTCGTGGAAGTGCAGCGCGCAGAACCTGTCCGGCCTGCCCGTTTCCTCGGCGATCATCGAAGGGACGAGCATGGAGGTGTTGGTGGTGAAGACCGTCCGCTCCGGGCAGAGCTGATTGAACCGGGCAAACACCTTCGCTTTGACCTCCGGCTCCTCGAGGACCGACTCGCTCACGAGGTCCGCCTCCCGGGCCGCTTCCGCGGGGTCTGTTGTGGAACTGACGCGTGCGAGGGTCTGCTGGAGCTGCTCGCTCGTGATGCGCCCGGTGGAGGCATACCACGAACCCAGCTTGGCCACCCTTTTCACCGCCTTTTCCAGGATCTCGTCCGTCAGGTCGTAAAACACCACCTCGTAGCCGTGGATGGCGAACTCGAGCCCGATTTGCTGGCCCATGGTGCCGGCGCCGAGGATGAGTACGCGCTTGATGTCGGAAAGATTCATCAGGACCTCCTTTTTTTCTGTGGTGTGGCCGGGCGGGCACCCCCCCCGGTCGGTTGTCAATACCGAAATGCATCCGCCTGCGGGGAAAGAGGGTCGGCGACTCCTCCCCAGGCGTCGAAAACCCCGGGGTCCGAACCTACCGCTTCGGGCCTTTCGTGAGAAAATCGGGCTGCGTGTACTCGGGCGCAGGGTAGGTGTAGAAGCCCTTCCCGGTTTTGTATCCGAGCTCGCCCCGGTCCACGTGCTGCTTGAGGTAATCGGCATTCTTCAGCGCCTGGGCGTCCCTGGTCCGCCTGGCCCAGTAGTCCGTGATGGTCCAGACGGTCTTGAGGCCCACCTGGTCCATGATGCCGAACGGCCCCACGGGCATGAGCGTCACGCCCATCCAGGCGCGGTCGATGTCCTCCACCGTCGCGACGTCCCGGGTGGCAAGGGTGAGCGCCGTCATGAAGAGGTTCGAGATCATGGTGTTGAAGACATAGCCGTTGTTTTCCCGGTGAAGGAGGATCGCGATCTGGCCCATGTGCACGGCAAAGTCGTACACGAGCCGGGTCACCTCCGGGTCGGTGCCCGGGTGGGGCATGACGTCCACCACGGTGGTGGTCCGTACGTCGTGGAAGTGCAGCGCGCAGAGCTTTTCCGGCCTGCCGGTGAGGTGGGCGAACTTCGAGGGCATGAGCAGAGAGGTGTTGGTGGTGAAGATCGTCCTCTCGGGGCAGAGCTCGTGGAAGCGGGCGAAGACCTGCGCCTTGATGTCCGGGTCCTCGGGCACGGACTCGCTGACGATGTCCGCATCCTTCGCTCCTTCGACAGGGTCCGAGGTGGCGAAAATTCGGGACATGATTTCCTTGAGCTGTTCCGGCGTGATCTTCCCCGTGGGGACGAACCACGACGAACCGAGCTTTTCCATGCCCTTCACCGATTTTGCGAGGATCTCCTCCGAGAGGTCGTACATGACCACCCGGTAGCCGCTCATGGCGCACACGAACCCGATCTGCTGGCCCATGGTTCCCGAGCCGAGGATCAATACCTTTTTAATCTCTTCCAGCTTCATTCGGTCATCCTTTCCTGCAGGGGGCGCAGCAGTCGCTACAGAGCCCTTTCGGGGAAAGCCCGGCGCGCAGCCCCTGATCAAAGCCCTTACGCCAGGGCGCCCCCGTCGACCACGAAGCTCGCGCCCGTGGTGAAAGACGCCGCATCCGACACCAGGTAGAGAACCACGCCCGCGATCTCGCGGGGATCGGCATGGCGACCCATCGGGATCATCTTCACCGCGTAGTCGTGCACGTCCTTGTTGTCCATGATGGCCTTCGAAAAATGCGTGGCCACGAGGCCCGGCAGCAGGGCGTTCACCCGGATGCCCCTGGGAGCGAGCTCTTTCGCGAAGGCCTGGGTCATGGAGATGAGCCCGGCCTTGGTGATGGGGTAGATTCCCTGGAAGGGCGCCGGTTTGACGCCGTTTACGGAAGACACGTTCACGATGGCCCCCGATCCTTTCTCGCCCATGAGCCCTGCGGCGTGCTTGATAAGGAAAAAGGGTCCTTTGAGGTTCACGTCGAAGGTCTTGTTCCAGATGGCCTCGTCAGCCCCGATCATATCGCCGAAGTATGG
>JAKLDU010000011.1:21752-34504 GCA_022703355.1 Deltaproteobacteria bacterium | reverse complement strand
GCACAGCTTGAATTCCGGCGACAGGATCGTATGTTCTCATAAGAGGAACTCTCTTTCTGCACACAGAAGAAAACCATAGCTCATGGGAAGGAGATCACTATGGGATTATTAGATCAGATCATGGGTGGATTGACAGGGAAACTTGCCGGCAGCGGTGATCAGAAAAACCTCCTGGAGAGTGTGATCGGCATGATCAACAATCCCGAGACCGGGGGGCTTGGAGGGTTGGTGCAGAGTTTCAAGGACAAGGGTCTGGGGAATGCCATATCCTCCTGGGTAGGCACGGGAGAGAACCTGCCCGTTTCTGGTGAGCAGATCCAGAAAGTCATCAGCGCTGAGAACATTCAACAGATTGCCGGGAAAATAGGTTCGTCCAGGGAGGAAGTTTCCAATATGCTGGCCGGGTTGCTGCCCCAGGTGATAGATAAACTGACACCGAACGGGGCCTTGCCCGAAGGCAATCTGGTGGAACAAGGATTAAGCCTGCTGAAGAATAAATTATTGGGAAGTTAGAAATCTTCAGGGTCTCCGGGCCAGGGGAGGCTGTCTCCTTATCTGCCCGGCAAGGGACGCCCTGCGCGAAGCCTCGCTCCTCGCCCGCCGGGCGGCGGATTTGCCCCCGCCCGTCCGGGGAAGCAGAAGAAACCGGGCGCGTGAGGCCTCTCGGGATCTCGCGCAATCCCCGGGAATCCTGCCCGTGCCCAAAATTAACGAAAACTTCATCAAAACTTAACTTTCCCGCCCTAAGAGGGGGGTTGAAAAGGGGCGGCGGAGTTGAAAAGGGCGGCAAAGGCATTATTGTTTTCACCAGGACCGGGACACCGGTGCGGGAATCCGTACCGGAAGGGGTGATGCCGTGTCGCTCTTCATCATATTTCTCATCTTCCTCGCCTTGGCCTTCGATTTTCTGAACGGGTTCCACGACTCGGCCAACTCCATCGCCACCATCGTTTCCACCCGGGTCCTCACCCCGCGGCAGGCGGTCGTCTGGGCGGCCTTCTTCAACTTCATCGCTTTCCTCTTCCTGGGCCTGCACGTGGCCAACACCGTCGGCAAGGGGATCGTGGACGCGGGTGTCATCGACCCGAACATCATCCTGGGGACCCTGGTGGGGGCGTGCGCCTGGGACGTCATCACCTGGTACCTGGGGTTGCCCACAAGCTCTTCCCATGCCCTCATCGGGGGCATGGTGGGGGCCGCCCTCGTGAAGGCCGGGCCCGACGCCCTGGTGGCCAGGGGCATCGTCAAGACCGTGTCCTTCATCTTCGTTTCGCCCATGGTGGGCCTGGCGCTGGGGCTCGCCATCGGCGTCGCGGTCTACTGGATCTTCAGGAAGTCCACCCCGGGCAGCGTGGATCACCTCTTCCGCAGGGGGCAGCTCGTCTCGGCCGCGCTCTACAGCCTCGGCCACGGCGGCAACGACGCCCAGAAGACCATGGGCATCATCGCGGTGCTGCTCTTTTCCGCCGGGCTCCTGGGAGACACCTTCTATGTCCCCTTCTGGGTGGTCATCTCCTGCCAGGCGGCCATCGCCCTGGGGACCATGTTCGGCGGCTGGCGGATCGTGAAGACCATGGGGCAGAAGATCGCCAAGCTCAAGCCCGTAGACGGCTTCTGCGCGGAAACGGGCGCCGCGGTCACCCTGTTTCTGTCCACCCTGCTGGGCGTCCCAGTGAGCACGACCCACACCATCACCGGGGCCATCATGGGCGTGGGGTCGCTCAGGCGGATGAGCGCGGTGAGGTGGGGCGTGGCGGGAAGGATCGTCTGGGCCTGGATCTTGACCATTCCGGGGGCGGCCGTCATTTCCGCCGGGACCTACTGGCTCGCGACCCTGCTGCAATAGCCAAAGGAACCTGAACGCTCAGCCCTCATGCCGCAGTCCACGTATCACCCCCGTCCGTCGAGCTGCAATAGCCTAAGGGGCCGGAACGCTCAGCCTTCGAAGCCCACGGGGGACATGTGCATTTGCTCTTTCTTCACCTTCCCCTTGCCGCCCGGCCCACGGTGAACATGCGCCCGGGCTCCCGCTTCGGGCAGTCCCGGAAGGCGGTCATGGCCTCCGGTGCGGCGACCCCTATTCAGACCTGACGGGCGGGGTCATGCCCTGCCGGCGATGTTCTTCACGACGGCGTCGCCGAAGGCGCTCGTGGACAGGACCGTTCTCTCGGGGCCTTCGCCCCCGGCAAGCTCGGCCGTGGTGAAGCCCTGGCGAAACACGGCAAAGAGGGCGTCCCACACCTCCTGCGCCTCGCCGGGCAGCCCCAGGCACCGGTCGAGCATGAGCGCGATGCTCCCGATCATGGAGTAGGGGTTGGCGATGTTTTTGCCCGCGATGTCCGGGGCGGAGCCGTGCGCGGGCTCCACGTAGCCCTTCCCGGGCCCGATGCAGGCCGAGGGCATGAGCCCCAGCGAGCCGATGATCCCGCCCGCCTCGTCCGTGAGGATGTCACCCTGCATGTTCTCCAGCAGGACCACGCCATTGAGGCCCGTGGGGTTCTTCACCAGCTGGTAGGCCGCGTTGTCCACGAGCAGGGAGTGGTGCCGCACGTCCGGGTACGAGCGGGCGACGTCCTCCACGACGGCGTTCCAGAAGCGCGAGGTGGCCAGGACATTGGCCTTGTGGATGTTCGTGAGGTCACACCCCTTTTTTTTCGCCTCCTCGAAGGCGACGACGGCCACCCTCCGGACCTGGGCGTCGGTGTAGGTGCAGTCGTCCCGGGCGTACGCCATGCCCGTCTTCGGGCCTTCGACCTTTTCGCCGAAGTAGATGCCCCCCACGAGCTCGCGGATCATGAGGATGTCGATGCCCTCGCCGAGCAGCTCGGGCTTGAGGGGCGAGAACGACGCGAGGCCCCGGGGGAGCCTCACCGGCCTGAAGTTGGCGAAGGTGTCGTAGCGGCTGCGCAGCGGGAGGATGGCCCCGATCTCGGGCCGGTGCTCGGGCGGGATCCGGCTCATCTCCTCCACGGCGAGCCCCACCGGGCCCTTGATGATCACGTCCGCCCCGTCGCAGACGGCCTTCGTTCTGTCGGGGAACGGGGAGCCCTCGGTGAAATAGGCCGACGCCCCGAACGGCGCGAAGGTGCACGTGAACGCGTGCCCGTATTTTTCCTCGATGGCCCTGAGGACCTTGAGGGACTCGCGCACGATCTCGGGCCCTATCCCGTCGCCCTCCAGCACCGCAATGGTCTTTTCCATGGGGATCCCTTCTCCCGGCGGCCAGGGTAGAGCCCTGCCACGCTCCAGGGCCCTGTTATACGAACAAATTCGGGGGAGGGGCAAGGTGTTTTTCAGGCGCAGCGGGCCCGGGGGCTGTGCAGCCATGCCCGGGGGAATCAGCTCACCGGGGAGAAGCAGGCGCCCGGGCCAAATCGTCCAGGGCCAGGGTCTTCCTGTCCCAAACAGCAGGGGCCCTTAAGAGTCCTCGCATCGAAACGCGGGGAAAGGCCCTTCAGGCGGGGTCCTGCCTGTGGAGGAACAGGCGGCAGTCGAGGTCATGCCAGGGATTGTCCACGTCCTCGAGCCGGGCGAGCTCGTGGTCGGACAGGCGGCCCTTCTCGTCCAGGTCCCGGGCGGCCCAGGCGAGCTTCCGGAAGCGCTGGTGGTGGTGATGGAAGCGCTGGTTCGCGTACTCCTTCGCCTGGAGGGTGAAGAGGAGGAAGGGCCAGTCGCTCCCCTGCATGAGCAGGAGCTCCCGGGCCAGCTGGCGCAGGATGCGCTCCCCCCGCTCATCGGCCGGCCGGGCCTTCTGGAGGATCTCCTCCAGCTCCCGGGAAGAGGAGTTGATGTACGGCCAGATCCAGCCGTGCTCCGGGTTCAGCCAGACCGTGTAGTCCGAGTTCAGGCCCCAGGTGCTCCTGTCCATGGCGATGGTGGAAAAGGTGGGGCGGGAGCGGTCGAGGTGGTCCCCGAGGCTTTGGGGAATGACCGAGCCTCGTGCCCCCAGCACGCGGTGCACCTCTTCTATCCAGGCGACCCCCTCGTGCCACCAGTGGCCGAAGAGCTCGCAGTCGTAGGGGGCCACGACCACGGGCCTGGCCTCGGGGATCTCCGCATGTTCGAAGACCCCCTCGAGGAGGGAGACGAAGTGCTCCGCGTGGCTTTTCACGCGGCTTCGGGCCGCTTGGGGATCGTACACCTCCTTGTCGGGCCCCCCGGTGACCCGCCAGCAGTTGAGCCCGGACTCGGGGTCCTTGCGGTGGAACTCGAGGTAGCAGGGGTCCCCGGGGTAGCCCAGGTCCGGGGACCAGACCTGCCTGCCCGTGTCCACGTTCCGGCCGAACACGGAGACCCCGGAGGGCAGGGCGTAGCCGCGCAGCGTCGTGGGGGAGGTCTCCCCGTGGCGGTTTTCCACGAAGGAGGCCCGGGTGATGCCCACGCTCTCCACGAAGAAGTACTCGATGCCCTCGGCCTCGAGCCACTGGTCGATGCCCCTGCGCAGGTAGCGGCCGCTCTCGGACCACTCGGGGGGGCGGTAGGCGCACTCCGGGAGCCAGAAGCCCCGGGGCTTCCTCCCGAAATGCCTCTCGTAGGTCTCCACGCCCAGGCGCACCTGGGCAGAGAGGGCGCTGTCCTGTTCGAGCAGGGGCAGGAAGGCGTGGGTGGCCGCGGAGGTGAGGATCTCCATGGCGCCCTCCTCCTGGAGCCACTTCAGGGTGCCCAGGATGTCGCGGTGGAAGTCCCGGGTGTAGACCCTGAAGTTGTCCTCGTACACCCCCAGCCAGTACCGGGCCACTTCGCGCCGGGGAGGGTCGAAGGAGAAGCGGCTGAGGTCGGAGCGGGCCCGCCCGATCTTGTCTTCCAGGTAGGCGCAGAAGCGGTCCTTCATGTAGCCGTCAGCGAGCTGCTCCATGAGCGCGGGCACGACGCCCATCATGATCCGCGTGGGGACCGAGTCGTTTCTGAGGGAGCGCACCGCCTTGAGCAGGGGGAGGTAGGTCTCGTTCATGGCCTCGAATAGCCATTCCTCGCCGGCGGGCCAGACCCCGGACTTGCGGCAGTAGGGGATGTGGGCGTGGAGCATGAGGGCGAACACGCCGGTCATGCGCACCGCCTTTTTGGGATCGGGTACGCGAGCATCTTGCTCGTAATTAATAGTACAATGGGGGTTCCCTGCAAGGGGAAAGTTGGGGGGTGCCCGCTTTCGTATGATTTTTCTTGAAACATACTACATGTTGTGATTATATTTCTATTGTCTTACAATAATACTTTGCTGTGGGGGTTCCGGCCATGATGGAGTATGCCCTGCTTCTCAGGACCTTTCTGCTGAGAACGGCGAGGTTCTTTCCAAAAAAGGAGATCGTCTCCGTCTACCCTTCGGGCGTCTTCCGCTACACCTACGGGGACTACTTCAAACGCGTCTGCCAGCTCGCCCACGCCCTGAAGGCCCTCGGGATCGGGCGCGGCGACAGGGTGGCCAGCATGGCGCTGAACGACCACCGCCACCTCGAGCTCTACTTCGGCGTGCCCTGCTCCGGCGCGGTGCTTCACACCGTGAACTTCCGCCTCCCCCCGAACCACCTGGCCCACGTCATCAACCACGCGGAAGACCGGGTGCTGTTCGTGGACGAGGACCTGCTCGTCTTCGCGGAGCTCATCAAGGACCGGATCCCCGGGATCGAGCGGTTCGTGGTCCTCTCCCACACCGGGAACCTGCCCCAAACGGGGCTGAAGAACGTGGTGCTCTACGACGACCTCATCAAGGACTTCCCCGAAGACTACGACTTTCCCGATGACCTGAGCGAGTGGGACCCCGCGGTCATGTGCTACACCTCCGCCACCACCGGTGACCCCAAGGGCGTGGTGTACACCCAGCGCGCCATCGTGCTCCACTCCTATGCCCTGGGGCTCACCTTCGGGGCGGGCGAGTCCGACTGCATCCTCCACATCGTGCCCATGTTCCACGCCAACGCCTGGTGCGCGCCCTTCGGCGCGGTGGCCATGGGGTGCAAGCAGGTCCTGCCCGGCCGGGAGGTCATCAACATGGAGAAGCTCTGCCGCATCATCGCCGACGAGGAAGTGACCTTCACCGCGGGGGTGCCCACCATCTGGATGCTCCTGTACGACTTTCTCGAAAAGGGCGGCTGGCACGATTTCTCGAAGCTCCGCACCATCGTGAGCGGCGGGGCCGCCCTGCCCAGGAGCCTCATGAAGATCTTTGCCGAGAAGTACGGCTTCACCATCCGGCAGGCCTACGGCGCCACGGAGACCACGCCCCTGGCGACGGCCGCCCTTCCCAAGAGCTCCATGAAGGGGCTGAGCGACGAGGAGCTCTACGACGTCTGCACGAGCGTGGGCATCGTCGTGCCGGGCCTGGAGGTGAAGATCGCCGACGCGGACGGCAACGACGTGAAGATGGACGGCAGGTCCTGGGGCGAGATCTGGCTGCGGGGCCCGTGGATAGCCAAGGAATATTATAAGGACCCGGAGCGCACGAAGGAGGCCTTCGCCGGCGGCTGGTACCGCACGGGCGACGTGGCGACCATGGACGAGGAGGGCTACATCCGCCTGGTGGACCGCACCAGGGACCTCGTGAAGAGCGCCGGGGAGTGGATCTCGTCGGTGGACCTCGAGAACCTCATCATGGGCCACCCCAAGGTGGCCGAGGCCGCCATCATCGGGATCCCGCACCCCAAGTGGCAGGAGCGTCCGCTCGCGTGCGTGACCGTGGCTTCGGGCCAGACCGTGGACGCAGGCGAGATCAGGGAGTTCCTGAAGGACAAGGTCAAGGCCTCGTGGTGGATCCCGGACAGCTTCGTGTTTCTGCCCGAGATCCCCAAGACCAGCGTGGGGAAGTTCAATAAGCGCGAGCTGCGCAGGATGTACGCGGCCGGCGAGCTCACCCTCGCCTGACGCGGAAGCGCTTCATTCAGGAGGAAAGGCATGCCGCTTCTGGAAAGGCACTACACCGAAGAGCACCGGCAGTTCGGGGACCAGGTGAGGAAGTTCTTCGCCCGGGAGGTCACGCCCTTTGTCGACGCCTGGGAGAAGGAGGGGCTCGTCCCGCGCACCGCCTGGAAGAAGATGGGCGAACAGGGGTTCCTGTGCCCGTGGCTGCCGGAGGAGTACGGCGGGGCGGGGGCGGACTTCCTCTACTCCTTCATCCTCACCGAAGAGCTCGCCAGGACCCACTGCGGCAGCTTCTTCTTCCCGCTGCACTCGGACATCATCGTGCCCTACCTCTTCGCCTACGGCTCCGACGAACAGAAGGCGAAATGGCTCCCCGGCTGCGCCTCGGGCGACATCATCACCGCCGTGGCCATGACCGAGCCGGGCACGGGCTCCGACCTCGCGGCCATGCGCACCACCGCCGTCAAAGACGGGGATTCCTGGGTCATCAACGGGCAGAAGACCTTCATCTCCAACGGGCTCATGTGCGACCTGGTCATCGTGGCCGCGGTGACAGACCCCCGGGCCCCCACGCCCTACGAGGGCATGTCCCTCATCGTGGTGGAAAACGGCACCCCGGGCTTCGAGAAGGGCAGGAGGCTCGAGAAGATCGGGCTTCACGCCCAGGACACGGCGGAGATGGCCTTCGTGGACTGCCGGGTCCCGGCATCGAACCTTCTGGGCAGCGAGGGTGCGGGCTTCTACTGCCTCATGGAAAAGCTCCAGCAGGAGCGGCTGGTGTGCGCCATGGGCTCCCAGGTGGGCGCGGAGGAGGCCCTGCGCATCACCCTCGAGTACGTCCGGACGAGGGAGGCCTTCGGCAGGCCCGTCTCCCGGCACCAGTATATTTCCTTCGAGCTCGCCAAGATGGCCACCGAGGTGGAGCTCGGCAGGACTTTCCTCGAGGCCTGCCTCCTCGACCACCTCGAGAAGAAGCTCGACGTGAAGCGCGCCTCCATGGCCAAGTACTGGATCTGCGAGATGCTCAACCGCGTGGTGAGCCAGTGCGTGCAGTTCCACGGGGGCTACGGCTACATGGAGGAATACCCCATCGCCCGGATGTTCCGCGACGCCAGGGTCCAGACCATCTACGCCGGGACCTCGGAGATCATGCTCCTCATCATCTCCCGGCAGCTCGGCTTGTGAGGGCAAGGAATATACCGGCTGAACCCCCCGGCCAGGCGGACATGGACGCCATCGGCCGGGGACAAAGGAGGGTTTCACGGCAATGACAAGGAACGACATCGGCAAGACAGGGAGAGTGGCGGTGGTGGAAGGGTGCCGGATACCTTTCCAGCGCTCGGGAACGGGATATTACGACCTCATGGCCTGGGAGCTTGGCAGATACGCGGTCAAGGGCCTCATGGTGAAGACCGGCGTGGACCCGGAGAAGATCGACCACGTGCTCATGGGCTGTGTGGCCATCGACCTGGCCACCACGAACGTGGCCCGGGAGATCTCCCTGGGCGCGGGCCTGCCCAAGTCGGTCCCGTCCCACACCTGCACCCTGGCTTGCGTGTCCTCGAACGTGGCCGTGGTCAACGGGGCCAACCTCATCGCCACGGGCAACGCGGACATCGTCATCGCCGGCGGCGTGGACACCTTCTCCGACGCGGCCGTCAAGGTGTCGTCGAAGTACCGCCGGTTCATCCTGGACGTGACCATGTACCACCGGCCGAAGAACTTCATCCAGCTGCTCAAACGCCTCTCGAAGATGAGGCCCCTCGACTTCGTCATGCCCGAGCGGCCGGCGGTGGCGGAGTACTCCACCGGGCTGCTCATGGGCCAGACCGCCGAGCGGCTGGCGAAGAAGATGGGCATCACCCGCCGGGAGCAGGACGAGTACGCCGCCCTGTCGCACCAGCGCGCGCTGAACGCCCAGGAGAAGGGCATCCTGAAGAGGGAGATCGTCCCGGTGGTGGTGCCCGGCAAGGCCACGGCCATCGAGCGCGACAACGGCCCCCGGGCGGACATAACTTTGGAAAAGCTCGGCAAGCTCAAAAGCGCGTTCGACAGGAAGTACGGCACGGTGACGGCGGCGAGCTCCTCCTTCCTCACCGACGGCGCCACCTCGGTCATGATCATGAGCGAGGACAAGGCCCGGGAGCTCGGGCTCAAGCCCAAGGCCTACATCGTTTCCTACGCCTACTCGGGGCAGGACCTCCTGGACGAGCTGCTCTTAGGCCCGACCTTCTGCATTCCCAAGGTCCTCGACAAGGCCGGGATCACCCTGAAGGACGTGGGCGTGTTCGAGATCCACGAGGCGTTCGCCTCCCAGATGATCGGCAACGTCAGGTGCCTGGCGTCCGACTCCTTCTGCCGCGACAGGCTCGGCCGCGACGGGGCCGTGGGCGAGATCGACTGGGAAAAACTCAACAGGCACGGCGGATCGCTCTCCCTGGGGCACCCCTTCGGGGCCACGGGCGGGAGGCTGGTGACGACCTGCGTCAACCGGATGATCGACGAGGGCTGTCAGTACGGCATCGCGACCGGCTGCGGCGCAGGCGCGCTGGGCAATGCGATCCTGTTCGAGAACGCCAATTAACGCATGCGGAGGTGAGAAGGCATGGAGTACCTGCAGGTGGAAAAGACAGACGCGGGCGTCATGGTTGTCACCATCGACTGCCCCGGCTCGAAGGTGAACAAGGTTTCGAGCGGCCTCCTGGCCGAGATATCCGGGCTTCTCGACGAATTCGAGGGTGATGCGGGCCTCAAGGGGCTGGTCATCATGAGCGCCAAGGGGGACAACTTCGTGGTGGGCGCGGACATCGACGAGCTGAACGCCATGAAGACCCCCGATGAGGTCATCGCCTACATATCGAAGGCCCACGCGATCCTCAGGCGCATCGAGGACCTGAAGATACCCGTGGTGAGCGCCATCCACGGCAGCTGCCTGGGCGGCGGGCTCGAGCTCGCCCTGGTGACCGACTACCGCATCGCGTCGGACTCCCCGGCAACCGTCATGGGCCTGCCGGAGGTGCAGCTCGGGCTCATCCCGGCAGCGGGCGGCACCCAGCGCCTGCCCAGGCTCATCGGGCTCATGGCCGCCCTGCCCCTCATGCTCACGGGCAAGCAGGTCAGGCCCCGCAAAGCCCTCGGGATGGGCCTCATCGACGAGATCGTGATGCAGCCGGGCATGAAGGAGACAGCCGTGGCCAAGGCCCTCCAGCTCGCCCAAGGCACGGGGCGGCAGCCCGGGAAGCGGTCGCTCCGGTCAAAGCTCATGGACGCCACGGTGAACCGGGTGCTCCAGGAGACCGGCCCCGGCCGGAAGTTCGTGTTCTCCAAGGCGCGCCAGCAGGTCATGAGGCAGACCATGG
Source organism: Deltaproteobacteria bacterium (assembly GCA_022703355.1). Classification (GTDB taxonomy): domain Bacteria; phylum Desulfobacterota; class Desulfomonilia; order UBA1062; family UBA1062; genus Phosphitivorax. Next base: position 24,293 of record JAKLDU010000011.1, on the reverse strand, counting down.
GGCACTACCCCGCCGCGCTCGAGATCATCTCCAGCGTGGAGCACGGCATGAAGCACGGCGTGAAAGCAGGGCTCGAGCACGACATCGAGACCTTCGCGAAGCTCGTCATGGACCCCAAGTCAGGGGCCTTGAGGAGCCTGTTCGAAGGCATGACGGACCTCAAGAAAAACCCGCTGAAGGACAGGGCCTGCGAGGTGAAGACGCTGGCCGTTCTCGGGTGCGGGCTCATGGGGCACGGCATCGCCTCGGTGTCCGTGAACGTTGCCGACACCATTCTCATGAAGGACGTCTCCCTGGAGGCCGCGGCCAAAGGGATGAAGGAGGTGTACAAGGGCCTCGCGAAGCAGGCGAAGTCCGGGGCCATCACGAAGTTCGAACGGGACGCGCGCTACGGCAAGCTCGTGGCCTGCGACGACTACGCGAACTTCGGCACTGCCGACCTGGTCATCGAGGCCGTGTTCGAGGACATCGCCATCAAGAAGAAGGTGCTCGCCGACGTCGAGGCCTGCACGGGCGACCGGACGATCTTCGCCTCGAACACCTCGGCGCTTCCCATCTCGCACATCGCCGAAGGCTGCAGGCGGCCCGAGAACGTGGTGGGGATGCACTACTTCTCGCCCGTGCCCCGGATGCCGCTTTTGGAGATCATCGTCACGGAGAAAACCGCTGACTGGGTGGAGGCCACGGCCCTCGAGTTCGGTATCCGGCAGGGCAAGACCTGCATCGTGGTCAAGGACGGCCCGGGGTTCTACACCACCCGCATCCTCGTGCCGCTCCTCAACGAGTCCATGAAGCTCCTCGAGGAGGGCGCCGACGCGAAGGAGATCGACACGGCCATGAAGCTCTTCGGCTACCCCGTGGGGCCCATCACCCTGGTGGACGAGCTGGGCATCGACGTGGCGGCCCACGTGGCCAGAGGTGAGATCAGGAAGCTTTTCGAGTCCCGGGGGCTCACGGGCACCGACGGGTTCACGAAGCTCTTCGAGCACGGCTACAAGGGCAGGAAGAACGGGAAGGGCTTTTACCTCTACGATGTGCCCCGGAAGAGGGGCCTGCCTTTCCTGAACGGAAAGAAGAAGGGCGGCAAGCCCGTGAACGGGGAGGTTTACCAGATCCTGGGGGCCACCCCGAAGGCCTTCGACCGCACCGAGATCCAGGAGCGGCTCTCGCTGGCCATGATCAACGAGGCCGTGCTCTGCCTCCAGGAAGGCATCATCTCCTGCGCCCGGGACGGGGACATCGGGGCCGTGTTCGGCCTGGGGTTCCCGCCTTTCACCGGCGGGCCCTTCCGTTACATCGACCTGGTGGGGGCGCAGACGGTCGTGGACAGGATGAAGCGTCTCGAAGACCGGTTCGGTGCGCTGTATGCCCAGCCCCAGATCCTGGTGGACATGGCGAAGAAAGGCGGGAGGTTCAGGGCGGAAAAATAAGGGGGCGGGCACCGGGGAGGCGAATGCCGCGCTGGTGGCCCCTGCGGCGGGCCGCGGCCCCAGGCGGGAAAGCGGCGGTTTTCTCTCCGGGGTTCAGGACGCCTTCCTCAGGGACTTCTCGAGGTAGCCGATGTGGGCGAGCATGGCCTTCCTGGCGCCCGGCGGGTCTCTCTCCTCGATGGCCCCGACGATGGCCCCCATCTGGTCGAGGATGGTCTTCGAGCTGCCGCTCACCGTCGAGAGCTTCATGAGCCCGTAGGGGAAGGCGCCCAGGAGGATCCTGTTCACGGATTTGCGCAGGTAGGCGAAGATGCTGTTGTGCGTGGCCTCCATGAGGGCGTCGAAGAAGCGGGCATAGAGCTCCGCGTTCTCCCGGGACAGGGGGCTCTGCTCCGCCAGCCTGCGCGTGAGGGCCCGGTCGTGCAGTGCGCGCAGGGCCTTCCTGTCCCTGCCCGTCGCGGCCCGGCAGGCCATGACGGCCGCCTCGGAGTCGAGGATCCTGCGCACGTCGAGGAGCTCCCAGATCTTGGCCTGGTCGATGGAAAGGAGGTCCTCGATGGAGGTCCTCTCCCCGTGGGCGGGCAGGGCGGCGAACGCGCCCCCCTTGCCCCGGGATTCGATGTACCCCCGGGCCACCAGGAGCTTTTTGGCCTCCCGCAGGGTGATCCTGCTGATCCCCAGGCGCCGGGTCATCTCCTCCTCCGAGGGGAGCTTCTCCCCCTGCCGGATCTTCCCCTTCTTGATGAGGCCTATGACCTGCTCGGCCACCTGCACGGGGATGCTCGGGGCCTTTGCTATGGGGGACATCACCTTCGTCTTCTTCCTGATGGGCTGGATGGGGATGGTCATAGAGGTATTATAAACATATTATATTACAGAAACAACCCGATTTCCCCCTGGGGGCTCTGCCAGATTGTGTGTGTCGGGGAGGGCGAAGGGGGTGTGGATGCCCGGTGTGAAGTTTTCTCAGGTGAAGACAGCGAACAGGATTCTCTCCATGCTTGTCCGGTCTGAGAAGACGCCCATGGGTCTGGTGCGTCTTCTGACCTCCACGAACTTTCTTTCGATGGCATTGGTGGTTCTGATGTGAGTCCACACGGAAGGCTCTTTT
>JAKLDU010000011.1:10877-21742 GCA_022703355.1 Deltaproteobacteria bacterium | reverse complement strand
GGGGCGGGTGCGTCCTCTGGCCTGATTGATTCCTGCGCCCGGGTTCTGTATACTTCCCCCATAGCCTTGAAATGGCGAGGGGGGCACATGTCCGAGATCACCATAGCGCGGGGCTACATCCCGGGGGCCATCGGCCGGGTCGCGGAGCTCAACGGCACCTACTACCACGAGCAGTGGGGGTTCGGCCTGGTGTTCGAGGCCATGGTGGCCACCGACCTCTCGGAGTTCCTCAACCGCTACGACGAGACCAGAGACGGCTTCTGGACGGCCCATTTCGGGGGCCGCGTCGAGGGGCACATCACCATCGACGGCATCAGCGCGCAGACGACGGGGGCCCATCTCCGGTACTTCATCGTTTCGGATAACCTCAGGGGCCGGGGCGTGGGCAGCAGGCTCATCACGAGCGCCATCGAGTTCTGCCGGGAAGCGGGCCACAAAAGGGTGTACCTCTGGACCTTCGAAGGCCTCGAGGCCGCCCGGTACCTCTACGAAAAGGAGGGGTTCCGCCTCGTGGAGGAGAAGCGGGGCTCACGGTGGGGGGTCGAGGTGAACGAGCAGCGCCTCGAACTTCTCCTATGAGTATTTTTCCCGCCACCGGGCATACCGGGCCAGGTGCCCCAGGGACCTGACCGCTTTGCCGGTCGTGGCGTAGGCGGGGATCCCGTGGCTCTCGCCGAGGGCGTTGAGCGCCGTCACCGATTCCTTTACCGGACCATAAGACCACATGACGACAGGTTTTACCATGTTCGACTCGATGTGCGCAAACACGCCCTCGTAGAGCTCCGGCGCCATGTAGCTCCCGATGTACAGGTTCAGGTAGACGCAGTCCACCCCCGGGTCGGCCATGAGGATGTCGAAGCACTTCATGTAGTGGCCGAAGAGCGCGGGGCCGTCCATTGCCGAGGCCGGGCCCAGGTCGATGGGGTGGCCGCCCAGGGTGGCGCTGATGCCGGCGAGCCTGTCCCTGCTCGGGCTGGTGAGCCTCCCGGGCACGAGCCCCGCCTCCGCTCCCAGGTCGATGCACTGGATGCCGATGGCGCCGGTCAGGGTGATGATCCCGAGCCGGTTCCCCCCGGGCAGGAGGCCCCTCGTGAAGACCTTGGCGCAGTCGAGCAGGTCCTCGTACTCGTCCACCCTCACCACCCCCGACTGCCCGAAGAGGCCCTCGTAGAGGCCGTCGCTGCCCGCGAGCGAGCCGGTGTGGGAGGCCATGGCGTCCGCGGCCTCGAGAGAGCGGCCCCCCTTGAGGCACAGGACGGGCTTGCGCTTCGAGACCTCCCGGGCTGTCCGGAGGAACTCCCGGGGGCGCCGGGTGTGCTCCATGTAGACCGAGATCACCCCGGTCCCGGGGTCGTCCCCGAGGTATGCGAGGCAGTCGGTCTCGTCGATGTCGCACATGTTGCCCAGGTCGACGATCGATCTGATCCCGAAGGAGAAGTCCGTGAAGGGGGCGGCCTGGGGGCCGTACATCCCCGTCTGGGTGATGATGGAGAGCGGGCCCTCGGGGGGCAGGCCGTAGCCCTTCTCGTAGGGGACGGTGCTGAACTTTCCCGCCGGGTTGAACACGCCCAGGGTGTTCGGGCCGATGAGCCTGATGCCCGCGTCCCGGGCGATGGCCAGGAGCTCCTCCTGGCGGGCCCTGCCTTCGACGCCGCTTTCGCCGAAGCCGTCGGAGACCACCACCGCGCTTTCGATCCCCCGGGAGCCGCACTTCCTGAGGATCTCGGGCACCTGCCGGCAGGAGGTGATGACCACCGCGAGGTCCAGCGGGGCGTCACACTGGCACACGTCCCGGCTGACCTTCAGGCCGTAGACGCTCTGTGCGCTGGGGTGCACGGGGCAGATCGCCCCCCCGTACCCGAGGTCGAGCAGGTCCTTGATCACGACGCCGGCCCCGAAAAACCACCCTTCCCGCATGCTTCCGAACAGGGCCACCCCTTTGGGGTTGAGAAACCCGTGAACAGCAGAAGACATCCGCCTTTTCCTCCCCGGTCAGGTTCATCAAGTGCAAAAAGACATTTGAATTAAAGAAATTATACGCTCCATGCCCGGTGATTTCCAGAGAAAAGATCCCGGGGCGCACCATGCGGGCGCCGGACGGCCCGCCTGCTACCGGAAGGTCGCCCGGAACCTCATCAGGGCCGCGGTGAAGAGCACGATGCCGATGGCCCCCATGGCGGCGAGCCGGCCCCAGACGTCGAGGATCCCCGCGTCGCGGAGCAGCACCGCGGTCATGAACTCGAGGTAGTGCGCCGTGGGGGAGAACTTCATGACCTCCTGGAGGAAGGGGGGCATGGCCTCCAGGGGCGTCGTGCCCCCCGCGAGCATGGCGATGGGGACGATGACCGGCATGCTCAGGAGCCCGACCTGGGGGAGGTTTCTGGCAATGGTCGCCAGGAAGATCCCCAGCTCGGTGGCCGCGAAGAGGTACACGAGGGTGCCCATAAAAAAGAGGGGCACCGAGCCGATGACGGGCGTGCCCACGACCCCCTTCACGCAGAAAAACAGCGAAGCCATGGCCCCCGTGACGATGAGGAAGCTGTTGGACCAGACCTTCGCCAGCGAGATCTCGAAGGGGTTGAGCGGCATGACGAGGAGGTGCTCCACGGTCTGGCGCTCCTTTTCCTTGATGAGGGCGGCGGCGGGCAGGAGGATGGAGAGCATGGTGATCATCTGCATGAGGAAGACCAGGCTCATGAACCAGCGGCTTTCGCGGTTGGGGTTGTACTTGGAGCGGAGGTTGAGCGTGACGGGGGGGCCGGGAAGCTTGCCCGCCCGGTACCGGTACGTGGACGCCTCGTCGGTGATGATGTGCATGAGATAGGTCGTTCCGAGCTTGGCGTGGGCGATCGCGGTGGCGTCCACGTCCAGGCGGACCACCGGCTGCTTTCCTGCGAGGACGTCTCCCTGGAGGTTCGGGGGGATGTGGACGACGAAGGTGTAAATCCCCCGGTCCAGGGAGCGGTCGATGTCCCGGTAGGAAATCATCTTCGGCTCGATGAAGTAGGGTTTCCCGATGGCCTGCCTTATCCGTGAAGACAGGGGGGAGCCATCCTCGTCCACGATGGCCACCGAGGAGTTGCGCATCTGCAGGCCGGTGCCCTTCGAGGGGACCACGACCATGACCGTGAAGCAGTAGACCAGCAGGACGATGAGCACGGGGTCGTAGCGGAAGCTGATGAGCTCCTTGAGCCCCAGGCGGTAGATGTGTCGGATGTGCCCGGGCATCAGGCCTCCTGCTTCTTGAGGAGCAGCACGGTTGCGACCTGGATGACCGCCGCGCACAGCAGCAGGAACAGGAAGTCGGGCACGAGCGGCCCCAGGCCGAGCCCCTTGGTGAAGGTCCCCACGCTGATGTTCAGGAAGTAACGGGCGGGGAAGATGATGGACATGACCTGCGCCCCGCCCTCGAGGGAGGTCACCGGCGTGATGAGGCCGGAGAACTCGAAGGAGGGGATGAGCGTGATGACGAAGGCGCCCACGAGCGCGGCGATCTGGGTCCGGACGAAGGTCGAGACGAGGAGCCCCACCCCCGTGCTCGTGAAGATGTACAGGATGGCGCCGGCGAAGAACACGCCGGCGCTTCCCTTGAAGGGTATCCTGAAGAGGAACAGGACCGCACCCAGCAGGATGAACAGGCTGATGAAGCTGATGACGATGTAGGGGATCTGCTTGCCCCAGAGAAACTCCAGGCGCGTCATGGGGCTCGAGTAGAAGTTGGCGATGGAGCCGAGCTCCTTTTCCCTCACCACGCCCATGCCCGTGAGCATGGAGGGCACGAGCATCAGGATGGCCGCCAGCAGGCCGGGCACGATGGCCAGGCGGCTCTTGACCACCTGGTTGTACCAGTAGCGGGGCTCCACCTCGACGGTGCCCCCGGATGCCGCCCCGGGCTCTGCCGCGCTCAGGGAGGCGAGGTAGGACAGGTGCACGGACTCCGCGTAGAGCTTCGAGGTCTCCGCCCGGAAGGGCATGGTCCCGTCGAGGATGAGGCCCACCTCGGGGTTTCTCCCGCGCTTGAGATCCCTCTCGAACCCGGGCGGGATCTCCAGGACCATCTTGTACGTGCCCCTCCGGAACCCCTCCTCCATGCCCGCGGGCGATTCGAGGGGGGCCTGCTCCCGGAAGTACCGGGTGCCGGAGAAGTTCTCGATGTAGCCCCTGCTCGCCGCGCTCCCGTCGTAGTCGAGGGTGCTGAAGCGGATGTTCTCGATGTCGATGGAGATGCCGTAGCCGAACACGATGAGGAGGATGGGCGCGATGACGAAGGAGGTGAGCAGACGGACGGGGTCGCGGAACAGCTCCGTGCTCTCCCTCCTTGCCAGGGCCGCCAGACGCCGGACGTCGAAGCCGCGGCGCTGCTTCGTGACCTTTTCCGGGGAGAGCATGAGGGGAACCGTCTGCGTCTCTTCATCCCTCTCCTCCCCCTGGCCCCTGCCTTCCATGTCTTCCTTCATGTGGGCGATGAAGGTTTCTTCGAGGGTGCCGAGCCCCCGGGACCGGATGAGCGCCTCCGGCGAGTCGCAGGCGAGCACGCGCCCCATGCTCATGAGCGCCACCCGGTCGCAGCGCCCCGCTTCGTTCATGTAGTGGGTGGTGACGAAGATGGTGACGCCGCGCTTTCGGGAAAGCTCGATGAGCCTCTCCCAGAACTGGTCCCGGGCGACGGGGTCCACGCCCGAGGTGGGCTCGTCGAGGATGAGGATCTCGGGCTCGTGGATGGTGGCCACGGCAAGGGAGAGCCGCTGCCGGATGCCCAGGGGGAGGCGCTCGGTCTGGTCGTTCATCGCGTCCGTCAGCCCGAAGAGGCGTGCCGTTTCCTCCACCTTGCCCGGTATTTTCTCCCCGTCGAGGTCGAAGAGGTGGGCGTGCATCTCGAGGTTCTGCCGCACGGTGAGCTCCCCGTAGAGGGAGAAGAGCTGGGACATGTAGCCGATCCTCTTGCGCAGCCCGATGCTTCCCGCCTCCACGGACCTCCCGAAGATGAACGCCTCTCCGCCCGTGGGCGGGAGGAGCCCGGTGAGCATCTTCATGGTCGTGGTCTTCCCGCACCCGTTCGAGCCGACGAAGCCGAAGATCTCCCCCCGGGGGATGGTGAAGGAGACGTCGTCCACGGCGGTGAAGTCGCCGAAGCGCTTGGTGAGGCCCTTCGCCTCGATGGCGGTCCCGTCGTGGGAGGATGCCGCGGGCGGGGCGGAAAAGGACCGGTGGCCCGTGCGCATCTCGTCGGGCAGGAGCGCGATGTAGGCGTCCTCGATGGTTTTCTTACCCGTCTTTTCCTTGAGGTCGGCAGGCGTGCCCGAGGCCAGGATCCTGCCCCCTTCCATCATGACCAGCCAGTCGAGGTGCTCCGCCTCCTCCATGTACGCGGTGGCGATGAGGATGCTCATGCCGTGGTGGTGGCTTCCCATGTCCCGGACGAGGTCCCAGAACTGCCGCCGCGACAGGGGGTCGACGCCGGTGGTGGGCTCGTCCATGATGAGCAGCTCCGGGTCGTGGATCAGGGCGCAGCAGAGTCCGAGCTTCTGCTTCATCCCCCCGGAAAGGGCACCCGCCGGCCTGTCACGGAAGGGCGCGAGGCGGGTGGCGGTGAGAAGCCTCCGGATCCGCTCTTCCCGCTCTTCCCTGGTGAAGCCGAAGAGGCGGCCGAAGAAATCGACGTTCTCCTGGACCGTAAGCGTCGCATACAGGTTTCCCCCGAGCCCCTGGGGGATGTAGGCGATGCGGGAGCAGACGTTCTGGCGGTGGGCCCGGGAGCGCATGTCCCCCGACAGGACCCGGATAGTGCCGGCCTGCATCTTTTTCTGGCCGGCGATGATGCTCAGGAGGGTCGACTTGCCCACGCCGTCGGGGCCGATGAACCCCACCTGGGACCCCGAAGGGATCAGGAGGTCGATCTCCGAGAGGGCCCGCTTCCTGCCGTAGCGGTGGGAGAGCCCCTCGATGACGGCGATGTGAGGTGCAGGGCCGCCGCTGCCGCTCATCGGGAGTTCGGTGTTTCAGGCCACGAGGCGTTCTTGTCGAGGCGCAGGTAAGCAACCGCCGGCATGCCCGGTTTCAGGCGCGGATCCCCTTTCCCCTGGATGAGCACCTTTACCCTGAAGACGAGCTTCTGCCGCTCCTCCGTCGACTCCACTTCCTTTGGGGTGAACTGGGCCTTTTCCGCCACGAAGGTCACCCGTGCGGGGAACGCCACCTCGGGGAGTGCGTCCGCGACCACCCGGGCTTCCCCCCCGATGGCCACTCTGCCCGCGGTTTTTTCCGGAAGGTAGACGTTCATGTACAGGTCGTCCAAGGCGATGACGGTCAGCACCTTTCCCCCGGCGGGCAGCACCTCCCCCGGTTCGGCCAGGCGGGTCTGCACGCGCCCGTTGCAGTAGGTCCTCAGGGTGCAGTCGTCGATCTCGGTTTTCAGGCGCTCCGTCTGGGCGATGGCCGCCGCTATCGCCGCCCGGGCTTCGGACACCTTCGAGACCATCCCCTCGAGCTCCGCGCTGTACGCGTTTTTGTAGGTCTGGTCGCGGTCGAGCTGCTGCTGGGTGGCAATGCCCTTCGTGAAAAGATTTCTCGACCTCTCGAGCTCCTTCGTCGCGAGGGCCACCCGGTTCCTGCTTTCCTGGACTTTCGCCTGGGCGACCCTGCTGGCCTCCTGCGCCCTCCTCACCTCCGCCTCGGCCTGCCTGAGCATGGCCTGGAGCGTGCTGACGTCCATGGTGGCCAGGATCTGGTTTTCCTTCACCGGGTCGCCCTCTTTCACCAGCACGTCGTAGAGGCGCCCGGGGATGCACGTGGCGATGTCCACCTCGGTTGCTTCGATCCTGCCGTTGCCCATGGCGATGCCTGCGGGGAGGGCCTGCTTTTCTCCGCCGCGAAAGAGCCGGTAGCCCAGCGCGACGAGCAGGACGAGAATGACCGCCCCCAGGGCCGCCTTTTTCAGCAGGTTCTTTTTGTCGCCCATACACACACCTCCATCAGAACACGCTCCAGCATGCAGCCCGGGCTCTTCCCGCGAGAAGAAGCGCCTGCCGCATTCAGCCGGAGCACATGATCGAGCCATACCTGGTCCACGGTGAGGAAAGTCCCGGTGGGCTTAACCCCGTTGATCGATCCCGTCGCGCAGGCGCACTCCGGAGTATAAAATCCTATTCTCTCAAATAAGTCAATATTATGGTAAAGCAAAAACCCGTTCACGGGGCTTCCCGGGGGCGGGTGCGCCCGGCAGGTCCGGGGTGGCGAACCCCCAGGGTGGACGCATCATCGAGAGCGTGGTGCGCCGCGGCAGGCCCGGGGTGGCTCTCCGGAGAATCGACTCGAAAGAATTATATGAACGGTCGGGGCAGGCCTCTTCGCGGCGAAAAAAAGGCAGGCTTGAGTCAAGCCTGCCCAGTGCACGGAAGCGCGTCTGGCTGAGGGGTTCCTCTCATTCCATCAGACATCGATCGCCATGGATGCCGCCCGATTGCGAGACAACCGCCGGTGGTGCGCGGAGGAGGGCACGGGAAGCCCCTGAGGCGTGATCTGACAAGGCAGTGCCGATATGGGAATGGAGCACGGAGTGTACATGCCTTGAAAGGCCGTTCTCTCACAACAAGCTTCAAGCGTCTCCTTTTATAGACCACCTTTTTTCCCTTGTCACCTCGCGTTCTGGTCGCGCAGGGGGAGTGCGGGGGCAGCACGGAAACGCATGAAAGCACGCCAGGGGGGACGCCCTGACCCGAGGGGGCAGGCTCCGTGAAGAAAACAGTTCAGGTTTCAGCGGTGGGGGTCATCTGTTGACAGGCCGGGGTCTTTTCAGCCCTACTTCTTTTTCTTCATCGCCTGCTGGAGCTTTTCGCCCAGCGAGCTCACCGTGCCCTTCTGTTCCCCCGAGAAGGTCTTCCACTCCTCCTCGTCGGCGGCGTCGCCCGGGGCGAGGCTTATCCGGCGCTGCCCCCTGTCGATGGACTCGATGGCCACGACGATCCCTTCGCCGGGCTGCTTCTTTTCGAGCGCGGCGGGGTCGTTCGCCCGGGAGATCTTCGACTTGGGCAGCAGGCCCGTGATGCCCGGCTCGAGGGTGATGAAGTATCCGAACTTCTCCTTTTTCTCGAGGATGCCCTCGAGCCTCTGCCCGGGCTTGAACCTGTCCGATATGCCGATCCAGGGGTCGCCCTCGGCATCTTTCATGCTCAGGGAGATCCTCCGGTTTTCGGGGTCGATGTCCTTGACCATGACCTCCAGGGCGTCCCCGGGGGAAACCAGGTCCGAGGCCTTTGCCACCCGCTTCTTGTAGCTCATCTCGGAGACGTGCACGAGGCCTTCGATCCCCGGCTCGATCTCCACGAACACCCCGTAGTCCATGCACCGCACGGCCCTGCCCGCGATCTTGTCGCCGGCGGCATAGCGTTCCCGGACCGTGTTCCAGGGGTCCTCCCCCACCTGCTTCATAGACAGGGAGATCTTTCTGCCCTCGCCCCCGGCGCTCTCCATGCCGATGACCTTCACCGTGATCTCGTCGCCCACGTGGAGGATCTCCTCGGGCGTGCCGAGCCGGGACCAGCTCATCTCGGAGATGTGCACCATGCCCTCGGTGCCGGGGTTGATCTCGACGAAGGCCCCGTAGGGCATGATCCTGCTCACCCTGCCCGTGCACACGGCGCCCGGGCTCAAGGTGGCGAGGAAGGCCTGCCGGATCTCGTCCTGCTCCTTTTCCAGCAGGGTCCTCCTCGACAGGACGATGTTCTTTCCCCCCTCGGAGAATTCGGTGATGAGGAACCTGAAGGTCTTGCCCACGTATTCCGGCGGGTTCTCCACGTAGATGGTGTCGATCTGGCTCACCGGGCAGAACGCCCTTCTCTTGACGACCTCCACGGTGAAACCGCCCTTGCAGGTGTCCATGACCCTGCCTTCTATGGGGAGCTTCCCCTGGTAGGCCTCCTCGAGCATCTCCGCCCCGCCCAGCCCGGTCAGGGCCCTCGAGAGCCGTATCTCGCCGTGCCTGATGGCCACGACGTAGAGGTCGATGGCGTCTCCCACCTTGTAGGGGAGCTCTGCCCCTTCTTCCACGAGGTCGGCAATCTCCACCACGCCGTCCATCTTGCTGCCGGTGTCCACGAAGACGGTTTCCTTCCCGATGGAGATGATCCGGCCGTGGATCTTCTCCCCCACCCTGACCGAGCTTCTGGTCTCGGGGCCGTACTCGTTCAGGAGCTCCTCCATGGACTGCTGTTTTTCGTCGTTGTCTGTGTCCGACATGCCGTTCTCCCGTCAAATGTCCTGTTGAGTGAAGCGATACTATAGGGAATCATCCCGGGAGTAAATAGCAATATTCAATCAAACTATCCCCTATCTTCCACACGGGGAGGAGGTTTTCCGCGACGGGCCCGGGCCGACTTTTTATATGAAAAACTGCGAGTTATGAGCTGTAAAGGCGACAAGCCCGGGCCCGGGGAGCAGGGGTGACCGAAGACTGAAGCCGGGGATTTACAGAGCGGGCGGCGGAGTGTATACACAGTGAAGCAGCGCCATGGCCGAAAAAACAGCCCACATGAACGAAGCGGAGTTGTTCCGGAGCATGCTCGAGTCCGTGCAGATGGGCATGTTCGCGGTCGATACGGGCGGCCGCATCCTCTACCTCAACAAGTTCGCCCGGGACGCCCTGAAACTTCACCCGAACCCCCCCGGCCGGTTTGTGAAAATACAGGACGTGAAGCCCGGCGCCTGGCCCGATTTCCAGGCGGTGATCAAAACGGGCGAGCCCAAGCTCAACGTCCCCGTGGAGTATGGGGGGCTCTCGCTCGTGAGCCACTATTATCCCGTTTTCCACGAGGGCAGAACCGCCGGGGTCGTGACGGTCTTCAAGTTCCTGGAAGATTATGAAAGGCTCGCAAACGACCTCTTCAAGACCAGGGAGTCCGAGGAAAAGATCAAGGCCATCGTCGAGTCTTCCTACGACGGGATCTACGCCACAGACGACCATGCGAACACCATCCTCGTGAACTCCGCCTACGAGAAGATCACCGGGCTCAAGGCCTCCGAGCTCGTGGGCAGGAACATGGAGGATCTCGTCAGGGAAGGCTATTTCGACGAGAGCGTGAGCCTCAAGGTGCTCAAGGAAAAGAAGGCCGTCACCATCCCCCAGACCCTCAAGTCGGGCAAGAACATCCTGGTGACCGGCAACCCCATCTTCGACGAGAACGGGGACGTCAAGATGGTGGTGACCAACGTGCGCGACATGACCGAGCTCGTGGAGCTCCAGCAGCAGCTCGAGGAGGTGAAGGGCATGTCCATGGCGTACCGGGACATGCTCAAGTCCATGCAGCACTCCTCCATCGAGGACAACGACATCATCATGGTCTCCGAGCCCATGCTTCACGTCCAGGAGCTCATCGGCCGCGTGAGCAGGACCAACGCCACGGTCCTCATTTACGGCGAGACCGGCGTGGGCAAGGACCGGGTCGCCGAGGAGATCCACCAGCAGTCTCAACGCTCGGAAAACGGCATCCTCGTGAAGATCAACTGCGGCGCCATCCCGGAGAACCTGCTCGAAAGCGAGCTCTTCGGCTACGAGCGGGGGGCCTTCACCGGGGCCCGGCGAGAGGGCAAGACCGGACTCTTCGAGGTCGCCAACGGGGGTACGCTCTTCCTGGACGAGATCGAGACCATGCCGCTGGTGCTCCAGTCGAAGCTCCTGAGAGTCCTGCAGAACTTCGAGATCACGAGGGTGGGCAGCACGAAGCCCGTGAAGGTCGACGTGCGCATCATCTGCGCCTCGAACCAGGACCTCAAGGACCTCATCGAGAAGAAGGTCTTCCGCCCCGACCTCTACTACCGCCTCAACGTCATCCCCATCTACATCCCCCCCTTGCGGGAGCGGCGCGACGACA
>JAKLDU010000011.1:0-10867 GCA_022703355.1 Deltaproteobacteria bacterium | reverse complement strand
CTTCCGCCCCGACCTCTACTACCGCCTCAACGTCATCCCCATCTACATCCCCCCCTTGCGGGAGCGGCGCGACGACATCCCCTACCTCATCCACTTCTTCCTCAGCCGGTACAACAGGAGGCACGGCAAGAAAAAGACCCTTTCCCGCGAGGCCATGGGCCTGCTCCTGTCTTATCCCTGGCCGGGGAACGTCCGCGAGGTGGCAAACGTCATCGAGCGCCTCGTGGTCATCACCAACCGGGATTACATCGTCCCCAACAACCTGCCCAGGGAAATATTCGAAAAGTCGGGCGGACAGATCCTGGATGAGGGCGTGTCGCTCAAAAGCCACCTGGAGGTCGTCGAGCTCTCCATCATCAGGAAGGCCGTGGAAAAGTACGGCAGCGCCCGAAAGGCGGCCCCGCATCTCGGGGTGGACGCCACAACGCTCACCCGCAAGCTGAAAAAGATCTCATGAAGGGACCGATGCAGATTCGCATCGCTAAACGGATCTGCCGCGGAGCCCTGAAAGAACAAGTTAAATTGTATTGTTGAAAGATTTCGGCACAGCTCTCCCGGCCCTGATGCAGAAGTGCATTCTCGCGACGAAAGGAGAAAAAGTGCTTAAAATTGATGAGGTGGGGAATTATATGATCCCTGGTGATGCAATACTGCATCGTTCGCTTGTCGGCGTGCCCCGCTCCTCCTCCTGCCATCCGCTGGGATCTGGCTTGCAATAAATTGATATCACGAGATCAATGTGTGTCCCTGCCTGACAGGGGCCGTGCTGGCATCACTCTTGTAATGACAGGGCAGCCATCACAGGGAGGAAGTGTGAAAGCTTCACAGATCCCCATTCTTTTCCCGGTAAACCACGAGGAACACCGACACGGAGGAGCTCTATGAGCAAATTGATGAACGCGAAGCAGTACGAGGACAGCCTGCGCAAGCTGAACCTGAAGGTCTACCAGTTTGGCAGGCGGGTGGCCAATGTGGTGGATGACCCGATCATCCGCCCCTCGATGAACGCGGTGGCAGCCACCTACGAGTTTGCCCACAAACCCGAGTACGAGGATATCCTGACCACCACGTCGCACCTCACGGGCAGGAAGATCAACCGGTTCACCCACATCCACCAGAGCACGGACGACCTGGTGAAAAAGAGCAAGATGGGCCGCCTCATGGGCTCGCTCACCGCGTGCTGCTTTCAGCGGTGCGTGGGCATGGACGCCATGAACGCCCTGTCGATCACCACCTACGCCATCGACGAGAAGCACGGCACGGAGTATTACAAGCGGTTCCTCAAGTACCTCGAGTTCGTCCAGGACAACGACCTGGTGTGCGACGGGGCCATGACCGACCCCAAGGGCGACCGGGGGCTGGGGCCGAAAAAGCAGTTCGACCCGGACCTCTTCATGCACGTCGTGGAGGAGAGGCCCGACGGGATCGTGGTCTCCGGGGCGAAGGCCCACCAGACCGGCGCGGTGAACTCCCACGAGATCATCATCATGCCCACCATCACCATGCGCGAGGAGGACAGGGACTACGCGGTCTCCTTTGCGCTGCCGGCCGACGCGGAGGGCATCACCTACATCATGGGCCGCCAGTCCTGCGACACGCGCAAGCTCGAGGGCATGAGCTTCGACCGGGGCAACATGTTCTACGGGGGCCACGAGGCGCTCGTGGTGTTCGACAAGGTGTTCGTGCCCTGGGAGCGGGTGTTCATGTTCAGGGAGTACGATTTCACCACCATGCTGGTGGAGAACTTCGCGGCGTACCACCGGCAGAGCTACGCGTGCAAGGTGGGCGTGGGCGACGTGCTCATCGGGGCGACCCAGACGGTGGCTGAGTACAACGGGGCCGAGAAGGCCTCCCACGTGAAAGACAAGATCATCGAGATGAACCACCTGAACGAGACGCTCTTCTGCGGCTGCATCGCGTGCGCGGCGGAGGGGCACCGGGAGCCCTGCGGGACCTACCAGAACGATCTTTTGCTGGCGAACGTGCACAAGCAGAACATCACGCGGTTCCCCTACGAGATCGCCCGCCTCGCCCAGGACATCGCGGGGGGCCTCGTGGTGACCTGCCCGTCGGAGGCCGACCTGAAGTCGCCCGAGGTGGGGGCGTACGTGGACAAGTACTTCAAGACCAAGGCGGACATCCCCACGGAGCACCGGATGAGGATCCTGAGGCTCATCGAGAACATCACCATGGGGACGGCTGCGGTGGGCTACCTCACGGAGTCCATGCACGGAGCGGGTTCCCCCCAGGCGCAGCGCATCATGATCGCCCGGCTCGTGAACATGAAGCAGAAGCAGAAGGTGGCAAAAGAGCTCTGCGGCATCGACAAGAGCGACAACCTCACGTGAAGGTCGGCTTGAAGTACTGCGGCGGATGCCGGCCGGGCTACGACCGCACCGCCGCAATGAAGGACATCATCGAGGAGCTTGGGGAAGGGTTCGAGGTGACGGGGGCTGATGACGAAGAATCTGAGCTCATCGCGGTGGTTACCGGGTGCAGAACCGCCTGCGTCGATCCTGGGGCGCTGCCCGGAAAGCCCCTTCGTTTCATCTCCAGCCTCGAGGACATGCAGCGGTTCAAGGAAGACATGAGAAAACGTTTGAATGAGGAGAGGTGACCCGTGAAATGGCAGGATCTCTACAAGAAACGTTCGACGACTGCGGAAGAGGCGGTAAAGCACATCAGGTCGGGCAACCGCGTCGTGGTGGGGCATGCGACCGGCTCTCCCGAGCTGCTCCTCAAGGCCATGGTCGACAACCGGGACGCCTATGAAAACGTGGAGATCGTACACATGGTGTCCATGGGCCAGTCCGAGTACTGCCTCCCGGAAAACTGCAGCAGCTTCGTCCACAACTCCCTCTTCGCGGGCGGCACCACGAGAAAGGCCATCCACGACGGCAGGGCCGTCTACACCCCCTCCCACTTCAGCCAGATCCCGCGCCTGTTCACCGAGAAGATCCTGCCCGTGGACGTGGTGCTCTGCATGGTGTCGCCCCCCGACGAGCACGGGTACTGCTCCTTCGGGGTTTCGGTGGACTACACGAAGCCCGCCGCCGAGAGCGCCAGGGTCGTCATCGCGGAGGTCACGCCGAACATGCCGCGCACCCTGGGGGACTCCTTCATCCACGTATCCCGGATCGACCACATCGTGGAGTGCAACTCCGGGCCCATCATCATGAAGCCGCCCGCCATCGGCGAACTCGACGAAAAGATCGGCTCCCACTGCGCGGAGCTCATCAGGGACGGCGACTGCCTGCAGCTGGGAATCGGCGCCATGCCCGACTCCATCCTAGGGTTCCTCAAGCACAAGAAGGACCTGGGCATCCACACCGAGATGTTTTCCGACGGCGTGGTGGACCTCGTGGAAGCGGGGGTGATCACCTGCGCCAAGAAGAACTTCCACCCGGGCAAGATGGTGGCCACCTTCTTCATGGGCACCGAGAAGCTCTACAAGTTCGTGCACAACAACCCCATGGTGCAGATGTTCACCGTGGACTACACCAACAACCCCGCGATCATCGCCCAGAACGACAACATGGTCTCGGTGAACTCCTCCCTCCAGGTGGACTTCGCCGGGCAGGCCGCCTCCGAGTCCATCGGCTACAAGCAGTTCAGCGGCTCGGGCGGGCAGGCGGACTTCATCCGCGGCGCGTCCTGGTCCAGGGGGGGCCGCTCCATCCTGGCCTTCCACTCCACCGCGGCGGGCGGCAGGATCTCCCGGATCGTCCCCCACCTCGACGAAGGCTCCATCGTCACCACCACGAGGACGGACATCCACTACATCGTCACCGAGTACGGGATCGCGGACCTGCGCGGCAAATCCATGCCGCAGCGCGCCCAGGCGCTCATCGCCATCGCCCACCCCGACTTCCGGGACGAGCTCAGGGCGGAGTTCAGGCGCATCTACAACAGGGATCTGTAAGCAAAGGCTTCACGCAAAAAGAAGGAGGCATTGCACATGGTAAGGACATTCAGCACCACCTCACGGATCGTCATGGGTCCCGGCGCCTCTCAGACCCTCGGTGCAGAGGTCAAGGCCCGGGGGATAAGAAGGGTTCTCATCGTCACGGACAAGGGCGTCGTTTCCGCGGGCCTGCTGAAGACCATCGAAGCGTCGCTCAAGGGCTCGGGCATCAGGTACGGGGTCTTCGACGCGGTCGAGCCCGACCCGCGCTATGAGATCGTCGAAGAGTGCCTGGCGGCCGCACGCGAGTTCAAGGCCCAGATGCTCATCGGCATCGGCGGCGGCAGCCCCATGGACATCACCAAGGTCACGGCGGTGATGCTCACCAACAAGCCCCCGGTCCTGCAGTACGTGGGCATCGGCCTCGTTCCCAGGCCCGGCCTTCCCACCATCCTCATCCCCACCACCGCGGGCACGGGCAGCGAGGTGACGCCCATCGCCATCCTCTCCGACGAAGGGGACAAGCTCAAGAAGGGCATCGTGTCGCCCTACCTCTACCCTGCCCTGGGCATTCTCGATCCGGAGCTCACCGTGGGCCTGCCGCCCCATGTGACCGCCGCCACGGGCATGGACGCGCTCATCCACGCCATCGAGGCCTACACCTCCATCAACGCCACCGTCATCACGGACATGTACTGCGAGAAGGCCCTCGAGCTCCTGTACGGCAACATCCGCACCGCCTTCGCCAAGGGCGACAACATGGAGGCGCGGACCGCCATGATGGAGGGAGCGCTCCTCGCCGGCATCGCCTTCGCCAATGCGGGGGTCACGGCCGTCCACGCGTTCGCCTATCCCATAGGCGCCGAGTTTCACATCCCCCACGGCATCGCCAACACCCTCATGCTCCCGCACGTCATCAGGTTCAACGTGCTGGGCAACCTCGACAAGTTCGCGCAGCTTGCCTGGCCGTTCGACATCCCCGCCGAGGGGCTCACCAAGCTTGAAATCGTTGACGAAGTGGTCAACGCCATCGATCGTCTTGCCAATGACCTCAAGGTGCCCCGGCACCTGAAGGACTTCGGCGTAAAGGAGAAAGACATAGACATGCTTGCCCAGGGCGTGATGAAGGTCACCCGCCTGCTGGGGAACAACCCGCGCACCCTGTACCTGCAGGACGCCAAAGACATCTACAAGGCTGCCCTGTGATCCGGGCAGGCCGCGAAGCGCAGAGGAGGAAGGAACCATGAGCAACAAAACGATAGCGGATCTGAGAAACACGGTCATGGCCAAGGGCTTCGCCAGCGGCAAGCCCGCATACGTCGCGTCGGCCAAAGGCGCCGTGATCACCGACGTGGAAGGCACCGAGTACATCGATTTCGGCGGCGGCATCGCCGTCATGAACGTGGGCTACTCCAACCCCAAGGTCGTGGCCGCCATCAAGAAGCAGGCCGAGAAGTTCACCCACACCTGCTTCATGGTCATGCCCTACGAGTCGGCGGTGACCCTGGGCGAGAAGCTCTGCAGGATCGTCCCCGTCCCTGCCCCCAAGCGGGTCTTCCTCACCAACTCCGGCGCCGAGGCCGTGGAGAACGCGGTGAAGGTCGCCCGGTACTACACCAGGCGGCAGGCCATCGTGGTTCTCGACCACGCGTTCCACGGCAGGACGCTGCTCACCATGACCATGACCGCCAAGGTGAAGCCCTACAAGTGGGGCTTCGGCCCGTTCGCCCCCGAGGTCTACCGCATCCCGAACGCCTACTGCTACCGGTGCGCCCTGGGGCTCAAGTACCCGAAGTGCGGCATCGCCTGCGCCGAGTACATCAAGGACGAGTTCTTCGGCAGGGTCACCCCCGACTCCATCGCGGCCATCGTCGCCGAGCCGGTACAGGGCGAGGGCGGCTTCATCACGCCTCCGCCGGAGTACTTCCCGCGGGTCGCCCAGATCTGCAAGGAAAACGGGATCCTCTTCGTGGCCGACGAGATCCAGTCGGGCATGGCCAGGACCGGCAGGCAGATGTTCGCCATCGAGCACTGGGGCGTCGAGCCAGACCTCGTCACGGTGGCCAAGAGCCTGGGCGCGGGCCTGCCCATCTCGGCCCTCGTGGGCAGGGCCGAGATCATGGACTCGGTCCACGGCGGCGGCATAGGCGGCACCTACGGCGGCAACCCGCTGGCCTGCGCGGCGGCCAATGCGGTGCTCGACGTCTACGAGGAGCAGAACATGCTCGCCAGGAGCGAGAAGCTGGGCAGAAAGGTCAGGAAGGCCTTCGACGCCCTCAAGCGGAAGTACGAGGTCATCGGCGACGTCCGGGGCCTGGGGCCCATGCTGGCCCTCGAGCTGGTCAAGGACCGCAAGACCAGGAAGCCCGCCCCCGAGGAAACCGCGGCGGTGGTGAAGTACGCCTGGGAAAGGGGACTGGTCCTCCTCTCGTGCGGCTCCTACAGCAACGTCATCAGGACCATGATGCCGCTCGTCATCACCGATTCACAGCTCAAAAAGGGGCTCGCGATACTGGACGAGGCGTTCGCGTCGCTCGGGAAATAAAGGGATTCCGGCTGGAAGGGGAGCCCGCGGGGAACCGCAGGCGCCTGGAAGACACACAAAATAAAAGGGGGAATTATGAACAAGAGGAGCACAAATCGTTGGGGATTCACGGGCTGGCTCGTGGTCCTGGTCATGACGGGGTTCGTTTTCGGCGCCGGGTCTCCCGCGTTCGGCGCGGAGAAGGTCAAGGAAGTCAAGATCGGCAACATCCTGCCGCTTTCCGGCCCGTCCGCCTCGGTGGGCATCCAGAACAAGAACGCCATCGAGATGGCAACCGAGCTGATCAACAAGTCCGGCGGCATCAAGGCCCTGGGCGGCGCCAAGCTCGTCAACATCTTCACCGACTCCAAAGGCGACCCGAACGTCGGGGTGACGGCGGCCGAGCAGCTCGTCAACACGGACAAGGTGTCGCTCATCTCCGGCGCCTGGAACTCCGCGGTGACCCTGCCCTCGACCCAGGTGGCCGAGCGGTACCAGGTCCCCTACGTGGTTCCGGTATCGGTCAACGACACCATCACCGAGCGCGGCTTCAAGTACACCTTCCGCATCGCGGCGAAGGACTCCTGGTGGGCCCGCGACCAGTTCCTGTTCCTCGAGGAGCAGAAGAAGCTCACCAAGACGCCCCTGAAGACCATCGCCTTCGTGTACGAGAACGGCGACTGGGGCACGGGCATGAAGCAGCAGTGGGAAAAGCTCGCCAAGCAGTTCGGCTACAAGATCGTCCTGGACGAGCCCTACCCGAGCACCGCGAGCGACCTGACCCCGGTGGCCATGAAGATCAAGTTCGCCAAGCCCGACGTCATCCTGCTCACCTCCAACGCGGCCGACGCCATCCTGCTCACCAACACCATGGCGACCATGAAGGTGAAGGCGAAGGCCATCATCGGCACCGGCGGAGGCCACGCGGACCCGTCCTTCAGGAAGAACACGGGCAAGAACTGCGAGTACATGTTCGACGTGGTGGAGTGGGAAACCGACCTCGGCAGGAAGGACATCCCCAAGGTCAACGCAGAGTTCAAGAAGCGCTACGGGTATGACCTGGCCGGTGAGTCCGTCGACGCCTTCGCGAGCGTCTACGTCATCGCCGACGCCATCGAGCGCGCCAAGTCCGCCGATCCCAAAAAGATCAGGGACGCCCTTGTGAAGACCAACCTGTGCGTCGGCCAGGGCAAACTCGGCATCGACATCCTTTCCTACAACTGCGTGAAGTTCGACGAGAGCGGGCAGAACATCCACGCCGGCATCGTCCTGGTGCAGTTCCGTGAAGTCAACGGCAAGATGGAGCGCGTGACCGTGTACCCCGCGGCCTCCGCACGCAAGGGCATGAAGGCGGTATTCCCCATGAAGTAGGGGGTGCTGCAGCCAGAACGGGCACCATAAACCAAGGGGGCGGGCCGGGTGATCACCAGGCGCACCCGACCCGCCCGAAACAACCGAAAACGAGGTCGCCATGGAATTCTACATACAGATACTCATCAACGGGCTCATGACCGGTTCGTACTACGGGCTCGCGGCGATGGGGCTGACGCTCATATTCGGGGTCATCAAGGTCATCAACTTCGCCCATGGCTCCATGCTCATGGTGGGGATGTTCACGGCGTACTGGATCGTGAAGCTGACCGGATGGCACCCGTATGCGGCCCTCATCCTGGTGGTGCCCATGCTCTTCATCTTCGGCTACGCGCTCCAGGGCATCGTGATCAAGCCCATCCTCGTCTCCCAGCGCGACGTCCGGGAGCCCACCGAGGTCATCATCGTCACCACCGGCGTCTGGTACATCCTCGACAATCTCGCCCTGATGGTCTTCGGGGCCGAGTACCGCGTGGTCCCCACCAGCCTCTCTGGCCAGATCATGCTCGTCGGCGACTACATCATCCAGACGCCCCTGCTCTACGGGTTCATCACCACCATGGTGACGGCAGGGCTGCTGATGTGGTTCCTGAAGTACACCAAGATGGGCATGTCCATCCGGGCCGCCTCCCTTGACCGGGACGCCGCGAGCCTCATGGGCATCAACCAGTACCGGGTGTACAACATCGCCTTCGGGATAGGCGCCGCCATCGCGGGAATCGTGGGATGCGTCCTGATTCCTTTCTATTATGTCTTTCCCACGGTGGGCGTCGTCTTCGACGTGAAGTGCTTCATCATCGTGGTTCTGGGCGGTCTCGGCAGCATACCGGGGGCGCTGATCGGCGGGCTCATCGTCGGGCTCATCGAATCGGTCTTCCCCATGTTCATGACGTCAACCTGGACAGAGCTCATCGTCTACGTGGTCTTCCTGGCGGTGCTCTTCGTCATGCCGGCCGGTCTCTTCGGCGAGAAGCGGGACTGGTGAGAAAGGAGACGACGATGAATTCAGGATCAACCAAGAGAAAAACCATCGACACCATGCTCAAGCTGGCCCTGGCGGTCTTCGTGTTCACCATACCGGTGTGGCTCTCGAGCCCCACGTACCTCCAGATCCTCATCATGCTCTTCCTGTTCGCCTACCTCACCACGACCTGGAACCTCGTGGGCGGGTTCGCGGGGGTGCTGCCCCTGGGGCACTCGGCCTACGTGGGCATCGGGGCGTACACGTCCACGGTGCTCTTCATCTCGCTGGGGGTGAGCCCCTGGATCGGCATGTGGGCAGGGGCTCTCATCGCGGCGGTCGTGGGCGTCTTCATCGGCATCCCCACCCTGAAGCTCAGGGGCGCCTACTTCGCCCTGTCCACCATGGCCTTCGGTGAAGGCATCCGGGTGCTCGTGGAAAACACCATGCAGCTCGGGCCCTTCACCATCAACGGCCCGCGGGGCATCTCCGTGCCCCTGCTGCCGGGGAACAACCTGCTGGCCTACCAGTTCACCAGCAAGGTGCCCTACTACTACATCATCCTGCTCATGCTGTGCGTGGTGATCTTCATCACGTGGTGGTTCTCCAGGACCAGGCCGGGCTACTACCTCGCCGCAGGCGGCGAGGAGCCCGAAGCGGCCCAGGCCCTGGGCGTGAACGTCGCCCGGTACAAGGTGCTGGCCATGGGGATCAGCTGCTTCCTCACGGCGCTCGGCGGGACCTTCCTCGCCCAGCTCACCCTGTACTTCTACCCGAAGCAGATCCTGGGCCTCGACTTCTCCTTCGAGCTCGCGTTCATCGCGCTCATCGGGGGCAGGGGGACCATCGCGGGGCCCGTGGTGGGCGCCCTCCTGCTCAGGCCGGTGAGCGAGCTCACCAGGATCTACCTGAGCTCGACGCTTCCCGGACTTCACCTGGTGATCTTCGGCCTGGTGCTGATCCTCGTCATGCTCTTCCAGCCAAGGGGCCTGGTGGAGCCTCTCGAGAGGGCCTACAACTGGTTCCTCGACAGGATCAGCGGAGAAAGAAAGGAGGTGAAGTCCTGATGGCACTGCTCGAAGTCAGAAACGTATCGAAGCATTTCGGAGGGCTGAAGGCGGTGGACGAGGTGACCCTCTCCATCGAGAAAGGCCAGATCTACGGCCTCATCGGGCCCAACGGCGCGGGCAAGTCCACCCTCTTCAACTGCGTGGCCGGGACGTACGCTCCGACCATGGGAGCCATCATCTACGACGGCAGGGACGTCACGGGCTGGAAGCCCTGGGACATCTGCAAGCTGAGGATAGGCAGGACCTTCCAGATCGTGAAGCCGTTCCAGTCCAGGACGGTCCTCTACAACGCCACCGTGGGGGCGTTCATCCGGACCTCCAACCGCTCCGAGGCGGAAGACAGGGCCATGGAGGTTCTCAGGAAGTTCCACCTGGGGGACAAGGCAGGCGTCCTGGCAAAGAACCTCACCATCGCTGACCGCAAGCGGCTCGAGATGGCCCGGGCCATGGCCACCGACCCCGAGATGCTCCTCATGGACGAGTGCATGGCCGGCCTGAGGCCCAACGAGGTGGACGAGACGCTCGACGTTCTCCGCGAGATCAGGAGCCAGGGCGTCACCATCTTCATGATCGAGCACATCATGCGGGCCATCATGTCGGTCTCCGACAAGATCACGGTCATCCAGTTCGGCCGCAAGATCATGGACGGCACCCCCGGAGAGGTTGCCAACGACGAGCGCGTGATCAAGGCGTACCTGGGTGAAAGCTACGGGGCAGGGGGTGATGGCAATGTCACTGCTTGAAATGAACAACGTCAACTGCTTTTACGGCGACGTCCAGGTCATCTACGGCGTCTCCATGCGGGTCGAGGAGGGCGAGATCATCTCGCTCATCGGCGGCAACGGGGCGGGAAAGTCCACGACGCTACGGTGCATCTCCGGGCTCATGAAGGCGGCCTCGGGGGAGATCCTGTTCGAGGGCAGGCCCATCCAGAACATGCGCCCCGAGAAGATCGTGGAGCGGGGCATCATCCAGGTGCCCGAGGGCAGGAAGCTCTTCTCGCTCATGACGGTCAGGGAGAACCTCATGGTGGGGGC
>JAKLDU010000109.1 GCA_022703355.1 Deltaproteobacteria bacterium | reverse complement strand
GGAAGGGGTCGATGGAGCAGTCCGGCACGGAGATGGCCTCCTCGATGGCCGGGTTGAGCTCGGGCACGAGGTCGAGGGCCCGCGTGGGAGAAAGCACGGTGGTGGCGATGCCCACCTCCTCGCAGTTCTTCAGGAAGGCGTCGCGGTACCGTTTCGAGTCACCGGGCAGCCTGACGAAGAGGCCGCCGGTCTTCTCGACGCACTTCTGGGCGATCTTCCTGAGGATGGCGTTCTCGGAGATGCACTCGGAGGCGGCCTCCTTGTCGTTCACCACGTACCGGCCGCCGCTGTGGAGCAGGCCGTGGCAGGCCCCCGTGGCCCCGTTGGCAAAGTCGCCCTTTTCCACCAGGCAGTGGGGCACGCCCCTCAGGGCGAGGTCCCTCGCGATGCCGCACCCCGTCGCCCCGCCCCCGATAATGATAACGTCCGTCCTGATCATCGATTGTCTTCAACCACGCCGCCTGGATTGGAACCGAGACCACCATATACAAGCTCCGTCCCGGGGTCAAGTGATTGTGCCCCGGAAGGACCGTGCCCGACATGCACGGAGACGGGCCTTCCCGGGCCCTGTGGAGGCGGGGGCCCTACTCCCCACCTGCCCGGTGCAGGTCTTCCATCTTGCGCAAGGCCTGCGCCCCTTCCCTGCCGAAGATTTCGACCTGCAGCTGCCGTATCGCCCGGTCCCGGGCCTCGGGGGATTTCCCGGGGACACCCATGATCTCTTTTTCCCTCCGGTAATACTCGGAGAGCTTCTGCTTGTCGAGCTCCTTCACCGCGTCGAGCTCCTCGAACCGCTTGACCACCTCCTCGGAGAAGAACTCCTTCCGGGTCCGGCGGATGAAGTCCGCCCTTTCTCCGGCGGTCATCTCCGCCAGGTCCCGGTCGTAGATCACGAGCTTTTCGCGGTACCTGTTGTAGGGCTCGCCCGCGATGGTCGCCCGGTCTATCCCGTCGGCCTCGTCTCCCCACATCTCGCGGTTGAGGGCATCGATCATGCGCATCTTCACGTCCCCGTACAGGGTGCTGTTGTTCACGACGGCCGACCTGCGGATGGAGTACTCCTGGGACTTGATCTCGGCCCGGAAGAGGGCGTCCGCCACCTCCGTGCCGAAGAACGTCCTCCGGTACTCCTGCTCCCGCTTGAGGAAGGCCAGGGCCTCGGCGGCGCTCCGGGGGCTGCCCCAGGACTTCATGGTCTTTTCGAGACCCATCTCGTACTCGGTGAACTTCTTGTACAACCCGCACAGGGCATCGGCGTTTCTGACGCGGGGCCTGCGTGAGTGCAGGTAGCGGCAGACCTCGTCGTAGTGGGAATCCAGGTCGGTGCTGCTCCTGAAGCGCCACTGCAGCGACTTGAAAAAACAGACGGTGTAGTCGTTCACCACGCCCTTCGAGAAGTACCGGTTGATCTCGGCGTCGCTGAAATCGCTCTTCCCGATGACCTTCAGGAGGGCCCCCAGGCCGATGTCCCTGTTCCTGTCGATGATGTAGCCCGCATTGATGGGTACGTCCCGGGGGGCCGGCCGGAAATACACCCCCAGCGCCACCGCGGCCGCGACCGCGAGCAGGCACACGGCAATCACCTTCGGGTGTTTCAGCCTTTCCATTGCGCACTATCCTCGCCAGCGGGTTGAAGGATATGTCGGGGGAAGGGGCTTGAGGCCCTCTTCCTTCACGCAGATGCTTCCCTCCTCATAGCCTGTGTTTTTCTTTTCTGCAACCCTGTTGCAGACGAAGAACGCACGGGGGCCGCCGCCCTGGCCGCAATCGCGGTGGGAAGTCCTGTACAGAGAGCCCCGTGACGTGGTAAAAACCGTGTGCTTTCATCCCGGGTCCGTTCGTGCCGACGACGGGCTTTGGGGCGGTTCGCACGTATCACATGCCAATGCGAGGAGGGAACATGAAGATAAACCAGAAGGAGCTGGTCCGCAGGCTGTTCGGCTTCCTGAACTTCAGGAACATGGTCAGGGTCTCCCTGTGGGGCCTCATCGCCCGGCGCAACCGGACCTTCTTCATCTTCGAAGGCAGGGAGTACACCTACGGCGAGGTGTACCGCCAGTCCGAGCGCTATGCCCGCTTCTTCCTGGCAGAGCGCGGGAAGCTCGTCCAGGCCGGCAAACTGGGAGAAAACGAGCGCCTGTCCCTGGGGATCTACACCGACAACATCCCGGAGTTCCTCTTCGCCTCCTTCGGGGCGGGCCTGAGCAACTCGGTCCTCTTTGCCGTCAATACCGGGTTTCGGGGGGAGACCCTGGCCAGGGTCATCGCCCAGGCACAGGTCTCCCTCTTCATCGTGAACGAAAGCACGGTCGGGGAGATCGGGCGCATCGATCTGGCCGCCGCCGGACTTCACCGCGGGGACATCCTCTTCGCCGGCGACAAAGCCCTGGCGAACGGGTTCCGGACCCTCGAGGACGCGGTGTCCTCCGCCGGCGCTGCGGACGTCCGGGGCTGTCTCCTGCCCGTGGACAACTTCAGCCCGGTCATCGTCATCTACACTTCGGGCATGACGGGCATGCCCAAGGGGGTTCCCTGCACCCACATCAAGCTCGTGGGCGCGGGCTTCAAGGTGCGCTTCGACACCGGGCTCAGGAGGACCGACCGGGGCTATATCTCCATGCCGCTGTTCCACTCGAACGCCTGGTACATCGGCATCCTGCCCCAGCTCGTGGCCGGCGGGAGCTTCGTGCTCAAGCGCAGGTTCTCCGCCCGGGCCTTCGAGGAGGACATGCTCGAGCACGGCGTGACCTTCCTCAACTACGTGGGCCAGCCCCTGCACTACATCCTCGAGGCCCTCGAGAAAAAGTACGGGGGGCCCGGTCAGGTCGAGCAGGCCCTCGCCCGCGACCCCCGGAACAGGTTCCGCATCGCCTACGGCAACGGCGCCACGGCCCTGGACCGCAAAAAGCTCATGAAGTGCCTGAACATGGAGCACATCTACGAGATCTACGGCTCCACCGAGGCGGTCATCACCACGGCGAACAAGCCCGGGGACCCCGTCGAGTCCGTGGGCAGGGTGCCCGCATCCGTGAAGATCCTCGACGCCCGGGGCAGGGAATGCCCTCCCGGGATCGTGGACGGCAAGGGCCAGCTCGAAAACTACGACGAGGCGGTGGGCGAGATCTGCTGCGCCGTGGACACGGACAACCTGCGGTTCGAAGGGTACTACGGCAACGCCGGCGCCACGAACCAGAAGTTCCGGGACGGCATCTACCACTCGGGCGACCTGGGCCACATCCGGGTCCTGGGGAAAAAGCGCTACCTGTACTTCAACGGCCGCACCGACGACTGGATCCGCAAGGACGGCGAGAACTTCTCGGCCGAGGACGTGCTGCGGTACGCCCAGGGCATGCCCTGCGTGGACTGCGCCATCGCCTACGGCGCGCCCTGCGAGGTCGCGGACGAAAAAGTCATGGTGGCGGTGCAGCTCCAGCCCGGCAGGGCCTTCGACCCGGACGGGGTGTTTTCCTGGCTCACGCAGCAGCAGATGGGCGGGGGCATGGACCCCAAGTGGATGCCGGACTACATCCGCGTCGTCGAGAGCTTCCCGGTGACCGAGACCCAGAAGATCATCGTCCGGCCTTTCAAGCGTGAGCACTTCAACCTCGAGGCCTGCCCCGGCATGGAGATCTGGTACCGCACCAAGGGCGACACCACCTACTCCCGCCTGACCCCCGAAAAATACCGGGAGATCAAGGAAGGCTTCCTCAGAAACGGCCGCTCGTCCCTGCTCAGCCAGGGATGAGCACCCCCGGGGAGCCGGTCCTTTTTCAGGGCCGTCAGGGGGAGGCCGAAGCCTGTTCGCAGAGCTCCGGCTCTCGCCCCGGGCGCCGGGCCGTTTTCACGCCACCGGGGGGAGCTTCGCCCTTGTTCCGGTTGCCACGCAAGGACAAGTGTGCTAATGATACGGTTCACGCACCGCAAGGAGGAACGCTATGCTCGGTGGAATCGGAATGTCGGAACTGATCATCATCCTGGTGATCGTGCTCGTGATTTTCGGAGCGGGCAAGTTGCCCGAGGTGGGAAGCGCCCTGGGCAAAGGCATCAAGAACTTCAAATCCTCCGTGACCGAGAAGCCGGAAGACAAGCCTGCCAACGCAGACATCGAGGACAAGACGAAGAAAGACGCATGAGCCGCATCTTCGGGGACTGATCTTCTTCACTCCCCCCGCAAGCAGACCTCCTTTTGTTCCATTCGCCGCACCCTCTCCCCGGCTTTTTGCCCGGGTGCAGCCCTGCCCCGGGAAGCCCGGGAAAAATCGGCAGCCGGCCGACCCCTGCCGGGAAAAGACCTTTCCGGGAGAACGAAAACCCCCGCGGAACCCGTTCAAGGGTTCCGCGGGGGCCGTGCCATCCGGGAAAAAGACGCTTTTTCGTTTTCGCGCCTGTGCCCCCCTAGCTCAGGGTCTCCACCACGTTCAAGGTCCCGTCGGCCCGTCTGATGACGAGGTTGACCTGCTTGGTGTCCACGTTCTGGAAAATGACGTACTCCTCTTCAGCCGTGCCCGCCTGGAGGATCGCCTCGTCGGTGCTCATGGTTTTCATGAAATAGTCCCGCCGGTAGGATACCTTGGGCTTTTTCCTGCCCCGGGGGGCCTTCGGGGCAGGCGCCTCTTCCGCCTCCTCGAACTGGGCATGGGCCTGGCCCTTCTTGGTCTGGAGCTTCTTGCCCTGGAGCTTTTCCTTGTGCTTCTTGACCTGCCGCTCGAGCTTGTCCATCACCATGTCGATGGACGAGTACATGTCTTCCGTGATCTCCACCGCGTTGATGACCACGCCGTCGGCGCTCAGGGTCACGTCGGCCGTGTGGCGCCTCTTTTCCACGCTCAGCACGGCGTGGATTTCGGACGGCTTGTCCACGTACTTGTCCAGCTTGGACAGCCTCTTGGAAGCGTATTCCTTGAGCGCATCCGTGGATTCGATATTCTTGAAGGTGATGTCTAACTGCATAAAGGCCCCTCCTTTGATATGCGGATATGCGGCTACTGCTCTTAGTAATGCTTCTTCCTTCTATTGGAAGGGACGATGCCGAGCAGTTCCCGGTATTTCGCCACCGTCCGCCGCGCGATCTTCACCCCCTTCACCTTGAGCATCTGGGCGATGGCCTGGTCGCTCAGGGGGTGCTTCGTGTCTTCGGCCCTGATGATGCCCTCGATCTCGTTCTTCACGCTCTGGGAGGCCACGAAGGAGCCGTCGCTCCGGGAGATCCCGCTGTTGAAGAAGTACTTGAGCTCGAAGGTCCCCTGGGGGGTGTGCACGTACTTGTTCGACGTGACGCGGCTGATGGTGGACTCGTGCATGCCCACGTCGTCCGCCACGTCCCTCAGCACGAGCGGCTTGAGCTGGGTGATCCCTTCGGCGAGGAAGTCGCGCTGGAACTTCACGATGCTCTCCGTGACCTTGCACAGGGTGTTCTGCCTCTGCTGGATGCTCTTTAAAAGCCACTGGGCGGACTTGAGGCAGTCGGAGAGGTAGCCCTTGGCGACCTTGCCCATGCAGTCGGAGTTCATCATCTTCTGGTACTGCCGGTTGAGCGTGAGCACCGGGATGTCCTCCTCGTTGAGCACCACCACGTACTCGCCCTCCATGTTCACCACGTAGATGTCGGGCACGACATACTGGGGCGGGTCGTCGGAGTAGTCCCGGGCCGGCCTGGGCTCCATGTTGACGATGATCTCGGCGGCCTGGGAGACCTCGTCCACGGTGGCGCCGAGCTCGTGGGCGATCTTGTCGTAGTTCTTGGTCTGGAGGTCTTCGAGGTGTGCGTCGATCATCCTCCACACGAGGGTGTCCTCGAGCTCGAGGATCCTGGCCTGGATGCGCAGGCAGTCCTTCAAGTCCCGGGCGGCGATGCCCGGGGGGTCGAACATCTGCACCTTCTCGACGGCCGACCTCACCACCTCTTCGGAGGACCCGGTGGCCTCGCTGATGGCGTCCGGGTCCATGCTCAGGTACCCGTTGTGGTCGAGGTTCCCGATGATGAACACCCCCACCTCGCGCTCTTCCGCGGTGAAATCGTTCATCCTGAGCTGCCAGAAAAGATGGTCGTAGAGCCCGTCGGGCCTGGTGGCGGAGGATTCGAAGGACGGGCGGTCCTCGTCCTCGTAGTAGGGGATGTTGTCCTGCCCGTAGGTTTCGAGGTACGCATCCCACTTCCACTTCAGCATCTCTTCGCGCTCTTTCTGCAGACGCTGGGTTTCGGCGTCCCTGAACGCGGTGGTCTCCGCCTCGAGCAGGGGGTTGGACTGGAGCTCTTCGGTGATGTACTCCTGGAGCTCTAGCCGGGAGAGCTGAAGCAGCTTGA
>JAKLDU010000108.1 GCA_022703355.1 Deltaproteobacteria bacterium | reverse complement strand
CCTTGGAGCAGATGTTGAGGCGGGAAAGCATCTCCTCGAGCTTCTTGGCGTGATCGGCGGGCTCGGGCGTCACCGGGTCGGGCTGGAGCACGGGCGCCCACTTCGCCGAGAGCTTCATCTTCGGCAGGCCGTCGTGCAGGAAGGCCAGCGGGAGGCAGGCGACCGTCTTCCCGTCGTAGGTGCAGTGGAAGAAGCCCGAGTCCGTGAACTCCCCCACCACGGTGGACTCGACGTCCATGGCCCGGGACAGCGCGAGGAAGGCGGCGATTGTTTCACGTGGAACAGCGATGGTCATGCGTTCCTGGGCCTCGGAGAGCAGGATCTCCCAGGGGTCGAGGCCCTGGTACTTCAGCGGCGGCTTGTCCAGCTCGATGAGGCAGCCCCCGGTGAGCTGGGCCATCTCCCCGATGGAGGAGGACAGGCCCCCTGCCCCGTCGTCGGTGAGCGCCCGGTAGAGGTTTTTGTCCCGGGCCCTGAGCAAAAAGTCCGTGAGCTTTTTCTGGGTGATGGGGTCGCCTATCTGCACCGCTGAGGTGGGGGATTCCTCGTGGAACTCCTCGGAGGAGAAGGTCGCGCCGTGGATGCCGTCCTTGCCGATCCGGCCGCCCGCCATGACGATGAGGTCGCCCGGCTCGATCACCTTTTCTTCGGAAGGGCGCCCGTTGACGGTTTTGGGCATGATGCCCGCGGTGCCGCAGTACACGAGGGGCTTGCCCAGGTAGCGGTTGTCGAACACGATGCAGCCGTTGACCGTGGGGATGCCCGACTTGTTCCCCCCGTGCTCCACCCCTTCCCTGACCCCTTCGAAGATCCTCAACGGATGCAGGATCTTGGGGGGCAACTCGTCCTTGTAGAAGGGGTCGGCGAAGCAGAACACGTCGGTGTTGAAGATGAGCTTGGCGCCCAGGCCGGTGCCGAAGGGGTCGCGGTTGACGCCCACGATGCCGGTGAGGGCCCCGCCGTAGGGGTCGAGCGCCGACGGGGAGTTGTGGGTCTCCACCTTGAACACGAGGTGGTAGTCGTCGGTGAAGCGGATGACCCCCGCGTTGTCCGTGAACACGCTCACGCAGATGTCGTCCTCGCCCGCCTGCTCCCGGATCTCCCGGGTGGAGGCCTGGATGCAGGTCTTGAAGAGGGAGGAGATGCGCTCGGTTTTCCCGTTTTCCTCGTAGTCTATGTCGGCGTTGAAGATCTTGTGCTTGCAGTGCTCCGACCACGTCTGGGCCAGGCACTCGAGCTCCACGTCCGTGATGAGCCCGGTCAGGCCCATGGCCTTTCTTTTCTCCAGCACGGCCGGGTTCTCGAGGTGGGCGGCGATGGCCTTCATCTCAGCGAGATTGAGCGCCAGGGTCCTTTCCCGGGACATGCGCACGAGCTCCTCGTCGGAGAGGTCCAGCGAGATCTCCTCGACCCGGGGCACGTGGTTCAGGGCGACTTTGGATATGTGCGGCCTGACCTCCCGGAGCTCCGCCCGGTCCATGACCCGGAAGTACTGGATGAGAGGGTTTGCGAGGCAGGCGCCCGCTATTTTGTTCGCGAAGGGGCGATCCAGGTCTCCGTCGAAGAGGAACGCCCGGGCGGAATAGACGGGCGTCTCCCGGTTCGTGATGAGCTTGAGGGCGTAGGAGGCGCTCTTGCCCACGTTGTCGGTGACGCCCGGTTTGTAGCCTACTTCGATATACCAGGTGAAGTCGTCGAGGAGAGGCCTGTTGATGGACAGGTCCTGGATCACGGGATCGCAAAAGGCTTCCGTGATGCTTTCGGGGTCCAAGTGATCAGATTCAATGGTGTATATGTCGAGGCAACGAACCCGCTCAATGCCGTCAAGCTTCGAGAATGCGTGGGAGATCTGTCTTTTTGTGCGTTCTCCGCGAGCGTCGAAGAGTCCGGGTTTGAGGCCTACCTCAACCCTGTAGGACATCTCCTCACCCCTTTTCTTCGAGATACAGCGTCGCGTGCCCCTCCATGCTCTCACGCTCGGACTTGCACTTCACGCACAGCGTGGCAAAAGGCATCGCCTTGAGCCTGCCCACCGGGATGTTCTCCCCACAGTCTTCACAGTAACCGTACTCGCCGTTTTCCATGCGGGACAAAGCGCTTTCGATCTGTTCGAGCTTCTGGCGCTCTCTGGTGCTCAGCAGGAGGTTGAACTCGCGGGACTGCTCGAGATCCGCGTCGTCGAAGATGTCGCCGATCTCCCTCTGCTCGGAGATGTCGTTGGACTTGATCCTCTCTTCCAGATTCTTGAGAATCTCGTGTTTCATCTCCGCCAGGATCTCCTTTATCTCAAGGAGTTCGTTTTTTCTCAGCATTCTGCCCTCCGTTATTCCTTATGGAAGTAGGGTACTTATACTGATAAATCAATATCTGTCAATATAAAATGATCAGGTAAAACATGGCCTGATAATATCAGCACATATCAATGATGCCGGGGACCGTTCCCGCCCCGGCGAACCCTGCAATCCCGCTACCAGGCGGGGTTGAATATTTCACATTCCACGAGGCGTCCCTTTTCGAGGGGTTTCCCCTCGGGGGGGATGATCATGTAGCAGTTTGCCCTGGAAAGCGTGGAAAGGATGCCCGACCCCTGGGGCCCGGCGGGGGATACGGAAAAGCCCTCGCCGTCCCTGGTCAGGATTCCGCTCATGTAGTGGGGCCTGTCCGTCGAGCCTTTGACGGGACAGGAAAGCCCTGCCTTGAGCCTGGGGAGCAGCAGTTCGCGGGCGCCCAGGAACTTGAGGATCGCGGGCCTGGCAAACTGGTAGAAGGATGTCATGGTGGACAGGGGGTTCCCGGGCAGGCCGATGGCGGGGATCCCGCTTATGGTGCCGAAGGCGAGCGGTCTGCCGGGCTTGATGTTGACCTTCCAGAACTCCATGACGTTTCCTCCCTCGGTCATGACCTCCCGGACGATGTCGTAATCACCCATGGAGACGCCGCCCGAAGTGAGGATGAGGTCCGCCCTCGAAGCCCTGGAGAACTTGTCGGCCAGGTCCTCGCGGGTGTCCCTGGCGACGCCCAGGTAGAGGGGGATGGCGCCAGCTTCTTCCACGAGGGCCTTGAGGGTGTACGAATTGGACGAGGAGATCTTGTTTTCCGTGAGCTCCTCGTCGAAGTCGGCCACCTCGTCGCCGGTGGCGATGATGGCGACCACGGGCCTCTGGCTGCAGGGCACCATCACCTGCCGGATGGAGGCGAGGAGCCCCAGCTGGGCGGGGGCGAGCCGGATTCCCGCCTGGAGGACGAGCTCGCCCGCTCGCAAGTCTTCCCCGCTCGCGCGGATGTTTTCGCCCGGCGCCGGCGTCTTGCGGACGATCACCTCCCCCTCGCGCTCGTCCGTGTCTTCCCGCTTCACCACGGCGTCAGCGCCGGGGGGAACGGGCGCCCCGGTCATGATCTTCACCGCGGTGCCTTTCTCGAAAGGCCCCTGCGGCAGGGCCCCCGCGGGGATCTCGTAGGCGATGCCCAGGCGCCCCTCCCCGGCCGCCAGATCCTCAGTGTGCACGGCGAACCCGTCCATGGCCGAATTGTCCCAGGGGGGGATGTTCCGTTCCGAGTAGACGTCCTGTGCCAGGTACCTCCCGAGCGACTGGTCGAGGAAAAGCTTCTCGCTCGGCAACGGTTTAATTTTATTAAGAATAGCTTTCCTGGCCTGCTCGATACTGATCATGTCGCGAACCTTTTTATGAATATGGCTACCTACTCTAGAGAACCCGCGGGCCGAAGTCAAGATTCGTCAGCTGTTCGTCGATAGGGGATGCATGGAATATGCGGATATACTTGCGCCTCTTGACATCGAGATGCGAAAGGCGGGCTCCCTGAACGGGAGCATGGCCATCGTCGTGGTGCCCGAGCAGTATTCGGACAAGGCCCTGTCGTGCAAGCGGGAAGTGGACACGTCGGTGAACCTCAAGGAGTACCTCGTGCTGGGCATCTTCGGCGCCCAGGCGGACGAGGCGTCGGCAAGGTTCCTCTCGATCCCCAAGGGTATCGCCGTTTACCCCCAGGACGGCGGAGACGTCCAGACGCTGTTTTTCGAGGCGCTCGAGCGGCTCCGCTTCATGGGGAGCTCCGCGTGGGTCAAGCGCCTCTGGGAGAACATCAGGGACACCAGGTCCTCGGACAGCAGGGATGATCAGGAGGGCAGGTTCATCTCCTCCACCTTCTACCAGTTCCTGGATTTCATGATGTCCCACCCCAGGGAGCTCCAGAAGGTGTTTGCGGGGCAGAACACGGCCGAGCTCTCCTGGGTCAAGGACTACATCCCTTCGGGTTTCTCCGCCGGCAGCGCCGACATCGAGGACATCACCGAGGAGCACATCGCGTCCCTGTTCATGCAGTGGCCCTACCAGGAAAAGATGGAGGCCAAGCTCGAAAAAGGGAAAAGGACGCTCAGGAAATTCCGGAACATCGAACACCTCTTCACCCTGCCCTCCATATCCCAGGAGATCATCGACCTCGCGGGCGACACCGTGCTCGCCGCAGGCAAGATGGCGCGGATCATCGAAAAGGACCCCGTGCTCACCTCAAAGGTGCTCAAGGTCGTCAACTCCGCATTCTACGGTTTCCGCAGGCAGGTCGATTCCGTGGAGCAGGCGGTGTTCATCCTGGGCAACGAGGAGGTGGTCAACCTGGCCTTCTCCATCGCCATTCACAAGATCCTCGACACCATCTCGCCGGAGAGCGCCCGGAAGCTCTGGGAGCACAGCCTCGAGGTGGCCCAGCTCGCCCAGTGGCTGGGGCCGTTCATGGGGTACACCGCCCGGCAGAGGCTCTTCACCGTGGGCCTGCTCCACGACTTCGGCAAGATCGTGTTCCTCCAGCGGGGGTACTACACCGGCGGCATCGACGGGCCCTCCACCATGGCGGACCTCGCGGCGGAGGAGATGGATTCGGGGATCTCCCACGCGGAGATGGGGGCGTACGTGGCCGAGCGGTGGAACCTGCCCGAGGCCATCGTGGACGCCCTCATCGGGCACCACCTGCCCAGCAAGGCGCGGGACATGTCCCTGGCCGTCACGGTGCACATCTCGGACGTCATCGCCCATTGCGGGCGCATCGACCTGGCCAGGGTCAACACCGCTGCGGTCAGATTTCTTTCCGACAAGAAGGGGCCGGCCCTGTCCCAGGAAAACGTCATGGACATGGCCGCGGAGATAAAAAGAAGGGTGTGCCTCATCCTGGATGAATAGATGCTCGAACGGGACATAGAATCCATTCTCAAGGAGCGCATCGTCTCCCTCGAAGAGGGGTACGAGCAGAAGATCGCCGAGCTCTCCCTGCTCAAGGAGCTCGGGGAGGCGCTCAAGGGGGCGAGCCTCGCCCACTGGAGCCAGCTCTTCATCGGGCAGCTGGACATCATCAAGAAGGCCACGGGCATCTTCAGTGTCTCCGTCATGCTCATCGACGAGGAGTCCCAGAACCTCTACGTGGTGAGCGCCTCCATGCAGGGCGACATGCCCCGGAGGCCTCCCATCCTGCTCAAGAAAGGCGAGGGCATCGCCGGGAAGGTCTTCGAGTCCGGCAGGACGCTGTACATCCCCGACGTCACCAAGGACCCGAATTTCTCCAACAGGGGCACGAACCAGAGGGGCTCGCTGGCCTGCGTGCCCATCATCTCCGAGGGGGCCTGCGTAGGGGTCATCAATTTCCGGGACAACGTCACGAGCTCCTTCGGGCCCAACGACCTGCGCTTCTTCGAGCTCATCGCGGACCAGCTCTCCATCACCGTGTCGCTGGTCCGCACCTACCAGGAGCTCCTCGACATGGAGAAGAAGAGGATGAACCTGGGGCGGTATTTTTCCCCCGGCCTGGCCGAGCGCCTCGTGGCCGACGACCGGATGACCGAGCTGGGGGGACAGCGCAGGTGCGTGAGCGTCCTGTTCGCCGACGTCACCGGGTTCACCACCCTGGTCGACGCGAACACGGTGGAGGACGTGGTGGAGGTCCTCAACCGCTACTTCGAGACCGTGGTGCCGCTCATTTTCAAGCACGGGGGCATGCTCGACAAGTTCCTGGGAGACGGGGTCATGGCCGTGTTCGGGATCCCCGACGAGGACAGCTCGGATCCTGTGCGCGCCATCCTGTGCGCGGTGGACATCCAGAAGGGCATCGAAGAGCTCCGGCAGGGTCTCGTCAGGGACGGCCTCTTCCCCATCACCGTGGGCATCGGGATCGCCTCGGGGGTCGCCCTGGCGGGCAACGTCGGCACGAAGAACCAGATGAACTACACGGTCATCGGCGAGCCCGTGAACCTCGCCCAGCGCCTGGAGACCATCTGCGGGCCGGGAGAGATCGTGGTGTCGAACGCCACGGTGGAAACCATCCCCGCCGGCACGGCGCTCGATGTTTCCTTCGAGTGCATGGGCGCCGTCCACGTCAAGGGCATTCCCCGCGAGGTCAACCCCATGAAGGTTTCCTTTTCCTGCGATAACCCCC
>JAKLDU010000107.1 GCA_022703355.1 Deltaproteobacteria bacterium | reverse complement strand
TGTCCTCGAACGAGATCTTCGCCTCCCACCCGAGTATCCTCTTCGCCTTTTCAGGGTTGCCCAGAAGCGTCTCCACCTCGGTGGGCCTGAAGTACCGCGGGTCGATCCTGACCACCACGTCGCCGGGCTTAACCCTGGGCTCGCTGCTCTCGAGTTCCCTGACCTCCAGGGCGATCCCTTCCTCGTCCACACCCGCACCTCTCCACTCCAGGTCGATCCCGGCCTTTTTGAAGGCCAGCGTACAGAGGTCGCGCACCGAGTGCTGCCTGCCCGTGGCGATGACGAAGTCGTCCGGTTCGTCCTGCTGAAGCATGAGCCACTGCGCCGCCACGTAGTCCTTCGCGTGGCCCCAGTCTCTGAGCGCGTTCAGGTTGCCGATGAAGAGGCTGTCCTGAAGCCCCAGGGCCACTCTGCTTGCGGCCCTGGTCACCTTTCGGGTGATGAAGGTCTCGCCCCGGACGGGCGACTCGTGGTTGAACAGGATGCCGTTGCAGGCATACATGCCGTAGGCCTCCCGGTAGTTGACCGTTATCCAGTACGCGTAGAGCTTCGCCACCCCGTAGGGGCTCCGGGGGTAGAACGGGGTCTTTTCTGTCTGGGGAATCTCGCGCACGCTGCCGAAGAGCTCGCTCGTGGAGGCCTGATAGAACCGGGCCTTCTTCTCCATTCCCAAGATGCGCAGCGCCTCGAGTATCCGCAGGGTTCCAATGGCGTCCGACTGAGCCGTGTACTCGGGCGTTTCGAAAGACACCTGGACATGGCTCTGCGCGCCGAGGTTGTAGATCTCGTCGGGCTCCACGTCCTGGATGATCCGGATGATGTTCGTGGCGTCCGTGAGGTCGCCGTAGTGCATAAAAAACCTCACGTCCTTTTCATGAGGGTCCTGGTAGAGGTGATCCACGCGGTAGGTATTGAAGCTCGAAGAGCGCCTCTTGATCCCATGGACTGTGTACCCCTTGCCCAGGAGAAACTCCGCCAGGTATGACCCATCCTGTCCCGTGATACCCGTAATCAGCGCTTTTTTCATGAAAAACCTCGGCAAGTTATTATTCAACCCTCAAAACAGTTTCTGATATTAGCACATTTACCTTGAGCATGCCATTTACGAAATCACCGCGGCCGGGCCAGAAGAAATTGTGCTCCCCGCCGGGCGCGCTCACCAAGTATTGCAGATTGACAATACGCTCACGAAACGCCTAATAGAAATGTTTGATTGTCATGACGAGCAACTGGATACGAGCCTTTAATTCAAACGGACAAAGGGGCGATTGAACAAGATGCAGAAAGGCCCGCTCTATCCCTCTCACGACCCCCGCTCAGGCGGAACTTCTGAATGATCTCGATTAACAGGAAAACCTTTCTCTCCCTGGGAATAGGCCTGCTCTTCTCCGCGCTGGCCCTCTACTTCACGTTCAAGAACATCCCCCTGGGAGACCTCGCTTCGTACCTGAAGAGGATCAACTATTTCTGGATCGTGCCCTCCCTGGCCATCGCCTTGCTGAGCTACGCCATCAGGATCTGGCGATGGCAGATCATCCTGCTCCCGGTGAAGCGGGCGGGGTTCATGAAAGCCCTGCACCCCCTGACCATCGGCTTCATGCTCAACTGCCTCCTGCCCGGGAGAATCGGTGAGATCGCGCGGCCGGCCATCTACTGCAAGCGGGAGAACGTCGCGTTCTCCCGGGTGCTGGGAACCGTTGCCATCGAGAGGATCATCGACGCCCTGTGTCTGCTCATCTTCTTCATCTACATCCTGGCGACCATCTCCCTCGACACCTCACAGGACGTGTCCTTTGCCGGCTACCGCCTGAGCCCGGACGACCTGGGCAGGCTCTTCACCATCACCCTGGAGACCAGCATCGCCCTGGTCGTGGTCATCGGTCTCATCAGCTTCTCGAAGTCCAGGAATCTCATCAACCGGGTCATCATGAAGGTGTCCGACGTGCTGCCTTTCCTGACCCCCCATGCCAGGGCAGCGATCCGCCACAGCGTCTTCCACAAAATCACCCACTTCGTGGACAACCTCTCCGTGGGCTTCGAGATCCTCAAGAGCCCGGGGCACCTTTTCCTCTGCCTGGCGCAGTCGTTCGTGCTCTGGTGGCTGCTGGGGGTCTCGGTCTGGGTGTTGGCACTCGGGTGCCCGGGTATACAGATAACCATCCTCGAGGCCTTCGCCGTGGAGATCATCGTCTGCTTCGCCATCATGCTGCCGTCGGTGCCGGGCTACTGGGGCCTCTGGGAGGCAGGAGGAATATTCGGCCTCATGCTCTTCGGCGTCCCTTCGGAGGCAGCGGCGGGCATGATCCTTACCTACCACTTTTTCCACCTCATCCCGATCATCCTCATCGGCCTCGTTTCCGCCACGATCATCGGGGTGGGCATCACCCAGGCAGCGCACAACGTCGAAGAGGCCGTTCACTGCGAAGAGGAGCTGGAGAAAGAGGAACAGCGCCCGATGCGCACAGGCGCGAACGTCCCCTGAGCTTCCTGCC
This sequence comes from Deltaproteobacteria bacterium, assembly GCA_022703355.1. GTDB lineage: Bacteria > Desulfobacterota > Desulfomonilia > UBA1062 > UBA1062 > Phosphitivorax. The sequence goes on along the minus strand of JAKLDU010000107.1, from coordinate 3,987 downwards.
CGCGAGCAGACTCACTGCTCGAAGAAATTCCTGACGCTTTCGACCACCGACAGGACGTCCCCCGTCTCCATCCCGAAGTACAGGGGCAGCCTCAGGAGCCTGTCGCTCAGGTCGTCGGTCCGGCTCATCCTGCCGCTCACCCGCCCGAACTTCCGCCCCGCAGGCGATGAGTGCAGGGGGACATAGTGGAAGATGGCCTTTATGCCGGAGGCGGCCAGATGCTCGATGAGGCGGTTTCGCTCTTCCAGCGAGGATGCAATGACATAGAAGATGTGGCCGTTGTTGAAGCTTTCCTCGTCCACGAAGGGAAGCCTCAGCAGACCTTTCTCCTCCAGGGGCTTGAGCGCCGCAAGGTACTGGCCGAAGATCTTCCTCCGCATGGACACGATCTTCTCGGCCTGCTCCATCTGGGCGAAGAGGAAGGCGCTTGTCAGCTCGCTCGGCAGGTAGGACGAGCCGATGTCCACCCAGGTGTACTTGTCCACCTCGCCCCGGAAGAACTGCGACCTGTTCGTGCCCTTTTCCCTGAGGATCTCTGCCCGTCCGCGAAACGCGTCCCGGTTGACGAGCAGGGCCCCGCCCTCACCGGAGATGATGTTCTTGGTCTCGTGGAAGCTCAGGCACCCCAGATGCCCGAGGGTTCCAAGGGATTTTCCCTTATACGTCGACAGGAGCGCCTGGGCCGCGTCCTCGATAACGTAAAGCTCCTTTGCCCCGGCGATGCGCAGAATCTCATCCATGGCACAGGGCACGCCCGCGTAGTGTACAGGCACGATGGCCCTGGTCTTCGGGCTCAGTGCCTCCTCAATGAGAGTCTCGTCAATGTTGAGGGTGTCCGGGCGTATGTCCACGAACACCGGGGTCGCGCCCCTGAGCACGAAGGCATTGGCCGTGGAGACGAAGGTGAACGAGGGCATGACCACCTCGTCGCCGGGGCCTATGTCGCAGAGCAGGGCTGCCATCTCCAGGGCGGCCGTGCACGAGTGCGTGAGCAGGGCCTTCCCGCAGCCTGTGCACTCCTCGAGCCATGCGTGGCACTTCTTCGTGAACGGCCCGTCGCCTGCCAGCTGTCCCTCGATGACTGCCTGGGCGATGTAGTAAAGCTCCTTCCCCACGATGAACGGCTTGTTGTAGGGGATCCTCAACGATGATTTCGCCATTCGGGTACTCCTCTATCTCTTTAGATTCCTTCACGAATAAACGCGGGGCCTGCCGGAAATCCCCCCGTAAGCATCACGTTCGGCCACCGAGCCCTCATTCGTGAACGCCCGGCATGAGAAAAATTATATCCCCATCCTCTGATCATTGTAAACAAGGCTTATGATTTTAAAGCAGTAATGCCCCGTGCATATTTACTTCCGCAGCATTTTCATGGTATGTTTCACGAATCGCCTCCTGCGAAAGCAGGGCAACGATCCGGAGCCATGCCATGCGGCGAACCGCTTGCCGGAGAGCCGGGCTGGCATTGCGACAGGTATGAAATTCATCACATAAAAGAGCGGGCTCTCATATGCTATAGATCTTATGCAATCAAGGAGCAGCATGAAGGCAGCAGACAGAACAGCCGAAGTGTCGGTGGTCATCCCGGTATACCACGCCGAGCACTGCCTGCACGAGCTGCACCGGAGGCTCAGCAAATCCCTTTCAGGCATATCCGGACGCTACGAGATCGTACTCGTGGAAGACTGCGGGGGAGACCGCTCCTGGGAGATCATCTCGGACATCGCCCGGCAGGACCCCCACGTAAAGGGCATCAGGCTCAGCCGCAACTTCGGCCAGCACTACGCCATCTCCGCGGGCATCGACAACTGCACCGGTGACCACGTGGTGATCATGGACTGCGACCTGCAGGACCGCCCGGAGGAGATCCCCGGCCTGCTCGCCCAGGCCGGGCTCGGATACGACGTGGTGCTCGCCCGCCGGACGGGCAGGAAGGACAGCTTCCTGAAACGGTACTTTTCCATCATCTTCTATTTCATCCTCTCCTATCTCACGGACACGAAGATAGACCCCCAGATCGGGTCGTTCCGCGTGCTTTCGCGCAAGGTCGTGAACTCCCTCGTCACGATGCGCGAGCACACGAGATACTTCGGCGGCATGGTGGGTTGGCTGGGCTTCAGGACAGCGTATGTCGACGTGGAGCACGCGGCCCGCTACCACGGCGAGACGAGCTACACGCTCGGCAAGCTCATACGGCTCGCCACGGGGGCCATTCTTGCATTTTCGGACAAGCCGCTCAGGCTCACCGTGAAGTTCGGCTTCACCCTGTCCTTCTGCTCCCTGTGCGCCGGCATCTTCATCATCATCCGCAACGTCCTGAACCCTTCGCTGCAGCTGGGGTGGCCAAGCCTCATCGTCTCGATCTTCTTCATGGGTGGGATCACGGTGGCCGTCATCGGCATCTGCGGGCTGTACATCGGGAGGATCTTCGAGGAGGTCAAGCACCGCCCCCTGTACATCATCGACGAGAAGGTCAACTATGACCGGTAAGGACAAGTCCATCATGATTGTGGCAGGGGGCGAGTGGCAGGTCCCCATCATCCGGAAGGCAAAATCCATGGGCCTGTTCGTCATCAACTCGAACCTGTACCACGACTCGCCCGGCTTCGCGATCGCGGATGTCGGCCTGGTCGCGAACGTCCTGGACCGGGAGCGCAACCTCGAGTTCGCCCGGCAGTACCGGCCGGACGCCATCGTCACGGACCAGAGCGATATCGCTGTGCCCACCGTGGCCTACCTGTGCAGCGAGCTGGGCCTGCCCGGGATCGGGATGGAAGCGGCGGAGCTCTTCACCAACAAGCACGCCATGCGCCGCTTCTGCCGGGAGAACGGCTTCCCCACACCGGATTTCCGCCTGTGCCAGAGTGTGGAGGAGGTGACGCGGTTCGCTGAGCGGACCGGGTACCCGTTCGTCATGAAGCCCCCGGCGAATCAATCCAGCCGCGGGGTGTACAAGATCGGGTCCCGGGACGAGATTCCCAGGTGTTATGCCGACGCCCTCGAGCACAGCTTCGACGGCAGCGTCCTCGTGGAGGAGTTCATCGACGGTCCCGAGTTCACAGTCGAAGGGTTCAAAACCCATGCCCGGGCTTATTCCCTGGCCGTTTCGCTGAAGCGCCATTTCGAGCACACGGAGATGGTGGCCTCGAGCCTCCTGTACAGCCACGCAAACGACTCCTACGATTACGGCGCGCTGAAGAAGCTCAACGCGGATCTCGTTGAGCGGATGGGCCTGCCATTCGGCATCACCCATGCCGAGTACAAGCACCAGAACGACCGTTTCTACCTGGTGGAGATCGCGGCCCGGGGAGGAGGCACGAAGATATCGTCGCACATCATCCCCGAGATGTCAGGGGTGGACGCAAACGAGCTCCTGATACGATGCGCCCTGGGCGAGGAGATTGGCGGGATCGAGCCTGCCGAACGCCCGCTCCACATCATCCTCGACTTCTTTCTCTTCCCTTCCGGCCCCGTCCGGGCGATGCATGGCCTGGACTGGATGTCCCACAACCCCGCGATCATCGACTTCGGCATGAACTTCACCATCGGCGACACCCTGCTGCCCCCTGCCGACGACCGCGCCAGGCACGGGTATTACATCGCCAAGTCCCCGACCGGGGACGGCCTGCGTGAGCTGTGCGCGGACATCCACCGGAGGGTCCGCGTGGAAATCAGGTCAAGATAAAGGCTCCAGCTAACGATGAATACAAAAAGAAAGGATTAGCGGCATGGCATCGTCCGACTGGAAAGAGCGCATCATCGACTATATCAGGAGAAACAGGGTCTCATCCACTGAAGTGGCGGACTGCCTGGACAAGACCGGGGGCATCAGGAACGTGCGCCCCATCAATTCAGGGCACTTCAAGGTCGGCAATGTGTTCTGGGCGTATGCCTACGGTGAAAGCAACTGGGACGTCCACGAGCAGCTTCAGCACGTCCAGGAAGGCGATGTGGTGTACGTGGAGGTCTTCGACTGCGCGGACAGGG
>JAKLDU010000106.1 GCA_022703355.1 Deltaproteobacteria bacterium | reverse complement strand
AGGCAAGCCGTTTACCTCCCTGGAGATTCTTCGCGCGGCGAAATCCCTGGGCTTCCGGGCACGGCTTGTCCGGTCGTCTCCCGGCCGGCTCGCCAACGGGTTCCTCCCGGCTGTCGCCCTGAAGAAGGACGGCACGTACTTCATCATCGCCCGGGTGGGCGGTGACGGGGACGCTGCCGACGGGAAGGTGCTCATCCAGGAAATCGCCCCTTCCGCGCTGCGGTCGGTCTCCCTCTCCGAGCTGGAAGACCTGTGGTCAGGCGAGCTCATCCTGCTCGCCCCCCGCGGGGGCCTCGCCGATCTCGCCAGGGCCTTCAACCTCCGGTGGTTCCTCCCCTCGCTCGTGAAGTACCGCCGGCTCTTCGGGGAAGTGGTCATCGCATCCCTGTTCCTCCAGCTCTTTGCGCTCGTCACCCCGCTGTTCTTCCAGGTGGTGATGGACAAGGTCCTGGTGCACAAGGGGCTCACCACCCTCGATGTGCTCGCCTTCGGCTTCCTTGTCGTGGCGGTCTTCGACGCCCTGCTGAGCGGCCTGCGCAACTACACCTTCAGCCACACCACCAGCCGGGTCGACGTCGAGCTCGGCGCCCGCCTCTTCAACCACCTGGCAAACCTCCCGCTGCCGTACTTCGAATCCAGGCAGGTGGGCCAGACGGTCGCCCGGGTCCGCGAGCTGGACACCATCCGGAACTTCATCACCAGTTCGTCTCTGACCCTGCTCATCGACCTTTCCTTCACATGCATCTTTTTCGGGTTCATGTGGTGGTACAGCGTGGGCCTCACCCTCATCGTCCTGGCCGCCATCCCATTCTATACCCTGCTTTCCGTCTCCATCACCCCGGTCCTGCGCCACCGCCTGGAGCAGCGGTTTCACTACGGGGCGGCGAACCACGCGTTCCTCACCGAAACGGTCACGGGGATGCAGACGGTGAAGGCGCAGGCCGTCGAGCCCCAGATGCAGAGGAAGTGGGAAGACCTGATGACGAAGTACGTGGCCACGTCCTTCCGCGCCGGGAACCTGAACAACGTGGCGAACCAGGTCGCGGGCTTTATCAGCAAGATCACCACGCTGGGCATCATCTGGTGGGGGGCGCACCTGGTCATGAGAAACGACCTGACCGTGGGGCAGCTCGTGGCCTTCAACATGATGGCCGGCAGGGTGAGCCAGCCCATCCTGCGGCTGGTCCAGCTCTGGCAGGACTTTCAGCAGGCGGGCATCTCGCTCAGGCGCCTGGGGGACATCCTCAACGCCCCGAGGGAGCCCGGCTGCAACGCCAACCGCAGCACCCTGCCGCAGGTCAGGGGCGAGGTGAGGCTGGAGCGCGTGCGCTTCCGCTACCGGCTTGACGGCCCGCTCGTCATCGACGACGTGACCCTCGCCGTCAGGCCGGGAGAGGTCATCGGGGTCGTGGGGCGATCCGGCTCGGGCAAGAGCACCCTGTCGAAACTCATCCAGCGGTTTTACGTACCGGAAGCGGGCAGGGTGCTGGTGGACGGCGTCGACCTGTCCATCGTGGACATGATCTGGCTCAGGCGCAGCATCGGCGTGGTCCTGCAGGAGAACTTCCTGTTCAACCGCACAGTCCGGGAAAACATCGCGCTGGCAGACCCGGGCCTGCCCATGGAGCGCGTGGTGAACGCGGCGCGGCTCGCAGGCGCCCACGACTTCATCTGCGGGCTGACCGAGGGGTATGACACCCTGGTGGGCGAGCAGGGGTGCACGCTCTCTGGCGGGCAGCGGCAAAGGCTTGCCATTGCCCGCGCCCTCATCGCCGACCCCAGGATCCTCATCTTCGACGAGGCCACCAGCGCGCTGGACTACGAGTCCGAGCGGGTCATCCAGGACAACATGGCCGCCATGTGCCAGGGGCGCACGGTGATCATCATCGCCCACCGCCTGAGTACGGTGCGTGCTTGTGACCGCATCGTCATCCTGGACCGGGGCCGCATCGCCGAGAGCGGCAGCCACGAGGAGCTGATGGCGCTCAACGGCTATTACGCGAAGCTCCACGGCTATCAGGGCCATGTGCCGGCCCTGAAACCCGTGGCGGCGCTTCAGGGGAAAGGCTTCTCCGGGGGCGGCAGGAAAGAGAACCTGCCGTTTCCTGCACCCGGGAAGGGGGCGAGCGAATGACCGGCCTCGAGGGCAAGGCAGGCTCGAAGGCCTGGGGGAAAAGCGCGGCGTCGTTTCTGGCCCGCATTCCGCGGGCTGCCGGGGGCCTGTGGAAGGATCGGGCCGCAACAGGGGATTCGCGCATGGGCGATGTCGAGCGCTCCTTCCTGCCGGCGGCACTGGAGGTCCTGGAGACCCCGCCTTCCCCGGGGGGAAGGCTCCTCGCCCGCGCTCTCATGGCCTTCTTCGCCATCGGGGTCGTATGGGCCTGTGCAGGGCAGGTGGACATCATAGCCACCGCCGGGGGCAAAATCATCCCCAGCGGGAGGGTGAAGCAGGTCCAGCCCCTCAACAAGAGCGTGGTCAAGAAGATCCATGTGAAGGAGGGCCAGTTCGTGAAGCAGGGTGAGCCGCTCGTAGAGCTCGATCGGACCATCACGGAGGCGGACTGCGCGAAGCTGGGGCAGGAGCTGTCCTTTCTTCAGCAGAACTTCAAACGGCAGGAGCTTTTCGCACGGCTCCTGAGCGACCCCCGGCAGCACGTGAGCCTGCCCCGGCTCAGGGCGCTTCTGCCGGCAGTTCAGGGGGAAGGGAACGACCATGCCCAGCTGCTCTTTCAGGAGTGGGGCGCGTTCCGGTCCAGGAGGGAGTCTCTGGAGGCCCAGCTGAACGAAAAGCAGGCCGAGGTGCAGTCGGGCAGGGCGCTCATTGCGCAGCTGGAGGAAACCCTGCCCATCGCCCGCAGGCAATATCAGGCGTTCAGCTCTTTGCGCAGGCAGGACATGGTGTCCGATTTCGACTGCATGGAGAAGGAGAAGGCCTGCATCGAGCAGAGGCAGGCCCTGGCGGCCCAGAGGGCGCGTCAGCGGCAGCTCCGGGAGGCTCTCCGGGATATCGGAAAAGAGATCCAGGCCCTGGATGCGGACACCCGCAGGAAGGCCCTGTCCGACATGCAGGATACCGAGCGCCAGCGCCGGGCAGTCGGGCAGGAGCTTGCCAAGGCGACGGATCTGAACGCCAGGCAGACCCTGAGGGCCCCGGTTTCGGGAACGGTCCAGCAGCTCGTGGTTTCCACCGTGGGCGGCGTGGTGACCGAGGCCCAGCCCCTGATGCTCATCGTGCCCCGGGGCGAGAAGCTCGAGGCGGAGGTGGACCTGGGAAACAGCGACATCGGTTTCGTGCGGGAAGGGCAGGCGGCACAGATCAAGATCGACACCTTCCCCTTCACGCGCTATGGCCTCGTCGATGCGCGGGTGACCGACGTGGCGGAGGACGCGGTGCATGACGAGAAGAAAGGCCTCATCTACAAGATGCGGCTGAGGATGGAGAGATCGACCATGACCGTGGACGGCAGGGAGGTGAGCCTCTCCCCCGGCATGGCGGTGACGGCGGAGGTAAAGACGGGCACGCGCAGGCTCATCGAGTACATCCTCTCCCCGCTGAAAAAGCATGCGCACGAGAGTGTGAGGGAGAGGTAGCGTGAAAGGATCTTTCAGGCCGCTGGCGTTCTTCATGGCCGTTGGATTGGCAGCCTGTGCATTCCTGGCTGCGCTCTCGTGGCTGTCCGAACACCCTGAAGAGAAGGGCCCGGTGCACAAAGACTCGATCAGCTGCATCAGCTTTTCCCCTGACGGGAAGAAGCTCCTCTTCAACCGGAGAAAGAATGGGGCCCGAAGCCTCATTCACGTCTATGACCTGGAAACGGGCGACCTAGCCGCCTATCAGCCTCCGGCAGGTGAGAGATGGGCCATGGCGAAATATTCCGCCGACGGCCGGAGCATCGTGTTCAGCGTCTTTCCCGATGATCCCCAGCGGACCGACAGGATGCAGGTCGCCATCATGGGCCCGGACGGGAAGCATGTCAGGAAGGTAACGGCCTCGGACGGCCCGAAGATCAACCCCATGTTTTCCCGTTCTGGCGACAGGATCATCTTCGCAAAAGGGAAGATGAGGGAAAACGGGCGCACCTCGGCAGCCGGGTTCGATTTTTACGAGGTGGATGTGAGAACCGGCATCGAGACCCGGTTGACCTGGTTCAACCTGTTTTCCGTGTCTCCCCCCTGCGAGTTCCCGGATGGGAAGACGCTGATGTTCGGGGCGTATGGTTTCCCGGGCATGGAGCCCGGGGTCGATAACTCTGACAATGTCTATCTGGCGAGAAAAGGCGAGAGAGGGCTTCCTCGACCCCTTATCGCCCTTGGTGACGCCAACCCGCTGATCAACAAGGGGGGCGGCGTAAGAAACCCCCTGATATCGAGTGACGGGAAGAACATACTATTCCAGGCATCGGCACAGAAGCCGGACGGCAGGCACGGGGAAGGGGATCAGTACTATCAGTACTCGCCTGCGGGAACACACCGCCGCCTCACCAATCTGCCCGTCTCGACGATATGGTCGGCATCCTTGTCGCGCGACGGGCGCCAACTGGCCGTTGTGTTTCACCCGTTTCGCGCCCCTGCTCAGGTAAAGAAGATCGCGGTCTGCGACATCGAGAACGGCACGTTGAGAACGCTGAACCTGCCGGAGGGGCCATCACACCTTGTCAACCGGACGCCGCACGGTGCCATCCGGCATGTGGCAGGGGCCATGAAAGAGAAACCGGGGGAATGAGTGCCATAAAATTTGTCGGTAAATCATGGACAGGAGGTTGACCATGGGAGGGGAGTTTCGATTTGACTGGCGACCGATGCTGAGCAAACACACACCAACGGGGGGGTATTGGGGCGGCGACGGATGGTCGAATAACGAGAGGACCCCGTCTGCAGAGATTACGTGGGACAACTACGAGGAGTATTACAATCAACCGGTGGCACGCAACGGGTACGGGCTGCCAAGCAAAGTAGACCTGGCGTGCAGGGAACATGACAAGGCCTATTGGGTAGCCGAGCAGCAGGGGCAGTCGGCTGAAGCCTACCAGAAGTCGCAGGCTGACCTGAAACTGGTCGGCGACTTGTTCATTATCGACCCGATGACGCTGGACTGTGACGAGAGGACCTACCGCACGGACGCGATTTCCCTGTTCCTTGCAAAGATCGCGTATGACGGCTACGAGGACATCGTCAGGGCCCTGAACGACACGCTTCGCACAAACGGTCTGGCGCCTGGCGAAGACAGCCTCTACGGGCCGGTGGATTCCTTCTCGGGGGCGTCCTTCACCAGCGGCGGCCGTGGCGGGGTGGGCGCGGGCAAGGCACAGAAGGGAAGCGGGGATGCCGAGCGGTACGAGTGGTGGAGCCCGCTGGTTCTCGATCTCGACGGGGACGGGCTCGAGTTCACCCCCCTGGCATCGAGCACCGCCTTCTTCGACCTGGATGCCGACGGTTTCGCCAACAGGGCTTCCTGGCTCGATCCCGACGATGGGTTTCTGGCCCTTGACCGCAACGGGGACGGCATCATCAACAACATCACCGAGCTCTTCGGCAATGAGCAGGCCCAGGGCTTCCAGATCCTGGGTCAGCTCGACGAAGACGGCAACGGGATGATCAATGGCCGGGATGCCCGGTTTGGCAATCTCCTCGTCTGGCGCGACCTCGACGGCGACGGGACGAGCCGGCCCGAAGAGCTCACTTCGCTCGGGCAGAACGGAATCGACGCGATAAACCTGGCAGACACGGTGGTGAACACGCAGCCCGCCCCCGACGTCAGGATGGCTTCCACCGGGGTCTGCACCACAGCCGACGGCGCCGCGCTCCAGGTCGCCGACGTCCTGTTCGCAACGGACATGGTGGAAACCCGCTACGTCGGCCCGGTAACCATGGACCCCGACGTCTATCACGTTGCCGACATCAAGGGCTTTGGCAGGATGCCCGACCTGGGCATTGCCATGAGCCTCGACAGCGATCTCAGGCAGATGGTGCTGGACACGCTGATGGCTTCTCCCCCCGACCTCGTGGGGCTCACGGACAATTTCGAGCAGATCCTGTACAGGTGGGCAGGGGTGGAGAACATCACCATCGGTCAGCTCGACCCCAACCCTAATGATTGGGGCGGCTACGAGAACACCGCCTTTGGGCTTTACTACGACCCCGCCGCCGGCGTCATGCACTCCAACAATTCCGGCATCAGTCTGACCCTGCAGCAACTCGGCGTCATCAAGGAGTACGCGGGCATGGGCGTGCTGAAGATGAGCGACGGGAATTATTTCGAGGACGGAAAGCTCGTCACCACCTTCGGGTATTACCAGCAGGCATGGGATGAAATCTATCGAAACCTGCTGGCCAAGTTCGCCGTGGCGAACGGCATGATCAAGGGCTACCTCCATGGGGCTTATTACGAATCGGGAACCGACGAGCTGATCGTCTGCTCCGATGTCCGAGAGCAGGCCGACCTGCTTTTCGACAGGATCGTCCAAGGTCTTGCCGCGGACACCACCGACGGCTACGAGCTGCGCGGCCTCCTGCTCTCGGCGCTCGTGCTCACCGAGG
>JAKLDU010000105.1 GCA_022703355.1 Deltaproteobacteria bacterium | reverse complement strand
GGGGCATGGCAAAGGCGCGCGGCCCGAACCCTGCACTGGCCAGGGCGGCGGCGCCGAAAGCCGCCAGTGTCGCCCAGGCAGCCCCGACGATGCCGAAGGCGGGGATGAGCACCAGGTTCAGGACCACGTTCATCACCGCCGCGATGCCCCCGGTGACGACCAGCCAGCGGCTGTCCCTCCCCAGGTGAAACGCGATGTCGAAGTGATAGGCCTTGATCCCGGCAAGGGCCGACGCCGCCGTCACCCAGGGCAGAATCCGCAGGGCCTCGGCCCGGAAGCCCTCCCCGATGAGGAGCGTGACGATGTGCGGGCCCAGGACCACGAGGCCGACGGCCCCCGTGAGGGCGGCGGAAACAACCAGCTCGCCGTTTTGCGACAGCTGTTCCCGGGCCCTGGAAACGTCCCCTTTCTCCAGCGCGATCACGGCGAGCGGATAGGCCGCGATGTTGATGATGGTCAGCATCAGGGTGATCCCTTGAAAGGGCAGGTCGTAGCCCGCGGCATAAACCCCCACCGCGCGCTCGTCCATGAGCCACCCGAGGAGGAGCCGGTCGGAGCTGGACACCACCCAGGCCAGGGCGAAGGTGACGGTGAGCGGCAGGCCGTAGCGCAGCTGCGCCCGCAGGAGGTCTGCGCGGGGCCACCGGGGGCTGACGCCCCGCCAGGAGGCGGACGCAAACAGGATGAAGGTGGCGATGTGGGCAACAAGCAGCCCGAGCATCGGGGCCGAGGCCCCCAGGCCGATCCAAGCCAGCGTCCCGCCGACGGCCAGGGAGAGCACGGATTTGCTGCCGAGGAGCTTCCCGTACCTGCCGGGGTTCACCTCGGCCTGCACCCGCGAGAGGTTCAGCTCGAACCAGGCCTGGGCGATGAGCAGGGGTACAGCCAGGAGCAGGAGCCTCTGCCATACGGGGTCGGGCCACAGGAGCCCCAGCAGAAGGCCTAAGCCCGTTGCCGCACAGGCAAGCGTGAGAAAGAGGCTGAGGATCCCTGCAAGAAAGCCTTCGGGGTCGTCCTGGCTGGCCTGGAGAAAACGCCCGACCACCAGGCGCAGCCATTGAAAGACGCCGACATTGGCCAGGCCCACGCCGGCGACGACCAGCGCGTACCTGCCGAACTCGTCCGGGGAGAGCAGCCGGGTGAAAAGCGCCAGGGCCGCGACGTTGACCAGCCCCGGCAGACCGCGGGCTAAAAGGTAATAGGCGCTGTGCTGCAGCAGCATGTCAGGAGGTCGGCTTCTCGACTGGATTCAGGGATGAGGAAAGGGAGGGGGTTCTGACGAAAGCCCCTGTGCCGAAAGAATCAGCCGGACAGGCGGGTGCGCCTGGCACCGCTCGACCACTCCACGAAGAAAGCGGCGAAGACGCCCAGAAAACAGCCTGCCCACAGTGCCATCAGGACGGTGAACGCCCTTTTCGGCTTATAGGGGGCTCCCGGCGATTCCGTTTGGGAAGCGAGCGTTATGACCCGGCCCTGCTTCATCATATCGATGATCATCGTCAGATTGTTGTACTTTTCCCGGAGCGCATACAGATCGATGGAGGGGACATACACGACCGTGTTGGATGAGAGCCCGAGGCCCTTCGTGGGGTTGTCGATGATGGCCTTCAGGTCGTCCCGGTTCTTTTCCAGGAGGGCCCTTCTCATCTTCAGCTTCTCGGCGGAATTCGAGCCCGTCTGCAGAAAAGACGGCAGCGCGTCCATGAGTGCCACGCCGGAGCGCCCTTCGATGGTGTCTATGTCCACCTGGACCAGGTTGGTCCCCTTGATCTCGAGGGCTTTGATCCGTTTGATGGCGCCCAGCTCCTCCACCGGCATTCCCAACAAACGCGCGGTCCTTTCCCCGTGCACCACCCGGAACCTGTCCAGCTCCTTCACGGCTGCGGCGATCTCCCCTTTCGTGATGAAGTCATCCGTCTGGTTCAGGACAAGGGTGTTGGAAACACGGTAGACCTTCTGCGCCAGGGCCGTGTAGGCGAGGGCAAGAGCCAGGGATGCCAGCACCACGATGAGGATCGTGAATTTTCTCTTTCTCACGGTGACCCACAGGTCATACAGGCTGAGGTCATTGTCGCGAAACTGCCCGTTTTCAGCGTTCTGTTTCACACGCACCTCCCCTCTGCACATCAAGCATACGGAGAATCCTTCCCCGGATCGTCATGACAGAGCCCGCCTCTCCCGGCTTCCGCTCCAGCGAATGTCACGCTTCGGGAGAACCCTTCACCAGATCGCCCGCGTGGATAAGAAAGCCCGCGCCGGGCATCATTTCGACGAGGCCTGGCTCAGTCCGTCCCGCGACTTTTTGTAGCGTTTCCCGCAGTGCGAGCAGGAAAGCTTGCCGTCGAGCCGGTTGCCGCACTCGCACATCCAGCCGATCTGCCTGGCCGGGTTGCCCACCATGAGGGCATGGGCGGGGGCGCCGCGGGTGACCACGGCACCGGCGCCGACGAAGGCGCAGGCCCCGATGGTGTAGCCGCACACGATGGTGGCGTTGGCGCCGATGGTGGCCCCCGTCTTCACCAGGGTGGGGCGCATCTCGTCCATGCGCGGGATGTGGGCCCTGGGGTTGAACACGTTCGTGAAGACCATCGAGGGGCCGCAGAAGACGTTGTCCTCGAGGGTGACCCCCTTGTAGACGCACACGTTGTTCTGGATCTTGCAGCCGTCGCCAATGTGGGCGTCCGGGCCGATCACCACGTTCTGGCCGATGCTGCAGTTCTTCCCGACAATCGAGCCCCCGAGCACGTGGCTGAAGTGCCAGACCTTCGTCCCGGCCCCGATCTGGACGCCGTCGTCCACGAAGCTCGTCTCGTGGGCAAAAAAGGCGTCCTGCTTCCGGAAGGCTTCCCGCAGGGAGATCTTCCTGCCGTTCCCCAGCAGCGAGTCCTGGCTCGCCTTGAGGACTTTCAGCACCTCGATGCCTTCCTTCGCGTCCGTGACCGGGGTGCGGCGGGTCTCCACGCACGCGAGGAAATGGGTGCACTCGGCCTTCAGGGGCTCGCCCGGCTCGATCTCCACCCGGATGGGCTCCTTCTTGTCGGGCACGGGTATCCCGTCGTGCCACGAGATGTTGTGCGGGTAGAGGTGCAGCTTTTCGCCCCAGGGCACCGTGTCCTTGAACACCGCCATGTTCCTGTCCCCCACCACCACGAGGGTCTGCTCCTTGAAGGGGTGGAGCCAGGACACGAAGACGTGTGCCTTCAGCCCGCTGGCAAACTCGAGGTGGGTGGTGGTGACGTCCGCGATCTTCCGGTGCAGGTAGTTGCCCCCGGTCGCCATGACGTACTCCGGCTCTTCCTGGGCCAGGGCGAGGATCATGGAGATGTCGTGGGGTGCGAAGCTCCAGAGGATGTCTTCCTCCCGCCTGATCTTCCCGAAGCTCAGGCGGTTGGAGTAGATGTAGTGGATCCTCCCCAGCTCGCCGTGGTGGATGAGCTCCTTGAGCTTGATGAAGGCGGGGTGGTACTGGAGGAGGTGACCCACCATGAGGACCCTGCCGAGGCTCGCCGCAAGGTCGTGCAGCTCGCGGGCGTCGGTCAGGTTCAGGGCCAGCGGCTTCTCCACGAACACGTCCTTGCCGGAGAGCAGGGCCTCCCGGGCCAGGGAGAAGTGCATCTCCGCGGGCGCCGCTATGGCCACACCCCGGATGCCGCGCTCCCCGAGCATCGCCTGGAAGTCCGAGAAGTATTTGACGGAAGGGTATTTTTCCCTGAAGGCGGAAAGCGCTTTCGGGTTGCTGTCGCAGACCGCCCCCAGCACACCGAGCTCGGCATAGTTCCTCACGAGGTTGGCGCCCCAGTAGCCTGCCCCCACCACTGCAATCTTCGTCTCGTTCTTTCCCTTTGCCACGGTGCCTCTCCTTCGCCGTCACCCGAAAAATTTCGGCCGGCCTGCCCCACGGATGCAGGGACACCCGATACTCATCGGCATGGGCGATCCCTTACAGGATGCCTTTTATCACGTCCGCGATGTGGCATTGATCTTCTTCCGTCAGATACGGGTGCATGGGAAGGGAGAAGATCTTCTTCGCCGCAAGCTCGGAGACGACGAAGTCGCCCGGCCTGTAGCCCAGGTACTTGTACGCCCCCTGCAGGTGGAGGGGCTTCGGGTAGTAGACCGCCGTGGGTACGCCGGCCTTTTTCAGGCCCTCGAGGATTGCGTCCCTGCGGTCGCTCAGCAGGGAGTACTGGGCCCAGGCGCTCAACGACCCCTCCCGCACCGCCGGGACCGTTATGCCCGGAACGTCCAGGAGTTTGCCGTAGCGCCCCGCAACCTCCTGCCTGAGCTCCATCTCCCCGGGGAAGATGGAGAACTTGGCCAGGAGGATGGCCGCCTGGAGGGTGTCGCACCTGCCGTTGATCCCGATCCGCACGTTGTCATACTTGTCCGTGCCCTTGCCGTGGATCCTCACGGACGTCAGGTAGTCGTACAGGCGGTCGTCGTCGGTGAAGACCATGCCCCCGTCGCCATAGCACCCCAGGGGCTTCGCCGGGAAGAACGACGTTGCCGCGACATCCCCCAGCGCACAGGCCTTCCTGCCTTTGTACTCCCCGCCGAAAGACTGTGCGGCGTCCTCGAGCACGAAGAGCGCCTCCGCATCGGCGATGGCATTGATCCTGTCGTAGTCGGCGGGCTGGCCGAAGAGGTCGACCGGGATGACCCCCCGCGCCTTGAGCCCCTCGTAGCCCTGGGGCAGCGGGTGCATGCGGGGGTCCTTGCTCTCGAGAGCGGCAATGGCCTTCTCGAGCCGGGCGGGGTCCATGTTGAACGTGTCGGGCTCGATGTCCACGAAGACCGGCGTTGCCCCCAGCAGCGAGATCACCTCCCCGGTGGCCACGAAGGTGAACGGCGTGGTGAACACGGCGTCCCCGGGGCCCACCTGGTACGCCATGAGCGCCATGAGCAGGGCGTCGGTGCCCGACGAGCAGGACACCGCGTGCTTCACCCCGGCGTATTCGCCCAGGGCCTTCTCCAGGGCGTCGATTTCGGGGCCCATGATGTACTGGCCGTGCTCCAGGACCCGGTTGATGTTTTTCACGATGTCCCCGTGAATCCTCTGCTGCTGGGCATTCAGATCAATGAACTGCATTCCTTTGTCCTCCCGGTTGTGTGCACAGCTCCGCCCCGATAGGTGAAGTGGGTGTTTTTCAGCCAATGAGTTCGATATAATTTCCGCAATCTCATTTAAATACGAGAGGAAACATATATCATACCCCGGAACAAATCAAGTCTGCCGGGCATCCATTCCCCCATCATCCCCCCTGACGCAAATGTTCTGACATGACCGACACGGCCGACTTTCGGGCAATGCCGTTCTTCGACTGATCGGGGAAAGAGGTGAACGCTGGAATCCCCCATCCGGCAAGGGAAATGTTCTTTGGGGAATCAGGGCCTTCCTGCAATTGGAGGGCCCTGATTTTTTACATTACACCCGGCCTACAGGAGCATGATCTCCAGGTCGCTCAAGGGGTAGGCCATGCAGGGGTGAATGTAGCCGAACTGGATGTCCGACTTCCTCAGCTTCACCCCTTCGGGCTGGAAGACCTCCCCTTTGAGGAGCTTTGTCCTGCACAGGCTGCACTCCCCTGACCTGCACAGGGCGGGGATGACGATGCCCGCGCGCTCGAGGGAGTTCATGAGCGGCTCACCGGCGTGCGCCTCGATGGACCGGCCGTCCGTCAGCGCCACCTTAACCACGGCGTCGCGGCTCTTTCCCGCAGGCCACCCGGGCTGTGCGGACACGTCCCTGGGGGGGCCGTACATCTCGACGCGTATCCTCCTGCCCGGAATTCCCATCTTCCGGAGCTCGTCCCGGCAGAAGGCGTACATGGCCTCGGGCCCGCAGAGGAAAAAGGTTTTTCCCTCCAGGCTCCCGCCGAGCACGTCATGCATGAGCCCGGCCGTGATGAAGCCGGTGCGCCCGGCGTACCCCGCGGGCGGCTCCGAGACCACGAGCGTCCAGGCGATCCGGGGGTGCCGTGCGCAGATGGCAGCGATCTCGTCGGAAAAAATCACGTCATCCGTGCTCCTGCTCCCGTAGATCAGGTGGATCTTTCTGTTTGTGCCCCGGTCCGCGGCCTCGCGGATCATGCTCATGAAGGGCGTGACCCCGCTCCCCCCGGCGAGGAACACGAGGTCGTCGCCGTGGATGAGCGGGTTGTGGAAAAAGTTCCCGGCCGGCGCGCTCGTTTCGAACGCATCCCCCATACCCACGGTGTCGAGGAGAAAGTCGGAGACGAAGCCGTCGTCGATCCGGCGCACCGTGATGTCGTAGTACGCGGTCTGGTTCGGCGGGGAGGAGATGCTGTAGTCCCGCGAGGTGACGATCCCGCCGGCGCTGACCACGAGGTTGAGGTACTGCCCCGCCTGGAAGGGCGGCAGGCAGCCGTTTGCGGGAACGAGCCTCAGGGTCTTCGTGCTCGCCGTCTCTTCGATGATCTCGGAGACCTTCAGGTCGAGCTTCTTCGGGTGGATCAGGTCGAGCACCTGCCGGGCCTGGCCCTTCTGCGCCGTGTAGTCCGTGCCGTATTTGTTCAGGACGTCGATCTCGCGCACGATCTCCTGGTAGCCTTCGATGTCTTTCATCACGTCTTTCAAGCTCATGTCGCCCTCCCCTTAGCTCTTTGCCATGGATTTGAGGATCGTCCGGGCCGAGGACCTCCCCGAGGTGAGTGTGGGCC
>JAKLDU010000104.1 GCA_022703355.1 Deltaproteobacteria bacterium | reverse complement strand
TGTTCGAAAGAGCTCCCTTATTACAATCGCTTACCAGCTTCACCTACACTTCTATACAAGCAGATACCCCTAATCAATTGAATCTATTCCCGGATTAACCGGACAGCAGTGAATGCCGGTATCAAATAACATAGTCTGGAGGAAGAGATGAGGAGCAGTTCCACGAAGGGCAATTCACAGGAAATCGTTCGCAACGACAACTGGCCAGGCGTGATTCTCGCCGCGGCCGCAGTCATCTGCCTGCTTCTGCCCCAGGCATCTTTTGCCGCCTGGAGCACCAGTGCAGACGAGAACATCGCGGTGACCTCGGCTCTGGGCTTCCAGGGCAGGCCGCAGGTGATCTACGACGGGGACGGCGGCTACTTTGCCACCTGGCGGGATTACGAGACGCCGGGCGTCTTCGCGCAGCACTACGACGTTCTGGGGGATGCCATGTGGGGTGAAGCGGGCGCGCTGGTCTGCAGCGAGAACAACTCCCAGGTGGAAGGTGTGAGCGACGGCGCAGGCGGGGTCATCGTCACCTGGTCGGAGAACTCCGACACCTATGCCCAGCATCTCGACGCCGACGGCGCCCCCCTGTGGGAGGTCGACGGCATACCCGTCCTCCTGGGCGATAGCGACACCTGGATAGCCCCCGACGGGCAGGGCGGGGTCATCGTCATGGGGTACTACGGGCATGTCAACCGGGTCGACTACAACGGGAACCTTCTCTGGGGAGCTGCGGACGATGCCCCCCTCTACACGGAAACCGGCAACGCCTGGGCCCCCAAGATCGTGTCCGACGGCCGGGGCGGAGCGGTCCTCGCATGGATGGACGATGACAGCGATGGAAACGACGTCGTGTGCGTCCAGCGCGTGGATGCGGACGGAGACTTTCTGTGGAACGGAGGCGAGCCGCTTGTCATCTCCACGGGCAGCGGCAATTATGCAGGATGCCCCAGGCTCACCTCCTCGGGGAACGGCGGCGCGTTCGTCGTGTGGTACGAAGAGCCTGACGGATATGAAATCCGCGGCCAGGGCATCGATGCGGACGGTGACATCCAGTGGGCGGACGGCGGAGTCGTCGTCGCCTCTGCAGGCAGCATCTACACCGATTCCCTCGACCTCGCCGGCAACGGCCGGGGCGGCGCCTTCTTCACCTGGGCGGACAGCGACGATTACACCCTCTATGCTCAGTACGTCGACGCTTCGGGCGATCCCGTCTGGGACGATCCCCTGGCCATGAGCGTCGAGGGCGAGTTCTCCGACGTCGCCCAGCACACCCGCAAGACGGTCGAGGACGGCCGCGGCGGGTTCATCACGGCGTGGTACAACGACAGCGACCAGGTCAAGGCCCAGCGCTGCGGCGCAGACGGCATTGCCCTCTGGGGCGACGGCGGCGCCGTGCTTTCCAACGGCACGAGCATCTACTACGGTCCCAAGCTCGCGTCCAACGGCCAGGGCGGCGCGGTGGCCATCTGGGTCGACGACCGCAGCGATGACCCGGACACTGGTCAGAATATCTACCTGCAGGGCATCGACGCAGACGGCAAGCTGGGCGACCCGGGCTACACGGATCAGGGCAGAGATGTGCATCACCACAGCTGCCTGATAGACGCTTCGCAGTCTCCGGCGAACCCCTGGGCAGGCTTCCTGCTGCTCGCGGCCGCCTGCGCCTGCGTGCTTTCCTTCGTGCGCAGGGAAGCACGGTAGCACAGAAAACCGGTTGAACGAGGAAAGGGGAAGGCCGAAAGCCTTCCCCTTTCTTGTTTCATGCGTCCCGCGCCTTTCCTGACGGCCGGGGGCTCTTATGCCGGTTTCGCGGCGTTCCGCTCCATGAGCTTCGAAAGGGCTTTCTTGATGAGCCTGGTGGAGAAGGGCTTCTCGATGTACTCGTTCACCCCGACCTCGGCCGCGGTGATGAGCATGTCGTACCCGCCGTAGGCCGTGATGAGGACTTTGAATGAGGAGGGGGACAGGTCCCGGATGTGCCGGAGAAAGGTCAGGCCGTCCATGCCCGGCAGGCGGTGGTCGGAGATGATGATATCGTAATGGCGGTCTTTCACCGCCTCGAGTCCTTCCTCGGCGGTCTCGAGCGTGTCGATGTGGATGCCCTCGCTCGTGAAGAACATGCTCAACGAGTCCCTGATGGACTCGTCGTCGTCCACGAGCAGGATCTTCATATCCCGTATCGCCTCGAACATGCCGTGACCCCCGCTTTGCCCCGGAACGATGGGACTCGTCCCGGCAGCGCCTGAAGCCTTTCAAACCAGCTCCCTCAGGCCGTCGTTCCGCCCCTGCTGCGAAGATACCAAAGCATAGGGCATGCCAGGCGCGGCTGTGTTCCGGGTGAGTCAAGAAATACGGATGCTTAGGAGATAAGCTCGATGCGGGGCGGCCGGAAGGGCCGGACGTGTTCTTTGAGAAAATGGCAAACGCAGTGATAAATTTGTCAAAAGAACACTCAGGGGTCCTGCAGGAGCTTTTTCCGCCGGTAGCGGAAGGTGTAGTGGTTCATGTTGAGCAGGCGCGCCGCCTGGCTCTCGTTTCCCCCGGCAAGGGCGAGGGCCTCCCGCAGGTAGCGGGCCTCGTACTCCTCGAGGGCCAGGGGGAGGTCGAAGCCCTCGGGCGGGACGAGGGGGTCGCCCGGCTTCTGGACGGTAGAAACCGGCTTTGCGCTCGGCCTCCTGAGCAGCCCCATGTCCTCCACCGTGAGCTCGGGGCCTTCGCCGATGAGCACGCCCCGCTCCACCAGGTTCTTGAGTTCCCGCACGTTGCCCACCCAGTGGTGTGCCTTGAGCGCCTTTTCCGCCGCGTCGGAGATGCGGGTGAACTTCTTGCGGAATTTCCCGGAAAAGGTGACCAGGAAGTGGTTCGCCAGGGGCATGATGTCGTCTTTGCGCTCGTTGAGGGACGGCACGTGCACCTCGACCACGCCGAGCCGGTAGTAGAGGTCCCTCCTGAACAGGCCCTGGTCCATCATCTCTTCGAGGTCCTTGTTCGTGGCGGACACCACCCGGGTGCGGATGTGCCTCTTCTGGGTGGAGCCCACGCGGTAGAACTCGCCCTCTTCGAGGAAGCGCAGGAGCTTCGCCTGGGACTGGAGGCTCAGGTCGCCCACCTCGTCCAGGAAGAGGGTGCCGTCGGCAGCCTCCTCTATGAGGCCGCGCTTGCCCGCCTGGCCCGCGCCGGAGAAGGCGCCCTTCTCGTAGCCGAAGAGCTCGCTTTCGATGAGGTCTTTGGGGATGGTGGCGCAGTTGAGCGTCACGTAGGGGCCCTTGAAGTTGGGGCTCCGGTAGTGGATGGCGCTGGCGATGAGCTCCTTGCCCGTGCCCGTCTCGCCGAGGATGAGCACCGGGGTGTCCGAACTGCCCGCGGCCTTGGCGATGAAGTCCATGACCTCCTGGATGCGGTCGCTTTCCGCGATGAAGAAGGGGAGCTGGTCCTTCAGGGAGCTTTCCTGGAGGAGCCTCACCTCCTTGCGGAGCCGGATGGACTCCAGGGCGTTGCGGATGGAGATCAGGAGGCCTCCCATGATGATGGGCTTGACCACGTAGTCGTAGACGCCGAGCTTCATGGCGGAGATCACCGTGTCGCTGTCCTCGTAGGCCGTGATCATGATGACGAGCATCTCCGGGTGCATCTCCCGGATGGTGCGCAGGGCCTCGATGCCGTTCATGCCCGGCAGGCCCACGTCCAGGAGGACGAGGTCGGGCGGTTCGGCCTCGATGGCGGCAAGTCCGTCCTCGGCGGTCTCGAAGGTCCGGAGGTGGTACTCTGACTCCAGGGCGAAGCTGATGCCTTCCCTGATGGTCGGTTCGTCGTCGATGAGCACGAGGGAGAAATTCATCGCTTCTGCGCCCCCCCTTTCCGGACGGGTATGGTGAAGGTGAACCGGGCGCCCCCGAGGGGGCCGGTGGTCACGCTCAGGACCCCGCCGTGGTCGTGGACGATCCGCTGGCAGAGGCTCAGGCCGATGCCCGTGGAGGAGCTCTTGGTGGTGAAGAAGGGGTCGAAGATCTTGGTGGCCACGGTGGGCGGCACGCCCGGCCCGGAATCGGCCACGGACACGAGGATCTTGTCGCCCTTGAGGGCGGTGGAGACGAGGATCCTCTTGCCTTGCACCATGTCCTTCATGGCTTCGGAGGCGTTGGTGATGAGGTTCAGGATCACGTGCTCGACCAGCTGGGCGTCCGCGATGCAGGGGGGGAGGTCACCGGAGAGGTCGGTCTCGATGACGATGCCCGTCTTGCGCAGGGTGACCGAGGACAGCGCCAGGGCGTCCTCGATGGGCTTGCCGATGTCAATGGGCACGAGCTTGGGCTCCATGGGCTTGGAGAAGTCCATGACGCGCTTGATGACCGACTCGATCTTCAGCGATGCTGACTGGATCTTGTCGAAGACCTCCCCGATCTTGTCGATGTCCCAGCCCTTCTCGAGGATGTTCTTGCCCGCGTCGAGGTAGATGTTGATGCCCGAGAGCGGGTTGCGGATCTCGTGGGCGATGCCCGCGGCCATGTGCCCGAGTGAGGCCATCCGGTCCTTGATGCCCAGGAGTCGCTGAACCTCCCGGGCCTTGGAGACGTCCATCATGTTGATGAGCACGGCCTTGCCGCCCCGGTACTCGATGAGGTTCGTGTTGCAGTGGAACCACTTCATGGCCTGCTCGCCCGTGGTCTCCCCGTAGAGGTGGATGAACCTGAGGACCAGCCCGGCCGCCGGGGGAGTGCCGGCCATGGTCTTCAGGTAGATCTCCGTGAGGAGGTCTTTGTCCTCGGGATGGATCTTGCCCCACATGGACGGGAACTTCCCTTCCTCGAGGGGGCCGAAGGTCTTCACCTGCTCGGGGTTGCGGTAGACGATCTTCTCGTCCTGGACGATGGAGATGCCCGTGGGCGAGTTCTCCACGAGGTCGCGGAAGTGCTCCTCGCTCTTCCTGAGGGACTCCTCGGCGATCCTCCGCTCCGTGACGTCCTGGCCCACTGAGATGATGGCCCCGTTGGGCAGCCGGAAGTTCGCCCAGAGCTGGATGCGCTTTTCGCCGCCCTTGCGGGTCACCGGGTACTGCTGGAACGTGCCGTCGGCGCGGATCTTGTCCCGGAGGATGCGGTCCCTCAGCTCTGGCTCGGGGTAGAGCATCGACAGCGGGTCCGGGGTGGCGAGCATGTCCTCCTTGGACCACCCGAGCACCTTCTCGCACTCCCGGTTCCAGAGCACGCCCTTGCCCTGCTCGTCGAAGGCGTCGATCATGACGGGGATGTTCTCGATGATGGCCCGGAAAAGGCTCTCGTTCTCGCGCTGCAAGATCGCGAAGGCCTCTATGGCCGTCTCCCGGGTCTCGAGCTCCTGGATCTGCTTCTGGAGCTCGGCGTACAGCGATTCCTCTGGCATCGTGGCTGCCCCTGTAGGGTTGGGGATGTATTTTCCGAAGTCTACCACACTCGGGACGCCCACGGGAAGCACAAGCTGGGCGCCGTAAGGGCGGATGCGAGGCACGCTTTGAAAATTCCTCAATACAGGATTTGATAAATTGTGAAAATCACTCGGCTGCTGGCGGGCGGGAGCGGCAATGATCAAAAAATAGCACATGATATCAATCAAGAAGCTGCCTAACGTTCCTTTGGCATGGAACATGCTCAACAGGGGGGGAAGCCCGGGCGGGCCGGGAGAAAAGAAAGGCCGCCTGCAGGAACGGCCGTGAAGGAGGAAGGACATGGGCGTTATCAATGAAGGGACTCATTGCTATTATAAGGTGAACGAGGCGGGAGTGGCGCTGATGGAGATAAACAACCCGCCCATGAATGCGCTCAGCGTCAAGGTGCTCGGCGAGATCCGCGACACCCTCGAGAAGGCTCTCGCCGACAAGGACGTGAGGGTCATCGTGTTCACCGGCGCGGGGAAGGCCTTCATCGCCGGCGCGGACATCTCCGAGCTGAACCTGTACGATAAGGCCCAGGAAGGCGCGGACTGGCTCAAGACGGGCCAGTGCCTGACCCATATCTTCATGAACGCGGACAAGCCGGTCATCGCCGCCATCAACGGCTTCTGCCTCGGCGGGGGCATGGAGATGGCCCTAGCCTGCCATATCAGGATCGCCGACGAGGATGCGGTGCTCGGCCTGCCGGAGATCAAGCTGGGCATCATCCCGGGCTACGGGGGCACCCAGAGGACGCCGCGGCTCATTGGCACGGGCCGGGCGCTGGAGCTCATCCTCTCCGGCAACTTCATCAAGGGGAGGCAGGCCGAGGCCTGGGGGCTCGTGAACAGGGCCGTGCCAAAGGGCACGGTGGTGGAGGAGGCCATGAAGCTCGGGGCGACCATCGCCGCCAAGAGCCGCGTGAACGTCCAGGCCGCCATCCGGGCGGTCATGGAGGGGATGACCATGGACCTCTACACGGGCATGAAGCTCGAGAGGGAGCTGTTCGGCATCTGCTACGCGAGCGAAGACAAGAAAGAGGGGACGGCTGCCTTCGCCCAGAAGCGGGAGCCGGAATTCCGGGACAGATAAAGAGCAGGAAGGGGGGGTACGACCATGACCGCAGTTGAAGCTGCACGCATCAGCTACAAAGAGAAGCTCCGCACGGCCGACGAGGTGGTGTCCCTGATAAAATCGGGCGACAGGATCTTTTTCTCGGAATTCATCCTCTATCCCGAGGCCATCGACGAGGCCCTGGCCAAGAGGGCCAAGGACCTCAAGGACGTGATCATCGAG
>JAKLDU010000103.1 GCA_022703355.1 Deltaproteobacteria bacterium | reverse complement strand
TTTTTCTGGGCGGGGCACGTCCTCGTCATCGGGCGGTTCTCCCCGAACCTGGACTCCTACAGGCTGGCCTTCGTCCAGTACGCGGCCTGCTCCCTCCTGAGCCTCGCCTTCGCGGGCCTCGGCGAGGAGATGACCGTCGAGGGCATCTCCCGGGCTGCCCTGCCCATCTTCTACGGGGGCGTCTGCTCCGTGGGCATTGCCTACACGCTCCAGATCGTGGGGCAGAAAGAGGCGCCCAGTGCGCACGCGGCCATCCTGCTCAGCCTGGAATCGGTGTTCGCGGCGCTCGGGGGGTGGATCATCCTGGGCGAGCTCCTTTCGCCCCGCCAGCTCGCCGGCTGCACGCTCATGCTCCTGGGCATGCTCCTCTCCCAGCTCTGGAGGATCGGCCCCGCTGCCTTTGCCGGACGCGGGCGCCCGGGCGAACGCCCCGGGGAAAAGCCGTCCCCGAAGTGATTGCGGCAATCGATGGCCTTGTTTTGCCTTAAGAATGTTTCTCCACGCCCGTTAAGTTTCCCCGGGCACCCCGCCGATAGAACGGGTATCTCACCCCCGGAGAGGTCATCATGGATGTAAAGCTGCTCAACCCGTTCATCGAGGCGACGTGCCATGTGCTTTCGAGCATGGCCCTCACCGACGCCACGGCAGGGACGCCTTACCTGAAAAAAGACGCCAGGGCGCGCGGCGACGTCACGGGCATCGTGGGACTCATCGGCGAAGCCAGGGGGACCATCTCCATGAGCTTCACCGAAAGCTGCATCCTCTCCATCGTGAGCACCATGTTCGGCGAAGAGGTGACGGAGATCAACGACGAGGTCAAGGACGCCGTCGGCGAGATCCTCAACATCGTGTCCGGCCAGGCACGCCAGAAGCTCGAGACCATGGGCCGGCTGCTCAAGGGCTCCATCCCCACGGTCATTTCGGGCAGGAACCACACCATCACCCACATCACCCGGCAGCCCATCGTCGCGGTTCCCTTCGAGTCGGAGAAGGGGAGCTTCACCATCGAGATCTGCATCGAGGAATAGCTCCTTCCTTCCCCGCCCGCACCCGGTTCTCAAGGAACGCCTCCCCCCCGTGCACGCCCCATCGGGCGGGCTTCCGAGATTCCCTTTTGCATGAGGCGGGGCACCCGTGTATGGTACGGGCTGATCACTGAGACGGGGGAAGGGTATGGCCGGTGAGCCGAACACGGTGTTGTTCATTCTGATCGGGTTGATAGCGGGCGTGATATCGGGCATGTTCGGCGTGGGCGGCGGCATTCTCATCGTGCCCATGCTGGTGATCTTCGCCGGGTTCTCCCAGCACGCCGCCACCGGCACGAGCCTTGCCGTGCTGCTCCCGCCGGTGGGCCTGGGGGCGGTGGTCCAGTACTACCGCCAGGGGCAGGTCGACATCCGCGCCGCCCTGATCATCGCCCTGTGCCTCTTCCTGGGCGCGTGGGTCAGCGCCCGCGTGGCCACCCGAGTCCCGGACGCCATGCTCAAGCTCGCGTTCGGGATCTTCATGACCCTGGTGGGGATTTCCCTGGTGGTCAGCTCCGTGCGGAGGCTGCCGTCCTAGGGCAGGTCGAGCCCCAGCTGGCCGCCCGGGTTCATGATGCCCTGCGGGTCGAAGTGCTTCTTGAGGGCCCTGAGCACCCCCATCTGCTCTTCGCCGAGGTACTCCTCCAGGCAGGGCCCCATCATCCTGCCCACGCCGTGGTGGTGGCTCAGGGAGCCGCCGTTCTCCATGATCGACCTGATCACCCCGCGCTGGAACGACCGGAACTCCTCCGTTTCCGAGGTCCTCATGAGGAAGATGAAGTACAGGTTCGTGCCCTGGGGGTAGAAGTGCGAGGCGTGGGTCATGCACATGGTCTGTGGCCTGGCCTTGATGCAGGCGCGCACGCCCTCGTGGACCCGGTGCAGGCTGTCCCAGGTCACGCTCGTCTCGAGGGTGTCGATCTGGATGCCGAAGTCCTGCAGGTCCTCGCGCATGTAGGGCTCGGTGAACCTCGTCTTTTCCCACTTCTTCGAGGCGAATCCCGTCAGGGACAGGGCGCCGTGGGCCCTGCACACCTTCATGATCTTCTTTTTCACGAGCTTCGTGAAGTCCCTGTCGCCCTCCACCGTGCCCAGGCACAGGCAGCGCGACCCGGGCCGGTAGCCCCTGCGGGCGAGGAAGGCGTCCACGAAGGGGGGCATGCCGTAGAGCTTGAGGCCGCGGTCGGTCTCCTCGGGGTCGGAGATGCGGTACACCGCGGGCAGGCCGAACTCGCCCTGCATGATCTCCCTGCTCGCCTCCACCGCCTCGTCCCAGGAGGGGAACATGAAGGAGAAGTGCTTCCGGTTCTCCGGCATGTACCTGAAGATCTTCATGGTGACCTCCACGAGGATGCCGTAGGTGCCCTCGGACCCCTTCATGATGTCGTTCACCTTGGGTCCCGTGGCAGCGGCCGGAAACTCCCGGGTCCTGAACGTGCCCGCCGGGGTGACGTACTCCTGGCTGATCACGAGGTGATAGGCGTCGCCGTAATAGGTCGAGGCCTGCCCGGAGCCCAGGGTGACCACCCAGCCGCCCACGGTGGAGTACTCGAAGGACTGGGGGAAGTGGCCGCAGGTGTAGCGCCCCTTCGTCCCGAAGAGCTCCGGGGCCCTGTTGAGGGCCTCCTCGTAGGCCGGCCCGAACATCCCCGCCTGCACCCGGGCGGTCTGGTTCTTCTCGCTGACCTCGAGGAGCCGGTTCATGTGGGTGCTGATCACCAGGCTCACGCCGCCCCTCGCAGGCCGCACCCCGAAGTTCACGGACGAGCCCGCAGCGAACACGTACAGGGGTATCCCGTGTTCATTGCAGTAGGCCACGAGGTCCTTCACCTCTTCCTTGCTCCTGGGGTGGATCACCACGTCGGCGACCTCGCGGATTATACCCTTCCTGAGCTCCATCAGCTCCTCGGTGGTCTTGCCGCAGGCGTACCTGACCCTGCTGTAGGCGTCGGTGACGACGTTTGCCGCCCCGGAGATCGCCTTGAAGCGTTCGATGTGCCGTTCCTCCATGGCAACGGGCCTGTCGAGGGCGACCGGGGCGTTGCCTTCCTCCCTCCGGGCGCTGAAATCGTCCTCGCTCATGTGGAACTCGTCCATCATCATCCTCACCCACCCGGGGCTCGGGTGCTTGAAGGCCGTGGGGCTCCCGTACTTGATGACGGACCTGATGGTGCCCGGAACCGGCGCCTTTTCCGACCAGCTCGGCGTAAACGGCTTCTTCCTCGACATGATGCCCTCCTTTCTCCCCTATTCCCTTCCCGGGATCTTCAGCCCTTCGGCGGTTTCCCGGACCTCCCGCTCCATCCTCGCCTCGTCCCAGCCAAGCTCTCGGGCGGCGACCGCCGCGACCTTCCGCAGTATGGCGTCCCCCGGGTTCCCGAGGGTGGCGATGCCCGTCCGCCTGAAGACGATGTCGCCCAGGGTCCTCGCCATCTCGTTCCTCACGGCGAAGGCCGCCTCGGCCAGGATCTCGCCGTCCGGGCTCACCGTCTCCTGGAGCCCGGGCGCCTCCCGGGCGATCTCGAGGATCTTCCCGTACTCCGTGCCGTAGTGCCTGCCCAGGTATTCCAGGGTGTGCCCGGGCACCTGGGGGTTCTTCTTCCTGATGCCTTCGAGGAAGGCGCCCATGTCCCGGATCTCGCACCCCGAGAGGTAGCGCCTGTCCGTGATGACGAGGTTCATGGGCGTGTCCGTCTTGTCCCGGACGAGGTCCACGACCTTCTGGGCCAGGCCCCTGCTGGTGGTGTACTTGCCGCCCTCCACGGTGATGAGCCCGTTCAGGCCCTCGGAGGCGTTGTCGAAGATCTCGTACTTCCGGGACGACTCGTAGGTGCCTTCGGTCTGCTCCTCCACCAGCGGGCGCAGACCGCCGTAGGTGTGCTTCACGTCCCCGAACTTCACGAACCCCTCGCCGAAGGTTGAGTTCACGTCGCCTATGAGCTCCAGGATGCTCTCCTTCGTGACTCGGTAGTCGTCGGGGCTGCCCACGTACTCCTTGTCCGTGGTGCCGATGAGCGTGTGCCCGCGCCAGGGGATGAGGAAGAAATGCTTGCCCCTGGGGGTCATGCTCGCCACCACGCTGCCGTCGTTCGTCTTGCTTTCGGTGATGATGTGGATGCCCTCCGAGCGGCGCAGGGTCTCGTTCACCACCCCGCCCTGCTTGGCCACACCCAGGAGGATGTCCGCCCACGGCCCCCCGCAGTTGATGGTGACGTTGCCCCTGACCTCCACCTGCCGGCCGGTGAGGAGGTCGGCCACGCTCACCCCCGCGACCCGGTCGGCCCCGTCCATGATGAAGCCATCGACCCTGGCGTAGTTCGACACCTTGGCGCCGAAGGCCACGGCGGACTTGACGAAGGCCAGCGTGAGGCGCTCCGGGAAGATGCTCATGCAGTCGTAGAAGATCGAGGCGCCGGTGAGGTCCTGGCCCTTGAGGCTGGGCTGCATCTCCACGGCCCGGTTCACGGACACGGTCCTGTGCAGGGGGATCTTCTTGCTCGCGTCCCAGGTCGTGCCCCGGTCGTAGGAGAGGATGTCGTACATGGTGAGACCCGCCTTCATGGCCCACTTGCTCTGCTTGAACGACAGCTTGTAGTGGGTCATGAGCATGGGGACCGGGTAGACGAAGTTCGGCGCGATGTCCTCGAGGACCTTGCGCTCCCGGAGGGACTCCCTCACCAGCGAAAACTCCAGGTTCGCGAGGTACCGCAGGCCCCCGTGGATGAGCTTGGAGGTGGCGGACGACGTGGCGCTGGAAAAGTCCTTCTTTTCGAGCAGGGCCACCCTGAGCCCCCTGCTCGCCGCGTCGTAGGCCACCGTGGCGCCGGTGATGCCGCCCCCGACGACGATTACGTCGAACTTTTCGTCCGAGTGGGTTTCTATGAATCTGTTCATGCGCTTACCTCCCTGCATGATCCTGCTTCTTCAGCCGGCCGGCCACGGCGTCTTCGGAGAACTTCATGACGTCCTCCATGATCTTTCTCGCTTTCCTGCCGTTCTTTCCCTTGAGGGCCTGGTAGATTTCCCGGTGGAAGAGCACCGAGCGCCTGGCGTTTTCGGGGTCTTCGAAATACAGGTACCCGTACTCGAACATGAACTTGTTGAAAAAGTTCAGGAGGAGGAGGTAGAGAACGTTCGTGCTCGCCAGGGCGATGACGTGGTGCACGAGGATGTCTTTTTCCAGGACGGAGAGCCTGCTCTCCCTGATCACCTCCCGAAGCGACCTGAGGTGGTCGTCCGTGCGGTTCTGCGAAGCGAGGAAGGCCATGTCGGGCCCGAAGATGGTGCGGAGCCTCAGGAGGGAGGAGATGACGGAGTCCCGCTGATGTTCGTCCATGCGGGTCAGCGCCAGGATGAGCTCGAGGTTGCTGCTCCTGCGGAAGTCCTTCACGTAGACGCCGTCGCCGTGGCGTATCTCCACGAGCTCGAGCGACTCGAGCTTGCCCAGCGCCGCCCTCACCGTGGACCTGTTCACGTCGAGGTCCGCGGCGAGCTCCCTCTCCGTGGGGAGCTTCTCCCCCACGCGCAGCTTTCCCCCTATGATGCCCTCCAGCAGGATGCCCTCGATCTCACCGGAGAGCCTGCTCCGGGTGAGTGGCCGCAAGAAGCTCGGTGGTGCCATGTCTTTCCTCCAGTGGTTGGGTGGCCCGACCACTGGACCATTTTATCGTTTCCCCGCCCCTTGTCAAGAAGATTATTTTCAGAGGTCCTGGCGTCGAGCGGCCCGGAGCGTTTCGGGAGGAACCGGTCCTGAAAAGCATCGTGCTGGTTACAGCCCGGCTTCGCGACGCATTCGGGTGATGAGGGGGCCCCTGTGCGCCGGGGCCGTCCCGGCAGGGCCTCCCGCCCCCCTGCCCCTGAATCGTTCCTTCATCCCTGCCGTCTAATAGGTAAGGTCACAGGAGGAAAGCAATGAGAAAAAACATCGCTTCGTGGCTCTTCATACCGGTGTTCACCCTCGCAGCAGGAAACGGGGGGGCGGCCCCGGCGAAAATGGAAACCGCCACGTTCGCCGGGGGCTGCTTCTGGTGCCTCGAGTCCGCCTTCGACCAGACCCCGGGAGTCAGGGCCGCGGTGTCGGGATATACGGGGGGCAGCACGGCGAACCCCACCTACGAGGGAGTGTGCTCGGGCAGCACGGGCCACCTGGAGGCGGTGCAGGTCACCTACGACTCGTCGCGGGTGAGCTACGCGGAACTCCTGAATGTGTTCTGGAAAAACATCGACCCCACGGATGCCGGCGGTCAGTTCGTGGACCGCGGGTCGCAGTACCGCACCGCGATCTTCTATCACACCGAGGCCCAGAAGAAGCGTGCGGAGGAATCGAAAACGGCCCTCCAGAAATCCGGGCTGTTCGGGCGGCCCATTGCCACTCAGATCAGGAAGGCGGAAAAATTCTACCCCGCGGAGGAGTATCACCAGGATTACTACCGGAAGAACGCCCTCAGGTACCGGCTGTACAAGGAGCATTCGGGCAGGGAACGCTACGTGAGCCCCTGCGCCTCGGGGGCGTGCCCGCTGCCGGGCGCCGGAAAGGAGCCCCTGAAAGCCAGGCCTCCCGCAGGGGAGCTCAAGGCGAAGCTCTCCCCGCTCCAGTACAGCGTCACGCAGCAGTGCGGAACGGAGCCCCCTTTTGCGAACGAGTACTGGAACAACAAGCGCGAGGGCATCTACGTGGACGTGGTCTCGGGGGAGGTCCTCTTCAGCTC
>JAKLDU010000102.1 GCA_022703355.1 Deltaproteobacteria bacterium | reverse complement strand
CACGACACCCGAGGGAGCAGGCAAGAAACGGGAAAGCAAAGAGCCGTCTCCCTGGGAGAAAGAGAAGAAGCCGGAAGAAGCTTTGGCGAAGCCCAAAGAGGAGAAACCGGCCGAGCAGGAAGATGACCGCCACGAAGAACAGGTTGGGGATCTGCTCCCAGACGGCCGTGCCGATGACGTGGAAGGGCCTGACGACGAATTCGAAGATCTGGTCCGCGTACGCTGAGGTCCAGGGGAACGACCTCATCACGAAAAGGACGTAAGCATAGAGGAGCACGAGCACGAGCACGAGGCGGACCGCCCCGAGCACCGAGGACAGAAACGCGCCGATCCTTTCCCCCTTCATCAGCTCGAACGACTGGATGCGGATGGAGATCGGCTTCTTGCGAATCCATTCCTGCAGCAGCGTGTCCGCCTTGCGGAAAGCCCTGCCGAGAAAGAGCAGGGTAATGACGAGGACGACCGTCGCCGCGGAGGCCTTGACCGCGCCTGTAACGATCCACTTCACGCTGTGCTCGCTCCGGTATTTATCGATGGAGGACGTGAGCTCACGGGTCCACTGGGCGGAGAGATCCTGCTGGCTGCGCCCCCGGGCGAGGGCGTCTTCTTCGAAGACCACCATGATCAGCTCGTTGCCGGCGCTGATCAGCGTCATGGGCCGCGCATACCCGCTCGCCCGTATGGAGGCCGTGTCGATGCGGGGATTATCGGCGATCGTCTTGATCCTATCGGCGATCGTCCGCGCCCTTTCCTGGGCGGAGTAGCCCTGGATCGTGTCGAGGGAGAAGAGGGTCTTGCCGTCAAGGAGCACGGGCTGACGGGAGGTCGTAATCTGACCGGGTGTTGCAGTCTGACCGGGTGTTGCGGGCTTTCCCGCTCCGGTTTGCGGCGGGGCCTCCTGGGCGAAGACACCTCCCGGGAGCAGGAACAGGGCTGCCGTGCACGCGAGGACAAGCACCGTTCTCATGCCGCCGTACCGGCCGTGAAGCCGTCGTGCCTGCTCATGCCGCACCCGCATGGATGCCCTGGAACCCTCCATCTTCACATCCCTCCTGTCAGTATTGCTTGGCGCCCAGCGAGAAGTACACCGCGGTCTGGCCGCCCTCGGCGTAGCCGAGCCCAAAGTAAATGGGGCCGATGTTCGACTCGATGCCGAGGAAGAGGCTTCCCGCATAGATCAGGTCACCCGTGCCGGCGTCGGACCGGTCGGGCCAGGCGTTCCCCGCCTCGAACGAGGCTCCCGCGTACATGTTCCCGCCGAGCAGCGGCGAGAGCCTCTTGAGCCGGAGAAGATAGACGGCCTCTCCCAGCCCCAGGGTACCCCCGTGCACCTGGTAGGTGTTCAGCCCCGAGAGGTTGAAGAGCCCTCCCAGGAAAAATCCCCTGGCTACGACAGCGGTGGAATCGAAGTCAGTCGCCCACCTTCCCCGGAGGATCACCGTGTGCCGGTCATAGGAAAAGGCCCTTGCGAGGGTTGCGTCGATGGAGTCGTAGTCCTCGTAATCGCCCAGACTTTCCCTTCCGTAGAGGTATTTGACCGCCAGCGAGCCCCCCTGGGTGGGGAAGAAGGGGCTGTCGAGCTGGTCGAACTTCAGGGTGACCTTGAAGGCCCCGTCGTCGAGGTCCTGCTCCGGCAGCTCGGGGATGCCGGTTTCCAGGCCCGACTTGGTTTTGCCCCTCACGTACCCGAACCTCGTTTCGCCGTACTCGCCCATCTGCAGCCCGAGGTCCAGCCCGGCATCCGCGACCTTGATCCGGTACTTGGCGATGGCGTCTTTGTCCGTATATTTCTGGTAAACCTCCACGGGGTAGTTCTGGTACTCCAGGCTGGGGGCCGCGAAGAAGCGCCAGGGAGAGGGGTTGAGGGGCTGGTAGAACTCGGAGAAGAACCGGCTGTTCTGCCCCAGCCACAGCTCGTTTTTCCACTCGGCGCCCATGCGGTTCAGGTTGTCCGCCGTGTACCTGGCCACGACGCGGAAGCTGTTGTCCTTCTGGGCGGTGCCGATGAGCTCGAGCCCAAGGTCCACGACGTTTCTCGTTTCCTGGCGCGGCTTGGTCTTGATGAGCAGGCCATTCTTCCCGTCCTCCTCCACGAGTGCGAAGTCGATGTCATCGAAATCCCCCCTCTTGTAGAGCTCGAAGATCTCGTAGGACATGACGTCCTTGTTCAGGACCTTGTCGGCCCCCTTGGTGACCATGTCCAGGAGGAGCGTGGAGCCCGGCAGGGATACCTGGTCCGTCTTCACGAATTCGATCTTTCCCAGGGGCTTGACCTTCGCGAGCTGACGGGAGCGGAGCGCCTGGTATCCGGCGGGGT
The DNA here is from genome assembly GCA_022703355.1 of Deltaproteobacteria bacterium. GTDB lineage: Bacteria > Desulfobacterota > Desulfomonilia > UBA1062 > UBA1062 > Phosphitivorax. Next base: position 4,547 of record JAKLDU010000102.1, on the reverse strand, counting down.
CCATCGAATATCGACTCAGGTATGGCCGGGCGGAGTCCGCCGTCTTCTGCCCGATCTCTATGGCCTCATCCATCCGGTCGAAGCTCGCGGTGGTGATGGTCCCCAGCTCGGGGGTGAACAGCTTGTCGTTGGGCCCCAGGATCTTGATCTGCGCCTCCACGTTCCGGACCGTGAGGATGCCGGTGAGCTGGTCGATGATGCCCAGGACGTTATCCAGGCCTTCCCGGGTGCTCAGCGGCGTGCCGATATTGACCGCGATCACCACGTCCGCGCCCATGGCCTTGGCCACGTCGACGGCCATGTTGTTCGCCACCCCTCCGTCGACAAGCAGCTTGCCGTCGATCTCCACCGGGGCGAAGGCCCCGGGGATGGCCATGCTCGCCCGCAGCGACCTGGCCAGATCACCCTTGGAGAGCACCACGGGTTTGCCGGTTTCGATATCGCAGGCAATGGCCCGGAAGGGGATGGGGAAGTCGTCGAAGCTCTTCGGGGCGTTCAAGGTCAGCGAGCGCAGCATCAGGTCGAGCCGCTTGCCCTTGACGAGCCCCTGGGGGATTTCGATGAACTTCTCCCTGCCGATGGTCACGCTGGTGATGTAGTTGGGCCAGTCGGTCTTGTCGCGGTAGCTCACTTCCCTGCGCGGGATCTTGTCGGAGAAGAGACCGTCCCAGTCGGTCTTGACCGCGACGTCTTCGAGCTCGGCGGTCGGGGTTCCCGACGCGTAGAGTCCGCCCACGATGGACCCCATGCTCGTCCCCACGATGCAGTAGATGGGGACGTGCATCTCCTCGAGGACCCTGATGACCCCCACGTGGGCCGCGCCCCGCGCTCCGCCCCCGCTGAGGACGAGCCCGATCCGGGGATGCGCGTCGGCATCCTGGGCATGCAGGAACGCGGGGAACGCCAGGGCTACGGTCACTGCGGTGAGCATGATCGCAAAAAACGGTTTCCTCGACATTCCCAGCCTCCTCGATGCGGGCGTGAGCGCCGCGGATGCTCGCTTCAAGCCGGTTATCTTCACTGCGGTTTTAAGTCCCCCTGTGCTGCCGGGGGACTCGATTGAAACGGTTCGACACATCATGCCCCTACTCGACGAGGGGCACCTTCTTCGCCACGTCGTAGAGCACGAGCGCCTGGATCTTGTTCTCCAGCTGGTAATACCGCATGACCTTCTTGTAGGGCAGCACCTTGGCGAACTTCGGAAGGTACGACTGCCTGAGCTTCTGCCTGTCGCCCTCGATCGCCAGGTGTTCCGTGACGACCTTCTTCGCCGTGTCGTCGGTCATCTTCTGCCAGTTGGCCGCATACTCGCCCACGTTCCTGAGCGCACGGTCGTTCAGCGCCGTCAGGTCTTTCTGATAGCTTTCGTACACGGGCCAGAAGGCCTTGGCTTCCTTCTCCGTGAGGTTCATGTTCGCCGCGACCAGGAGCTTCTTGTCACCCTGGATCTTTTCCTTGAGAATCTGCATGTTGTCGGCGGGTTTGTCCCCGTCCTGCGCCCAGGCCATGCCGGAAACGAAGAGCGCCAATGCGGAAAAAACAAGTGCCCTGAAAATAACTTTTTTCATCATTCCTTCTCCTCTTTCAAAAATATTAGTTTGATCGTTGAGCGTCGGTTTCACCCTGGAGGCCGAAGACTGCCTTCCACTCCCCGGGGGTCATGAGTTCCTTCATCTTGAACCGTGAATCCGTGATCACGTTCTGCGCCTCTTCCCTGGCTTCATCCATGACGGCGAAGGTCCTCTGGAAATCCTCCGGCTTCGAACCGTGAGTCAGGTAGAGATGGATGATCCCTCTGGCCTGAAGGGAAACCACGGCATCGTAGTCCTCGACGGCCTTGATGACCCGGTCCATCTGCGCCAGCACCTTTTTGCACCTGGCCGTGCCTTCGATGGTGTTCTGCGGCATTACCGCCCGGATCGCGATCCTCGTCTTGTCGAAATCCAGAGCCATTTTTTCATACTGGTCCATGGTCACATCGGGTATGAACGGGCCTAAAAGGATAGAGGTGATAATGAGAAGATTTCCGATGATCATATCATCCCCCCTTCCCGCACAACCCCGGTGCTTCCCTGGGGCGGCGTCTGACTGCCGGGAGATGGAGGCGCGTTGAGCTCCTCCTCCGGCACCTCCGTCTTCTTGATGAATTCCTTGAGGCTTTCCCTGTCGCTCCTGGAGAGCGCCTCCCATTCCTGCGGGGTCGTGAGCGCCTTGATCTGGAAATAGGCGTCGAGGATCTCCTGCCTGAGCCTGCGCCGGGCTTCCCCTGCATAGGCCTGCTGCTTCCTGAACTGCTCGGGCATCGCGTTATAGTCCGCGTTCAGTTTCACGATCTCCTGCTGAACCCGCTGGTTCGTCTCCTTCAGGGCGTTGATCCCCGCGGTCGTCTGCCTCATGAGGACCAGCACCTTTTCCGCCCGCACAGGATCGGCGATCTCCTTGTAGACGAGGGCCTTCAGGCCTGGGGGTTCGGGGGCGGGCGCGGGCTGGTTATGCGCGCACCCTGCCATGAGCAGGACGAGGAGAAACGCCGACAAGCCCCTTGACGCCCCCGCGCCTGTTCTCCAGCGTCGAGACACGGACCATGCCGCTCGCTGTAAATATTTATTCATACAATTCATTCCCTCATTGTTTCGTTGCTGTCGGCCCTGAGACCGGGGTGAAGCCCCGCCCTACTTCACGCCGTGCGACTGGTCCAGGAAAGTCCTGAGCCTTCCTGCCCAGAATTTGAACGCCTCGTCGGCCGAGCCATATTCGGAAAACCTCTTCGTGAAAGAGGCGGTCTGCTTGTCGCGGGCCACGAAGATCACTTCGTTGGTCTCCGTGTCGGTGGCGATAACCTCCGCTCCCGTGGCCCCGGATCCTGTCCACGAGCCCGTAACCCCTTTCTTCACCACGTTCACGACCAGCCCCGGGGGAGTCACGGAGGTGATGGCGCTGAGAACCGGCTTGCTCTGCTTGATGCCGGTGAGGATGTATTTGATGCGCACGACATCCGGGCCCGGCTCGGTCACTATGGGGTACTTGTCTTTCAGGGCATCCACCAGCTCCATGTTGAGCGAGTCGGAGAGCTCCTTCATCACCACAGGGTCGATACCCTTGTCTTCGGAGTCAGGGGCGAAGTAAAAGATGACGCTGTCCAGCATGACCTTGTTGTATTTCGAGAAATCGGTTCCCGGCTTTATCCAGCGCTCGGCCGCCCCGCCCTTCGGGCCGGGCTGGAGCTTCGCGGCATAGATGCCCAGGGCCCCCCCGTCCTTTTCCGCCGCATGGGAAACACCCGACAGAGCCAGGGTCAAACTGACGGCCACAGCAATAGTCACGAATAGTGTTCTTTTCATATATTCCTCCTGATCAATTTTTTATTCATACACCCCGGGTCCATGCCCGGACGTTCTTCCCGCATCCCTCGAAGCTCACCGGGGGAAAGGGCCTTCTTCCGCACAGGACGAGGGAGGTGATTCCAAGGCGGAAGAAGGCCGGCGTAGATTGAAGATGACCAAATCCTTACATAAACGAATGGTGCGCGGCACCGCTGTGTTTCTCACCGTCGTCCCACCTCTCATTTCACCGTATAGCCTTTGCCCTCGAGGCAGGCGGAGTAGGCGCGCTTGAACTTCTCCAGGCTCTCCTTGGAAGCGGCCTGCTTCTGCTGCTGCGCCTGCTGCTGGGCCCTGGATTTCGACCTCTGCCTGGCCCCGCCGGCCATGGTCCCGGTGGCTGCGCCGATGGCGGCCCCCTTGCCCGCGTCGCCCGCTATGGCCCCGACGACCGCACCGGCCGCCGCTCCCCTGGCCGCTCCCCTGACCCGTTCGCCCTGGGGCCCCGTCGGGGCCTGCTGCGTCGTGCTCTGCTCCGCAATCGCCAGCGGGTCGACCCCGGTTTCCTTCTTGGCCCAGGCCTGGCATGCGGCCTTGTCTTTTTCCATTTTCTCCGCGCTCTGACCCTTGGCGGGATAGACGATCAAATCCTGAGCATGCGAGGGCAATGTAGGCAGCGAGCAGAACAACGACATGACAATAATGGCAATCAGTTTCTTCATGATCTCTCTCCTCGTGGATATTTTTCTATCCGCCATTCGTTCATCACCATGTGATTTCGTTCCCTGCGGCATCCTCATGCATGTCCGTCACTTCTTGGGAAACAGGAAGGTCAGCGCGAAGCGAAGGCCCCAGTCCGGTCCGTCGTCAGGGGCTTCGGCGTAGTACCGGTAGCCGAGCTGGAGGCTCAGCGGCTGGCCCGCGATCTTGAGCATCTGGGTGACGCTCACGTTGATGGGCACGGTCCACTGGCTCGCCTTCCAGTCGTAGGTGGACTCGGTGTTCACCCCGAAAGACGTGAATGTCTTGGTGGTGTAGGAAAAAAAGGGCTGGAGAAAGGTGGCGCTGACGTCGGCACGGTCATCGTCGCCGGCAAAAGACCAGATGTGGTTGAAGAGCATCCCGTAGGTGAACCCGCTCTGCTGCTTCAGGACAACGCCCGTTGGACCCGCGCCCCATTTTTCACCCCCGAGGGCGTCTTCGCTTGCCGTCGGGTAGAGAAAGACC
>JAKLDU010000101.1 GCA_022703355.1 Deltaproteobacteria bacterium | reverse complement strand
GCCGTCGCCGCCGCGCCGGTCGCGACGGCGTGGAGCAGATCCATCCGGCGGGCCAGCTCGAGCTCGTTGCGGCTCAGGAAGGCCGGCAGCAGTGGCCCGAGCTTCACCAGCTCGACGATGAGCATCACCCCGTAGAGGACCAGGCACGCCCCGAGAAAGAGCTTCGCCAGGTTCCCCAGGATGTATCGGTGTATGAGCATCGCGGGGATTATACCCGCAGTGCTCTCCCCTTGTCCACCACGGCCTTTCCCGGCGCCTTGCCGGGTGAAAAGTCGCCCCGGACGTCTCCGGAGGATTGACAGCACGGGGAGAACGCGGTATGCTCGGCCCCAATGATCCGTAAGCTCCCGCACATTTTCGTCCTGCTGCTGTGGTGCCTTGCCGGAGGGTGCGCCCACACGTACAGCGAGGCAGAGTACAACGCCGCGACAGCCTCCGCAAACGAGTGCAAGGCCGCGATGCAGAAGCTGCTGGACGAAACGAAAAACGCCGCGAAGAACTCCTCCCAGGTCCAGGGCAAGCTCGACCAGACCTCCCGGGAGCTGGCCACGGCCCTCATGGAGAAGCAGGATCTCCTGGACAAGAACATCCAGTGCCTCGAGGAGAAGAAGATCCTCATCAAGCAGATCTCCCAGTCGAGCTCGCTCAGCCAGGAAAAGAAGGACGCCCAGCAGAGGGTCGGCAAGGGCTACGACTACGTCATGAACCTGCTGGAGGCCGAGAGGCGGGGCGACCAGCTCTACATCATCAAGGCCCAGGACAGGATCCGGATCGTCGTGCCCCAGAAGAGCCTCTTCCCCACGGCGGGGAGCGCGTGGCTCACCCCCAGGGGCACCCGCCTCGTGAAAAAGATCGCCTCCGGGATCAAGCACATGGCGCCGTCGTCCGTCGAGGTGTCCGGGCACACGGACAACACCTATGCCAGCGACCCCAGGACCGCCACCTACCCCACGAACTGGCACCTGGCCCTGACCCGTGCCCTGTCCGTGCTCCAGGTCATGGAGGAAGCGCACGTCAAGCGCGACTCCATGTACGCCAGCGCCTACGGCGACACCAAGCCCATCGCCGACGCCTCCACCGAGGCGGGCAGGGCCATGAACCGCCGCGTGGAGATCTCGTTCATCCCCTAGCGCACATTCGACGGGGGCCCCCGGTATTTCAAGTTTTGTTTTCGCCGGCCCGATAGAACTGTTCAGGGCTCCCATGACAAACGACAAAAACAGGCGCATCCTCGAAGATATGAGGGAAGGCTACTACGAGACCGATCTCGTGGGCACCCTCGTGTACGTCAACGAGACCGTCTGCTCCATAGCCGAGCTCCCCCGGGAGGAGCTCATCGGGGTGAACTTCACCTCCTACATGGCCAGGGCCACGGCCAGAAAGGTCTTCCGGGTCTTCAACGACACGTTCAAGACCGGCATCCCCCAGCGCATCGAGTACGAGATCTCCTTCCGCGACGGGGTGAAAAAGACCATTGAGAACTCCACGAGCCTGCTCCGCGACGGGAAGGGGAAGGTCGTGGGCTTCTGCGGCCTCGTCACGGACATCACCAAACGCAAGAGGCTCCAGGCCCAGATCAGGGAAAGCCGCTCCCGCTTCGAGGCCCTGTTCGAGAACGCCAACGAGCTCATCATCACCACCGACCCCAACGGATACATCAGGAGAATAAACAAAAAGATAGAATCGGTGTCCGGCTATACGCGAAGGGAGCTCGTCGGCCGGAGCATCCTCCTCATCGCCCACCCCGACGACACGGACCTCTTCATCGATTTCTGGAAGCAGATCCTCGCGGACAGGACCCCCCGCTTCGAGCTGAGGGCCGTGGCCAAGGACGGGAGGACGGAGTACCTCCTGGCCAGCGGTGCGGCGGTCAAGAAATCCGGCAGGATCGTCGAGATCCAGTACAACGTCCAGATCATCACTGACCTCAAAAACGCCCAGCACACCATAGAGGACCTCTCGAACCACCTGAACAGCATCTTCGAGTCCAGCCCCAACGTCATCATCTGCTTCGACCGGTCCGGACGGGTCCAGATGGCCAACCCGGTGACGGGGAAGATCTTCCGCAAGTCACCCGGGTCAATGATCGGCCGCGACATCACCTTCCTGAGCCCGGAGATGGGGACCTTCGACGGCCTGATCAGGGAGGTCCAGGAGACGAGGCTCCCCCGGTTTCTCCACGAGCGCATGATCGCGGGGCCCTCGAACGGGATCTTCGACGTGAGCATCTATCCCCTCCTGAACCCCGAGACCGGCGGCGCGGTGATCACCGCGGTGGACATCACGGAAAAGAAGAACATGGAGGTCCAGCTCATCCACGCCCAGAAGATGGAGACCATCGGTGAGCTTGCCGGCGGCGTGGCCCACGATTTCAACAACATCCTCACGGGCATATCGGGCAACCTCTCCATGCTGAAGTTCACCACGGACCGGGACAGGCAGCTGGGCTACATCGACACCCTCGAGAAGATCGCCGACCGCGCCCGGGACCTCATCAAACAGATGCTCGTGTTCACCAAGAGGAACGAGGGCAGCCCCGAGGACATCTCCATCAGCGACGTGGTGCAGGAGGTCATGGGCATGGCCTACAAGTCCGTGCCCAAGAGCATCACCTTCGAGATCGGCAGCATCGACCCCGGGCTGTGCGTCCGCATGGACCACACGCAGCTCACCCAGGTCATGCTCAACCTCATCGTCAACGCCAAGGACGCCATCGGCGAGAAGGTCGGGGGAAGGATCGCCATCGGGGCCAGGGTCGTGACCGTCGACAAGGACATGAAGCGGCAGCTTCTGCTGGGCTCTGCGGGGAAGTACGTGAGGATCGACGTGTCCGACAACGGGTGCGGCATGGGCAAGGACGTTCTGCCCAAGATCTACGACCCCTTCTTTTCCACCAAGCAGAAGGGCACGAACAAGGGAACGGGCCTCGGCCTCTCGATTACCTACAACATCGTCAAGAAAGCCGAGGGGAACATCCAGGTCTTCTCCGAGGAAGGGAAAGGAACCCGGTTCAGCGTTCTGCTGCCCGTCTCCAGGGCCAGGGCGGCAAGCGCCGGGAGCGGGGCGCGCCAGGACGGGACGGCCTGTCTCAAAAAGGCGCGGGTGCTCCTGGTGGACGACGAGGACATGCTCCGGGAGATCGGCCGGGAGATGCTCGAATACCTGGGTCACGAGGTGGATACGGCCCCGGACGGGAACAAGTGCCTCGAGCTGCTCACCGGGGGGGCGAAACCCTTCGACGTCGTCATCCTCGACATGATCATGCCCGGCCTCGACGGATACCACACCCTCAAGGAGATGCAGCGGCTCGGGATCGATGCCAGGGTGGTCGTCTCGTCCGGGTTCTCCTTCGAGCACGAGCGCGAGGAGCTCCTCGGCAACCCCCTCATCGCGGCCAGGCTGAACAAGCCCTTCAACATCCAGGAGCTCTCGAGCCTCCTCAACGAGATCCTGGCCGGGTAGCGACGAGGGCGCAACCGCCCGGGGCCCGCCCGGCTCACGGGGCCTCTCTCACCTCCCTTTGCTGCGGCACAGCCTCCGCCGGCTTCTCACATTCAGGAGCCCTCCTGCCGATAAGAGGGGCACGAACCACCGCGACAAGGGGCGCACGGACATGCAGAGCTCAGACATCGAAACAGAACGGGCCGCCATCCACGACAGCCTTCTTCAAGCCCTCGATGCCCAGGGAGGCAGGGGGCCCTTCTTCGAGGACCTGTTCAGGAACTCCACCGCCCTCACCGTGGTGACGGACAGGCGCGGCACCATCATCATCGCCAACGGCCGCGCTGTCGCGGCCTTTCTCGGCGAGGGGGCCGGGGAGACGGCCGCCGCCGGGAGAAACATCCTGGAGTTCGTTTGCGAGGACGACCGGGCCGGAGCCATCGGGATCTGGAGCGAGAGCCTGGCCGGGAAAAAGGAGATGAGCTGCCCCTTACGGATGAAGGGCGCGGACGGCGGGGTCCTGTACCTGCTCGTCACCGGCAGGCCCATCCTGCAAGGCGGCGAGGTCGTGTTTTTCCAGTTCCAGGCCCTGGACATGATCGACCAGAAGGTCCGGGAGCAGAACCTGCTCCACACCGCCGGCATCGAGACTGCGGGACAGCTCGCCGGCAGCTTCGCCCACGATTTCAACAATCTCCTGACGGTCATCAACGGGTATGCGGAGATCATGCTCAACTCCATCGACAGCGGGCATCCCTTCTACGGCAAGATCTACCAGATCTGTCAGGCCGGTTTCCAGGCCTCGGAGCTCACCCAGAAGGTCCTCGAGTTCAGCAGGAAGACCCTGCCCGGCATGCAGCCCGTGGACGTGAACCGGGAGCTCGACAACCAGGAGGCCATCCTCAGGCGTGTCGTCAGGGACGGCGTCCGGATCTCCATCGTGAAGAAGGACGGCCTGGGCAGGGTCATGATCGACCCCGCGCAGCTCTCGAAGATGCTCCTGGACCTGACCGTCAACGCCGGGGACGCCATGCCCGCGGGCGGCACCATCACCATCTCCACCGATTCGGAGGTCGTGGACGAGTCGAACACCCTGGGGTACGGGGGCATCGCGCCGGGAAGGTGCCTCGTGCTCGGCGTTTCCGACACGGGCACGGGCATGAGCGAAGACGTGAAGGAAAGGATCTTCGACCCCTTCTTCTCCGCCCGGGAGTCCGGCAGGGGCATCGGCCTGTGGGCCGCAAGCAGGGCGGTGAAGCAGGCGGGCGGTGCGGTGTGCGTGGAGAGCACGCCGGGCCTGGGCACGACCCTGCGCATCCTGCTGCCTTTCTGCAGGGAAGAGGTGCCCCTGGAAACCGGGGAGGCCCCGGAGGCCGGGCAGGCGGCCCCCACGCCGGAGGGCAGGACCATCCTCGTGGTGGAGGACGACGACATCGTGCGCGACCTCGTGAGCGAGATCCTGAAGGGCAAGGGGCACAGGGTCCTCACGGCCCGGAACGGCGGGGACGCGCTGCAGCTCGCCAGGCAGTACGAGGGCGCCATCGATCTCCTCATCACGGACATGGTCATGCGCCGGATCGACGGGATCATGCTCTCGAAGAAGATGCTTTCCATCCTCCCCGGCATCAGGGTCATGCTCATGTCCGGCTATGGCAGCGACGTGGTGAGGGGGGAGGAGCTCAAGGGCATCGCCTTCCTCCAGAAGCCCTTCCTGCCGGGAGAGCTCGTGGAAAAGGTGGGCGCGATCTTCGGCGACGAGCGCCTTCAGCGGGCGGAGCAGTAGCCGACGACCCCGCGCAGGTCCTCGAGGAGGGAGGCGATCTCGCCTTCCCCGAACGTCTTCGCCCCCGCATACGAAGGGTCGAGGGGCTTCGACGGCACGAACCGCTGGAGCACGTAGCGCCGAGCCCCCCTGATCATCTCCCCAATTTCCCGCACGTCTTCCGGGTCCAGGAGGCCCTCCACGAGGGTCGTCCGGAACTCGTAGGGCACCCCGGAGCCCATGACCAGGGCGATACTCGCCGGTATCTCGCTTTCCCACGAGCCTGTGCGGGACACGAGGGGATATTTTCCCAGGGGCGCCTTGACGTCCATGGCGATGTAGTCCGCCAGGCCCTGGTCTATGACCCGGGCGAGCGCCTCGGGCCTCGAGCCGTTCGTGTCGAGCTTGAGCAGGAAGCCCAGGTCCCTGACCTTCTTCATGAAGGCAGCGAGATCGGGCTGGAGGCAGGGCTCCCCGCCGGTGATGGACAGGGCGTCGAGCTTGCCTCTCCGCCCGGCGAGAAAGGAAAGGACCTCCTCCTCCGGGAACATCCCGGGGGGCAGCGAGCCGTCCACGAGCTCGGGGTTGTGGCAGTAGGGGCACCGGAAGGTGCACCCGGTGGTGAAGGCCACGGCGCAGATCTTTCCCGGGTAGTCTATGAAGGATGTCCGGTACAGGAAAGCGATGTCCATATTCTTCCGATCTCTCGAGGGCTGCCCCCTATCCTAGCACGCCTGCGCGGTGATAAGAAGCTCAAACGGGGGGTGGTGATGCAACCGTTCGTGGGTCAGGGAGGAAGAAGGGTGCCGGCAATTTTAAGCGCGACCAGGAATCGGGAGGTACCGGACGTATCGCTGCATCACCGGGATGGATTTTGGACTTGATAATTGTCCCCCTCGCCCATAGAATGTGACCCGGCTCACACAACGCGCCCGGGACGACTTCCCCGGCGGTTCTCCCGGTTTTCCGGGGCAGGGTTCGACGGCGTCGAGAGTTGCGTGGAGCATCCGGCATCAGGAGGGGGTCAACCCATGGGCAAGGCGCGGATACTGATCATGGATGACGAGGAGATCATCCAGGACGTCCTGAGCAGCATGCTCGACTTCCTGGGGTACGAGTCGGCGGTGGCACCGGACGGGGCAAGGGCGATCGAGATGTACCGGAAGGCCAGGGAAGAGTCGAAGCCCTTCGACGCCGTCATCATGGACCTCACCATCCACGGCGGCATGGGAGGCGCTGAGGCGGTGAAGGCTCTCCTCGCCGTGGACCCCCAGGCAAAGGCCATCGTCTCCAGCGGGTACTCCACCGACCCGGCGGTCACCGGCTACTGGGACTACGGCTTCAAGGCGGTCATCTCGAAGCCCTTCAAGATCGAGGACCTGAAAGAGGTGCTCGAGAAGGTTCTCTGAGCGGGCTGAGGGCATCTCCGGACAGCATGGGAGCGGGGGTCTTTCAGGCCCCCGCTCTTTTTCCCTTCAGGGTGTCCGCCCCGGTCAGCTCACCTCCGCAGCCGTGGCCGGCTCGGCCTGGACCGCCGGCATGACGGGCTTGGCCGCCAGGTTCACCTTGAACACCTGCTCGAGCGGGGCCGCCTCCGGGCTGGGCGCCTCCCTGACCGTGAACATCCTGCGCTCCTTGAACTCCTCCTTTTTGCCGTTGTTCCACTGGGCCACCGGCCTCAGGTAGCCCACCACCCGCGAGTAGACCTCGGTGACCTCGTTGCACTGCGGGCAGGCGGGCTGGTTGCCGGTGATGTAGCCGTGGCTCGGGCACACCGAGAAGGTCGGGCTGAAGGTGAAGTAC
>JAKLDU010000100.1 GCA_022703355.1 Deltaproteobacteria bacterium | reverse complement strand
GCCGCCATGTTCGGGCCGGGCGTGATCAACATCACCTTCGCCGTGGCGGTGATCTATATCCCCACCTACTTCCGCCTGGTGCGCGGGCAGACGCTCGCCATCAAGCAGGAGCTCTACGTGGAGGCGGCCCGGGCCATCGGCGCCGGAAGCCCGACCATCCTCATGAAGTACATCTTCCCCAACGTCATCGCCACCACCGTGGTGGTCTTCACCCTGAACGTGGCCGACGCCATCATGATCGAGGCGGCGCTCACCTACCTGGGCCTGGGGCTGCCGCCTTCCGTGGTGGACTGGGGCATGGACCTGGCCATGGGCAAGAAATACCTCGCCTCGGGGCAGTGGTGGCTCATCACCTTCCCCGGGCTCATGATCTCCACGCTGGCGCTGGGCTTCACCATGCTGGGCGAAGGGCTGGCCGAGATCCTCAACCCGCGGCTCCTGGAGCGATGAGAAGATGGACACCGGAAGCCCCATGCTTTCCCTCGAGGACCTGAAGGTCGAGTTCCCCATCTCCATCGGGACCGTGACCGCCGTCAACGGCGTGAGCCTGGACCTTTTCCAGGGCGAGGTCATGGGGCTGGTGGGGGAGTCGGGGTGCGGAAAGTCCACCCTGGGGCTCTCCATTCCGAGGCTGCTCAGGCCGCCGGGGAGGATCGCCTCGGGCAGGATCCTCTACCGGGGGAGGGACATCGTGCGGATGGGGAAGAGGGAGCTTTTGTCCCTGCGGGGCTCGAAGATCGCCATGATATTCCAGGACCCGCTCACCTCGCTCAATCCCCTGTACTCCATCGGGCATCACTTCGTGGAAACGGTGAGGGCGCACGACGGCAGGGTGTCCAGAAGGGAAGCGCTCGGGCGGGCCGCCTCGGTTCTGGAGAGCCTGGGGATTGCGGCCGAACGGCTCGACGAGTTCCCCCACCAGATGTCCGGGGGGATGCGCCAGCGGATCATGATCGGCCTGGCGCTCATCCTGAGCCCGGACCTGCTCATCGCGGACGAGCCCACCACGGCGCTCGACGTCATCGTGGAGGCGCAGTTCCTGGACCTGCTGGACGTGCTCAGAAAGCAGTACAACCTCACCATCATCCTCATCACCCACAACCTCGGCAACGTGGCGCAGCTCGCGGACCGCATCACGGTGATGTACGGCGGCACCATCGCGGAGGTGGGGCCGGCCCAGTCCATCTTCGACAGGCCCCTGCACCCTTACACGCAGGGCCTGCTGGCGTCCATCCCCAACATCAGGCTCGACGAGCCAAAACTGAAGACCATGGCCGGGAGTCCGCCCGATCTCGTGGACCCGCCAGCCGGGTGCGTGTTCCACCCGCGCTGCCCGCAGGTGATGGATACCTGCCGGCAGGACCGACCGCCGCTGTTCGCCCGGAACGGGCACAAGGCGGCCTGCTGGCTGTACCGGTGAATGCCATGACGGAAGAACTCATCAGGGTAGAGAACCTCACCATGCACTTCCCGCTTCAGAAGGGGCTGCTGGCGAACATTTTCACGAAGGGGAAGCGGTTCGTCCGCGCCGTGGACGGCGTCTCATTCTCCCTGTGCAAGGGTGAGGTCCTGGGGCTCGTGGGCGAAAGCGGCTCGGGCAAGACCACCACGGGCAGGATGATCCTGCGGCTCCTCGAGCCCACCTCCGGGGAGGTGTTCTACCGGGGCAGGGCGGTGTCGTCGTATGCGGGCAGGGCGATGGAGGACCTGCGGGAAAAGATGCAGGTTATCTTCCAGGACCCGTACGCCTCTCTGAGCCCGCGCATGTCCGTGGGCGACGCCATTTCGCACCCCCTGCTCATCCACGGCCTGGCGAAGGGTTCCGGGGCGAGGGACAGGACGCTTGCCATGATGGAGGCGGTGGGGCTCTCCCCTGCGGAGTTCCTGTACAAGAAATATCCGCACCAGCTTTCCGGGGGCCAGAGGCAGCGGGTGGTCATCGCCCGGGCACTGGTGACCGAGCCGGACTTCGTGGTGGCCGACGAACCCATCGCCATGGCCGACGTGTCCGTGCGGGCCATGATCCTGGAGCTCATGATCAGGTGCAGGGAGATGTTCGACCTGACCTACCTGTTCATCACCCACGACCTGGCCACGTGCAAGTACATCTGCGACCGCATCGCCATCATGTACCTGGGGAAGATCGTGGAGATCGGCCCGATGAAAGAAGTGTTCGCAAACCCGGTGCACCCGTACACGGCAACCCTGCTCGAAGCCATCCCCGTGCCCGACCCCAGGTATCGCCGCACCCACCCCATGCCGAAAGGCGAGATCCCGAGCCCCATAAACCCGCCCCCCGGGTGCGCTTTCCACCCGAGGTGCCCCCTCGCAGAGCCCTCCTGCCGCCTGAACGAGCAGCACCTCGTGGACCTCGGCTCAGGCCACAAGGCAGCCTGCAGCCTGAAAACCCTCTGATCGCCCCCGGATCAAGCCACCTGATCGACAGTGCGGCGGGAGGATGCGAAGACAGGGTCTTCCCCAGCCAGAAATCGTCGTTTGTCAGTAGGGCCAGAAATCAGTCCATCGGGTTATCTCGGACCGATGTCGATGATCCACGGGATGAGCCAGATGCTTAAGTTGGCGGCGGTGTGCACGATGAAGCCGGCCCAGATGCTCTTTCTCCACTCGAAGAGGGAGGCGAAGAGCAGGCCGCCTGTGAGCTGGACCGCGAAGCCCGGATGAAGGCCGGCGAAGAGCAGGGAGGACAGCACGATGGCAGCCGAGGGCGGCATGCGCTCCCTGAGCCATGCGTACAAAGTCCCCCTGAAGAAGAGCTCCTCGGCAAAAGGCCCGAGCACGCACCCCACGAGGAAGAACAGCATGGGCTCGGCCATCGTCTGCTTCGACAGCAGGAGGCTCAGCCACCCCCCCGGGAAGAAAGGCCGGACCGCGAGGTCGGAGAGCAGGACAGCCGTCCCGAAAGCCAGGGACACGCCGATGCCCGCAAGCGCCTCGTTCCGCGGGGATTCCGTCTTGAGCCCGCAGAGATCGAGCGCCAGGAGGATAATGGCCGCGCACTGGGCGACCCGCGCGGCCGCCGTGTAAAGGAGCTTCACTGCGTCGGTGTCGAAGGGCGGGCCCATGGGCAGCAGAAAGTTTGCATACGCGAGCCTGAAGAGGAGCTCGCTGCCGATGACCACCACAATCACGAAGCTGCGCCTGTCCATATCTAGCCAGCCTTATATCCCTGCCCCCGCCCTTCCACAAGAAAAAGATCGAGCCGGAAGGGTATGGGAAATTGACGCGGTGGCTGGAATCTGGTTTAACCATGACCATGAAGAGGATCGTCATCGGAACCGCCGGGCATGTGGACCATGGCAAGACTTCCCTGATCAAGGCCATGACCGGGGTCGACTGCGACCGCCTCAAGGAGGAGAAGCAGCGCGGCCTCACCATCGAGCTCGGCTTCACCTTTCTCGACCTGCCCTCCGGCACCCGGGTGGGCGTGGTGGACGTGCCGGGCCACGTGAAGTTCATCAGGCACATGCTCTCCGGCGCCTCGGGCATCGACCTCGTGCTCCTGGTGGTGGCCGCCGACGAGGGCGTCATGCCCCAGACGGTAGAGCACATCCAGATCTGCGGCCTCCTGGGCATCGAGCGCGGCATCGTCGTGCTCACCAAGACCGACATGGTGGACGACGACCTCCTGCAGCTCGCGAAATCCGACATCCAGGACTTCGTGTCGAAGACCTTCCTCAGGGACGCGCCCATCGTCCCGGTGAGCTCCGTCACGGGCGAGGGCCTCGACGAGCTCAGGCGCACCATCGACGGGCAGCTCAGTGACCTGAGCGAGCGCAAGCTCGACCGCATCCCCGTCCTGCCCGTGGACCGGGTGTTCACCATCAAGGGCTTCGGCACCGTGGTGACCGGGACCATGAAGCAGGGCTTCTTCCAGGAGGAGCAGGAGGTGGAGGTCCAGCCCGCAGGGCTCAAGGCCCGGGTGAGGAACATCCAGGTGTATGGCGAGGACGTGGACAAGGCCTTCGCCGGCACGCGCACCGCC
Organism: Deltaproteobacteria bacterium; assembly: GCA_022703355.1. GTDB lineage: Bacteria > Desulfobacterota > Desulfomonilia > UBA1062 > UBA1062 > Phosphitivorax. The sequence continues at coordinate 3,014 of JAKLDU010000100.1, read as the reverse complement.
ATAAACCTCCAGGGGCTGGCCACGGACGACATCGCCCGGGGCCAGTGGGTGGTCCCCGCCGGCTCCATCGGGCCCACGCTCGTCCTGGACGCCCGGATCGACCTCCTGGACGACCCCGGCAAGGCAATGGTCAAGGTCCACATCGGGACGGCGGAGGTCATGGCCGAGATGAACGTCCGGGTGGCGGACGGGGTCACCGTGGCGAGGATGCGCCTGAAGGAGCCCGTGGTGGCCTGCTTCGGCGACCGGTTCATCATCAGGACCGTGTCTCCCGCCCGGACCGTGGCGGGGGGGACCGTGCTCAACCCCTCGCCCGCGAGGCGCTTCTCCGAGGACATCGTGCAGGATCTGCTCGACCCCGCACGCGCCAGGCAGCTCAGAGGGGTCATCAAGGACGCAGGCCTCAGGGGCATCTCGAAGGGCGCGCTGGCCGCCGCGTTCGCCGAGAGCGCGGCCTCCCTTGACAAGGCCCTGGGTGAGCTCATGACCACCGGCCAGGTGGTGCGCTTCGACCCCAACAACGACCTCTACGTGTTCGACGAGTACCTGAAGTCGCTCGTCGGGCTCATGGTCCAGAGGGTGTCCGGGCACCATGAAGCCAACCCCTCGTCGCCGGGCATCTCCCGGGAGCACCTGCGCTCCTCGCTCAAGGGCAGCATCGACCAGAAGCTTTTCCACAAGGCCCTCACCGAGCTCATCAGAAAGGGCGTCATCGAGGAGGAGGGCCCCAGCATCCGGATGAAGGGGTTCGCGCCTTCCCTGGGGAACGCGCTGGAGGGCGTGGGGGAAAAGGTGTACCTGAAGCTCTTGAAGAGCGGGCTCGAGCCGCCGAAGGTCCAGGAGATCGCCGAGCACCTGAGGATGGGCACCAGGCAGATGGAGGAGGTGCTGGGCTTCCTCACCCGCCAGGGCAGGCTCACGAAGATCAGCGACGACCTCTACCTTCCCGTCGAGACCGTTTCGGATCTCAAGGAAAAGGTCAGGAATTTCATCATCGAGCACCAGTCACTGACGCCGGGCGACATGAAGATCATCGGGGGAGTGAGCAGGAAGTTCGCCATCCCCTACCTCGAATACCTCGACCGAACCCACTTCACGGTGAGGGTGGGGGATGCGCGGAGGCTGGGCTCAGGAAAATAGCCTCTTCCACCAGGGCTTCTGGGCCGGCTGCTCCGGGCCCGTCGAGCAGGACCGGGAAATGAGGTCGGCCACGTCATCCTCGACGGGGACCCCGGCGAAATTCTTCTGCACGTACTGGAAGCGCTTGCATGCGCCTTTGTAGTCCTTCTGCTTCAGGTAGAACTTCCCGATGGTCAGGTAATTCTTCGCGAGCACTTTCCTCGCCTCGAGCAGGTTGTCTTTGGCGGTCTGCGCGTACGGCGACGAAGAGTAGGAGGCCAGGAAGCTCTCGAACGCGTTGATGGCCTTCACGGTCTGGGTCTGGTCCCGGTCGAAGGTGCTCATCTGTTTGAAGTAGCTCATACCCACCCTGAAGAGGGCGTAGCCTGCCTGGGGATCGGTGGGGTACAGGAGCCGGAACTCCTCGTAGCTCTGGAGGGCGGATTCGTAGAGCTCGTTGTCGAAGTACAGGTCGGCCGTGGCCAGGAGGGATTTCCTGGCGAGTTCATCGCCCGGGTAATAGGTGCGGACCTCCATGAATTTTTCGGCGGCCTTGTCAACCTTGCCGTCCTTGGCGAGATCCGACGCCTCCTGGAAGATTTCCGGGGCCGGGCGGATGCCCGTGGGCTCGTGGGCGCACCCGGCGAGGTACACGATGCAAAGCGCCGGGAGCAACAGAAGGGGGAGGAGTTTGATCGTCGTCTTCATGAGGAAAGATACATATCCCAAAAAAGGAAGAACATCAAGGAACGACCTCGACGATGGTCCCGTTCTTCACGGTGAGGAGGTAGATGGCCTTGTTCACGGCGCCGTTTTCCCCGAAGGTGGTGGTTCCCGTGAGCCCGGGGTAGTCCCGCAGCGACCCGATGCCCTCCTTAAGGGAGCTCCTCGTGGGGGCCTCATGCGCCGCCAGGCCCTGCAGGATGCCGGCGGAGTCATAGGCGTTCGCCTCCCACAGTGAAGGCTTGTAGCCGAACGTGGAAAAAAAGTTCTCGGTGAAGAGCTGGACCTTCCTTTGCCCGGAGTTGGCATAAAAGCCGCTCACGAACAGGGCGTCTTCGGTGCTCCAGCCCCCGATCTTCGGGAGGTCGGGGCTGTCCCACAGGGCGGGGCCGAAGAGCCTCACTCCCCTGACGTTCAGGGAGGGGAGGTAGGAGGCGATCATGCCGGCGTTCTGGGCGCTGTCGGGTATGAGCAGCCCCTGGAACGCGGAACTTCCGCTTCTGGCCGGTTTCGCGGCGTCCTTGAAGAGCTTCTGCGCGGCGCTCTTGAAGTTTCCCAGATCGGGTGAGTACTCCACCTGCCGCGCCACGACGATGCCGTAGGCCCGCGCCTTCTGCACGAAGGTGGCAGTGAACGTCCGGCCGTAGTTGTCGGTGGGGTGGAGCACGGCGAACCGGGTGATGCCCCGTTCCGAGGCGGCCTTGAGCAGGGCGTCCGCCTGGACGTCCACGGAGACGAAATTGCTGAAGCAGCAGCTGTTCCGGCTGCCCAGCGATTCCGCACGGGTGAAGGCCAGGAGGGGAATGCCCCTTTTCTGCGCCTCCCTGCAGGCGATGCCGCCGGCGTTTTCCCCGATGGGCCCGATGATGGCAACGACCTTCTCAGCGGAGTCGAGCGACTCGATGATGCCGGGGATGGCCTTCTCGTTGTCCCCGTAGTCTCTCACCGCATAGGACAGGGTGGACGAGGGGCCGGTGGAGAACACCCCTGAGGCGAGCTCGATGCCCCTGAGGGCTTTGAGGCCGATGGATTCGTATTTCCCGCTCAGGGGGAGGATCACGCCGACGGTGCCCCTGCCCGAGCCGGTTCTCCCGGTCATCCAGGAGGGGAAGATCCCCGCCATGTCCGAGGCGTCAGCGGTGCCTGAGCCTTTTCCGTCGCCCGTGAGCGGC
>JAKLDU010000010.1 GCA_022703355.1 Deltaproteobacteria bacterium | reverse complement strand
ACGGTCCTCTGGCCCAGGGCGTGGGCGTTCAGGATAAAGTTCTGGAGGGCCTGCTCCGCCGTGAGCTTGGTGTGGCCGTGGAGGTCGAGGTGCGACTCGACCGTGAGCTCCCCGGCCTTGAGCTTCTTCATGACCGCCGGGTCCACGGGGACGGCGTGGCCCTCGAGGTACTCGCCCGTGGTCGTGATGTCGAAAAGCGAGGTGCCCCGCACGAGCCCCTTGAGGATCTCGAGGGTCTCCCGCTCGTGCCTCCTGACGTTCTCCCGGATGGACGCCACCACCGACCCGGGGTCGAGGGGTTCCGGCGTGACGCGGTCGCTGCTCATGGGCACGACCCCCTTCATGGCCTGTGCGAAGACCTCCCCGTCGTCGGCCTTCGGGGGCTCGGGGGGCTTCTGCGGCAGAGGCCCGGCCTTCGGCTTGATTCTCACCCCTTTGAGTTTTCTGAACGGGCCGTGGAAGGGTTCGTCCTTTCTTGACATGTCCCCAGTTTAGCAAAAAAAGAAGGCCCACTCAATCAAGAGGTGGTAGTGGGCCCAAAAAGGAGGTCTATAGCCCTTGAAAGAATCGCTATAGGCTGGCATTTGTATATAAGCTGTTATTTATTTATGTCAAATATAAAGATCTTATGGTAAGGTTAAATGAAAGTAAATCTTGCCGGGGTTGAAATGAACATTCACCAGGTCAATATATTCAACATCGCCGCAAAGACGTTGAGCATCACGAAGACGGCGAAAAAAATGCGCCTGTCCCAGCCTTCGGTGAGCATCCAGATCAAGGATTTGGAAGACTCCCTGAACGTGAAGCTCTTCGAGCGGATCAACAGGAAGATCTCGCTCACCGACGCGGGCAGGGTGTTCTATTCCTACTCGGAGAAGCTCCTGAACCTCATCGAGGAGATCAACGCGGTGATGAACCAGTTCTCCTCCGGCGACGTGGGCAAGCTCATCCTCGGCACCTCGAACACGGTGGGCATCTATGTGCTGCCCGGATTCCTGGGCGAGTTCAAGGAGATGTTCCCCAAGGCGGAGATCTCGCTCACCATCCTCAACCGGCAGGAAGCACTGGAGCAGTGCATCTCCGGCGAGCTCGACTTCGCCTTTCTCCAGGACCCGCCCAAGCACCCGGACCTCCAGGCCGAGTTCTTCATGAAGGACGAGCTGGTGATCGTGTGCTCGCCCAAGCACCGCTGGGCCAGGAGGGACCACCTCACCATGAAGATGCTCACCTCCGAGCCCGAGTCCATCATTCTGCGGGAAGAAGGCTCCGGGACCCGGGGGCTCATCGAGTACGTGCTCAAGCGCTATGGCATCGAGCGCAGGGTCACCATGGAGATGAGCTCCTCGGAAGGCATCAAGCGGGCGGTGGAGGCGAACCTCGGGGTGGCGGTCCTCTCCCGGAACGTCATCAGGAACGAGGTGAAGAACGGCAGCCTGGCGGCGCTCGACATCAGGGACCTGAACACCAAGAGGGACTTCTACGTCATCCACAACAGGAAGCGCAAGTTCCTGCCCCTCATGGAGAAGTTTCACGATTTCATCCTGGCCAAGCGCACCAGCATCGACGGCGGCGCCCGGAGCTGATCGCGAACCCCTCCCGGGGCGCGAGGACCGGAAGGTCACCTGTATCAACGGGGCGCAAGGGGCCAAACCCCCCCCGGGTGCGCGGCATGGACGGGTCAATCCCGATGTCCGTATCTGGCTCGCCCGGACCCCTCCCGGGCGCGCGGCACGGACCGGGGCCGTACTCCTCCGGCCGGGCTTCGGAAACACCAGGGCACTGTTGACAACCGGGGGCGGGAAACCGTATAGTGCCTTATTAAAACATCGGTAAACATCCAGATACGAGAGGACGGACGCATGCTGACCAAGAGCGGGAGAAAACTCGAAGACATCATAAAGAAGGCCATTGACGACCACGTGATCAAGAACTCGGAATACGAAGAGATCATCGAGCTGGCCCACGCGGACGGCCGCATAGACCAGCACGAGAAGATCCTGCTCCAGGAGCTCAACGACCTCATCGCGGACAAGTCCGTCAAGCGGGTCGCCGGGTAGGATTCCCGCCCGCGCAGCAGAATATCTTTCAAGAAGTTCATTCCTTGCCGGATCTCCGTCCCCGGGGGCGGGGGTGGGGAGACCCCCGGGGTCACGGCGGGGCGTCCCGGCCGGCGCCGGAGGTCGGTGCGCCGGAAAGGAGCGGGGTGATCGCTTCCATCTGACTGATATCCCGAAACAAACGCCGATCCTCACCGGCGATTCATGGATATTTTCCTGCCCCGGCGAAAGTGGCGCAAAACGGCTGTGGGAGCACGGAAAGCCACATCTTTTCTTGACAGTAAACAGGCCCGGATGCTAGGAATCACCATTCAGCATTTTCCAAGGAGACGGTATGCAAGAGATCAGATTTCATGGGAGAGGCGGACAGGGTGCCGTCACCTCGGCAGAGCTCATTGCCATTGCCGCAATCAACAAGGGCAAGTTCGCCCAGGCGTTCCCCAGCTTCGGCCCGGAGCGCAGGGGGGCCCCGGTGGTCGCTTTCTGCAGGGTTGACGACAGGAAGATCCTCATCAGGGCGAAGGTCTACAGGCCCGACGTGGTCATCGTGCTCGACTCGGGGCTGCTGGAGCTGCTCGATCCCACCGAGGGGATGCACGACGGCGGCGTCCTCATCCTGAACACGAAGAAGAAGGCCTCCGACGTCGTGAATGTTGCAGGCCGCAACATCAGGGTGGCCACCGTCGACGCGAACACCATCGCCCACGAGGAGCTCGGGCGGGTCATCGTGAACACCACCATGCTGGGTGCCTTCGTCAAGGCGACGGGCCTGCTGGGCATCGACGACATCAAGGGGCCGCTCCTAGACCGGTTCGGGGCGAAGCTCGGCGCAAGAAACCTCAAGGCCCTGGAACGCGCGTTCCAGGAGGTCACGATCGTATAAGCGAGGAGTGGGACACCATGGCAAAACCAATGGAAAAAATTACATGGCAGGAAATCGAGACCGGCAGCGTGGTCACCGAGATCGGCAACGCCCGGCAGTACGAGACCGGCTCGTGGCGCTCGGAGCGGCCGGTGGTGGACGCCGGGCTCTGCATCAAGTGCGGCGTGTGCTGGCTGTTCTGCCCGGACTCGAGCGTGAAGCAGGCGCCCGACGGCCACTTCGAGGCCGACCTCGTGTACTGCAAGGGCTGCGGCATCTGCGCGAAAGAGTGCCCGGTGGGCTGCATCACGATGGTGAGCGAGGAGGGATGACATGGCCAAAGTGAGAAAAGGCATAGAAGTTTCCATCGCGATGTCCGAAGCGGTGGCCCAGGCCAATGTGGACGTCATCGCGGCCTACCCCATCACCCCCCAGACCCACATTGTGGAGCACCTCTCGGAGATCGTGGCCGAGGGCCATCTCGATGCGGAATACGTGCCCGTGGAGAGCGAGCACTCCGCCATGAGCGTGTGCTGCGGATCGGCGGCCGTGGGCGCCCGGACCTTCACCTCCACGAGCTCCCAGGGCCTCGCGCTGATGTCCGAGATCTTCACCATCGCGGCCGCCATGCGGCTGCCCGTCGTGATGGCGCTGGCCAACCGGTCCCTGTCGAGCCCGCTGTCCATCTGGAACGACCACTCGGACGTCATGAGCGTGCGGGACGCGGGCTGGATCCACGTCTTCGTGGAAAGCGGCCAGGAGAGCTACGACCACGTGTTCACCTCCTTCCGGATCGCCGAAGACCCGGCGGTGATGCTCCCCGTGGCCATCAACCTCGACGGGTTCATCCTCACCCACATGATCGAGCCCATCGAGTATGAAGACGACGAAACCATCAGGAAATATCTCCCGGACGTGAAGATGAAGAACGCCCTCCACCCGGACAGCCCGGTCTCCATGGGCTGCTTCGGCATGCCCGAGATCTACACCGAGGCCCAGATGCACCGCCAGGTGGGCGTCGTGAACTCCTACGGCACCATCGTCAAGGCGTGGCAGGAGTGGGGCGACCTCACCGGCAGGTACTACAGGCCGGTGGAGACCTACCGGACCGACGACGCGGACTACTGCATCGTGACCATGGGCTCCTACGGCGAGACCGCCATGGAGGTGGTGGACTCCCTGCGAGGCGAGGGCGAGAAGGTCGGGGTCATCAAGCTCAGGCTCTGGCGGCCGTTCCCCTTCGAGGACTTCCGCAGGGAGGCCCTCGGCAAGAAGACCCTCATCGTGGTCGACCGCGCCATCTCCTTCGGCGGCCCCGGCGGCCCGGTGGCCTCCGAGCTCAGATCGGCCCTCTACGGCGTCCCCGGCGCACCGAAGATCGTGAACTACGTGGCCGGCCTGGCGGGCAGGGACGTGGCCCGGGTCGACTTCAGGAACATCATCCTCGAAGGCAAGGCCAAGGCTGAAAAGGGCGACACCGACGGCTTCACCCTGTACGGCGTGAGAGGATAAGGAGCTTAACTATGGACAAATTCTCGGTTTTTTCCGCACGTCTCGTCGACAAGACGGAGAACTTCACCTCGGGCCACCGCGCCTGCCAGGGCTGCGCAGAGGCACTGGCCGTGCGCCACGTGATGAAGGCCCTGGGCAGGGACACCATCGTGGCCATGGCCACGGGCTGCATGGAGATCATCTCCAGCCCGCTGCCGCTCACCTCGTGGAAGGTGCCGTGGATCCACAACGCCTTCGAGAACCCCTCCGCCGTCATTTCCGGCGTGGAGTCGGGCATGAAGGCCATGATGCGCAAGGGCAAGCTCCCCTATAAGAAGATCAACTACGTGGCCATGGGCGGCGACGGCGCCACGGCCGACATCGGCATGGGCCAGCTCTCGGGCGCCCTCGAGCGCGGGCACGACTTCCTCTACGTCTGCTACGACAACGAGGCCTACATGAACACGGGCATCCAGCGCTCGAGCTCCACCCCCTACGGCGCCAGCACCACCACGTCGCCCGCGGGCAAGGTGAGCATCGGCCAGCACACCCAGAAAAAGAACATGGCCCAGATCGCGGTGGCCCACAACGTGCCCTACGTGGCCACGGCGTGTTCGAGCTACCCCTTCGACCTCATGGACAAGGTCAAAAGGGGGGCCGACACCCCCGGCGCGGCCTACATCAACTGCCTGTCCGTGTGCCCCACGGGCTGGAGGATCCCCACCGAGGACGCCATCAAGTACGGGCGCCTCGCGGTGGACTGCTGCATCTACCCCCTGTACGAGGTCATAGGCGGGCAGTACAAGCTCAGCTACAAGCCGTACAAAAAAGTCCCGGTGACCGAGTACATCAAGGGCCAGGGCAGGTTCCGGCACCTGACGGACAGCGACATCGCGTTCATCCAGGGGCAGGTGGACAGGGAGTGGGAAAAGATTCTGAAGCTGTGCGGAGAGGGCAAGTGAGATGGGAGCGAATGTGCAGAAGAACAAGATCGACGTGAAGAAGATCGACAGGATCATCAAGGGCTACGACAAGTCCGAGGAGTCCCTGCTGGCCATCCTCCAGGACTTCCAGCGCGCGTTCCAGTACGTGCCCGAGGAGGGCATGAAGCGCCTGAGCAGGGCCATGGGCGTCCCGGAGAGCAAGATCTACGCCATGGGGACCTTCTACAAGGCCCTGTCCTTGAAGCCCCGCGGCAAACACACCTGCAAGGTCTGCATGGGTACGGCCTGCCACCTGAAGGGGGCGGGCCAGATCCTGGAGACCATCGAGCGCGAGCTCAAGGTCAAGCGCAACTCCACCACCGAAGACGGGCTCTTCACCGTGGAGAGCGTCAACTGCGTGGGCGCCTGCGCCATGGCGCCGGTCGTGGTGGTGGACGAGAGCTATGCGGGCCACGTGAGGCAGTCCAAGGTCATGGACATCCTCGATAAATATAAATAAAAGGTGAAGGCAGATGAAAGCGATCACATCGTTTGAACAATTGGAAGGGTACCGGGAACGGGTCAAGGCCGCCCAGAAGAAGGACCTGCCCTCTGTCCTGATCTGCTTCGGCACGGGCTGCCAGGCGAACGGCGCCGTGGCGGTGGCGGAGGCCTTCAGGGAGGAGATCGAAAGGAAGGGCCTCAAGGTCGACGTGAACGTCGGCTTCAAGACCACCGGCTGCCACGGCTACTGCGAGAACGGACCGCTCGTCGTGCTCAGACCGAAGGATGTCCTCTACCTCAAGGTGAAGCCCAAGGACGTGCCCGAGATCGTCGAGAAGAGCCTCGTGGGAAGCGAGATCATCGAGAAGCTCGTGTACAAGGACGTGAACACGGGGGAATCGGTGGCCCAGTACCACGAGATCCCCTTCTACAAATACCAGAAGCGCATCGCGCTCAGGAACATCGGCAACGTGGACCCCAGGTCCATCGACGACTACCTCCTCTGCGACGGCTACAAGGGCCTCGCCAGGGCGCTGACCATGAGGCCCGAGGACATCGTCTCCGAGGTGGAGAAGTCGGGCTTAAGGGGCCGGGGCGGCGGCGGGTTCCCCACGGGCACCAAGTGGCGCTCCTGCCGGGCGGTCGACTCCGACGTGCGCTATGTCATGTGCAACGGCGACGAGGGCGACCCCGGGGCGTTCATGGACCGCTCCATCATGGAGGGCGACCCCCACTCGGTCATCGAGGGCATGATCATCGGCGGATACGCCGTGGGCGCCAAGCAGGGGTACATCTACGTGCGCGACGAATACCCCCTGGCGGTGAAGAACCTCCAGGCCGCCCTGGCCGACGCCCGGGCGATGGGCTTCCTCGGGGAGAACATCCTCGGCTCGGACTTCAGCTTCGACATCAGGATAAGCCGCGGCGGCGGCGCCTTCGTGTGCGGCGAGTCTTCGGCCCTCATGCGCTCCCTGGAGGGCAAGGTGGGCGAACCCCGGGCAAAGTACATCAGGTCCGTCGAGAAGGGCCTCTACGACAAGCCCAGCGTGCTCAACAACGTGGAAACCTGGAACAACATCCCGGTCATCATCCGAAACGGCGCGGACTGGTACGCCTCCTTCGGCACCAGGGGCTCGAAAGGCACCAAGGTGTTCTCGCTGGTGGGCAAGGTGAACAACACCGGCCTGGTGGAAGTGCCCATGGGCATCTCCATCCGGGAGCTGGTGGAAAAGATCGGCGGCGGCGTGCTGAACGGCAAGAAGTTCAAGGCGGTCCAGACGGGCGGCCCCTCGGGCGGATGCATCCCCGACAGCGAGGCGGACCTCCCCGTGGACTTCGACTCGCTCACCCAGGCGGGCTCCATGATGGGCTCGGGCGGCATCATCGTCATGGACGAGAACACCTGCATGGTCGACGTGGCCAAGTACTTCATCGGCTTCCTGGTGGAGGAGTCCTGCGGCAAGTGCACCCCCTGCAGGGACGGGCTGCCCCGGATGCACCGGATCCTCTCGGACATCACCGAGGGCAGGGGCAGGGAGGAGGACATCGAGACCCTGACCGAGCTCTGCGACGTGCTCACCTGCGCGGCGCTCTGCGGCCTCGGGAGCTCGGCGGCCAACCCGGTGCTCTCGACCGTCAGGTACTTCCGGGACGAGTACGAGGCCCACATCAGGGACGGGAAGTGTCCCGCCGGCGTGTGCAAGAGCCTCATCACCTACTCCATCGACGCCGCCGCCTGCACGGGCTGCACGCTCTGCGCCAAGAAGTGCCCCCAGCAGTGCATCACGGGCGAGCGCAAAGGGGCCCATGTCATAGACGCGAGCGCGTGCATCAAGTGCGGCGTGTGCAAGGACGTCTGCAACTTCGACGCAGTACGGGTTGAATAAGGACTGAAATCCATGGAAAAGATCACGATAATCATCGACGGGAAACAGGTTGAAGCGGTCAAGGACCAGCCGGTCCTCATGGCGGCCCGGGAGAACGGCATCGACATCCCCGCGCTCTGCCACCACCCCGAGCTGGAGAGCTCCGGCGGCTCCTGCCGGGTGTGCCTCGTGGAGGCGGTCCAGGGGGGCAGGTCGCGCATCGTCACCTCCTGCAACTACCCCGTGCGCGCAGGCCTCGAGGTCAACACCTCCACCGATCAGGTCATGAAGATCCGCAAGGGCGTGCTCGAGCTGCTCCTGTGCCGGGTGCCCGACTCCGAGGTCGTCAGGGGCCTCGCGTCGAAGTACGGCATCGACGAGCCCCGGTTCTTCAAGGACGAGGGCGAGAACAACCGCTACAAGTGCATCGCGTGCTCCCTGTGCACCCAGGTGTGCGAGGACGTGGTGGGCGTGAGCGCCATCTCCATGCAGAACAGGGGCGTGGAGAAGGCGCCGGGGACCCCGTTCCACAAGGACTCCCAGGCCTGCATCGGCTGCGGCGCCTGCGCGTACGCCTGCCCGACGGGCGCCATCTCCATGAAGGACAGCAAGGGCGTGCGCACGATCTGGGGCAGGAAGTTCAAGATGGCGGCCTGCTCCGTGTGCGGCAAGCCCTACATCCCCCAGGCCCAGGTGGACTGGATCGTGAAGACCACCGGCAAGGACCGGGCCTTCTTCGACAAGTGCCCTGACCACCGCTAGAGACCCCATCGGATCAGAACCCCGCGCCGGAAGCTCTCCTCCCGGCGCGGGGACCCCTTTCCCGGCAGGGGTGGGCCTGCCGTGCAACGCGTTCAATCTGCTTGACAATCCCGGGAGGTTGCCCGTATTGATGCCTTGAGGTCTTCCCATTCAATGTTTTTCCGAGGGGTATGTTTTTCGCCCGGGTGTACCTGACGGGGGGGAAGATCGCGAAAAGCGCGAAGCGTTGACCGGGCGCACGGGGAAACGACGAGACAGCACCTCTCTGCACGGACAAAGGAGAAGCTCCATGCTCGAAATGATAACCGGCGGGTTCAAGAAAGCCCAGGACCTGCTCCAGGGAAAGGCGACCATCCAGGAAAAGCACATCGAGGACGCCATCAGGGAGATCCGCCTCTCGCTCCTGGAGGCGGACGTGGAATTCCACGTGGTGAGGTCCTTTATCGACCGCGTCAAGGACAAGGCCATCGGCGAGATCGTCCAGACCCGGGTCTCCCACGCCGGAAAAAAGCTCAAGGCGACCCCGGAGCAGCACTTCATCAAGATCTGCTACGACGAACTCGCTTCCCTCATGGGGCCGGTGGACACCTCGCTTCACTTCGGGAGCCGCCCGGTGAGCGCCATCATGATGGTGGGACTCCAGGGAAGCGGCAAGACCACCACCACGGCCAAGCTCGCGCGCTACCTCCAGAAGAGCGGGAAGAAGCCCATGATGGTCGCGGCGGACATTTACCGGCCGGCGGCCATCGAGCAGCTCAAGGTCCTCGGCCGCAGGCTCGACCTGCCGGTGTTCTTCGCCCCGGGCAAGACCCCGCCCCAGATCTGCAAAGACGCCCTCGAGGCCGCCCAGTTCAAGGGCTGCAACGTGGTGCTCTTCGACACCGCGGGCAGGACCATCGTGGACGACGTGCTCATGCACGAACTCGAGGACATCAAGGCGGTCACCGCGCCGGAGAACATCATCCTCGTGGTGGATGCCATGATCGGGCAGGAGTCCGTGAACGTGGCCCGGGAGTTCGACCGCAGGCTCGACATATCGGGCTTCATCCTCACCAAGCTCGACGGCGACGCCCGGGGCGGCGCGGCGCTCTCCATCAAGGAGGTGGCCGGCAAGCCCATCAAGTTCCTGGGCATGGGCGAGTCCCTGGACCGCCTCGAGGAGTTCCGGCCCGAGGGCCTCGCCTCGAGGATCCTGGGCATGGGCGACATCGTGGGCCTCGTGAAGGACTTCGAGGAGGTGGTGGACGAGAAGAAGGCCGAGGAGGATGCGGAAAAGCTTCTGCGCGGCGACTTCACCTACAACGACTTCCTCAAGCAGCTCAAGGTCATGAAGAAGATGGGGTCGCTCACCGACCTCATCGCCAAGCTCCCCCTGGGGCAGTTCGGCATCCCCCAGGGCATGCAGGTGGACGACCGGGAGCTCATGCGCGTTGAGGCGGTCATCAACTCCATGACCGTCTTCGAGCGCGAGCACCCCGACTGCCTGAACGAAGGCCGCGTGGCCCGGATCTCGAGGGGCTGCGGTCAGCCCCGGAACAAGGTCGCCGAGCTCATGGGCAGGTTCAACACCATGAGGGGGCTCATGCGCAACCTCGGCTCGGGCAAGAAGAAGGCCCTGGGAAAGCTCGGCCTGGACCCGAGCCTCGCCGGGGCCCTCGACGAGCAGATTCCGAAAGCGCCCAAAAAGAACCTCGTCGACCTCAAAAAGAAGAAGAATATGCGCAAAGCCCTCAAGAAGGCGAAGAGGCGTAACCGATAAGGATCGTCAAAAGGGGGGTCTTTGTCGGAAAGGCTATGATCAATAAGGAGCTGACTGTCTTCAGGCGGGTGAATGAGGCCATATCTCATGCGCCCGACGTTTCGGCGGTGGCCGGGGCTCTCCTGGACATCGTCATTGACGAAACTTCTGCGGAGAACGCCTCCATCATGATGCCCTCCCGCGACTCCAGCAGGCTCGAGATCAAGGCGGCCAAGGGGGCGGGGGACAGGCGCTTCCGGTACAGCGAGGACTCCCTGGGCAACGCCTTCCCCATGGGCACGGGCATCGCGGGCCGGGTCGCCCAGACCCGCAAGGCCATCGTCATCCCCGACGCCTCGAAAGACCCCCTGTTCCAGAGCCTGGCCATGAAGATCCAGGTGGGCTCGCTCCTGAGCATGCCGCTCGTGTACGGGAAGAAGGAGCTCGTGGGCGTCCTGAACCTGAGCCACCCCAGGGCCAGAGGGTTCGGGAAGCGGGACATGGACCTGGTGAAGGCCCTCCTGCCGCCCGCCGCCCTGGCCCTGAGGAACGCCCGAACCATGCGGGAGATGGGGGACATCAACGCCATCCTCAAGGCCGACCTTTCCATGACGGACCAGGCCGTGGACGAATTCGGCAGGAACATCTTCCGGATCTTCACCTGCATGTCCATGGGCGTTCTCACCAGCGATCCCGACGGCCGCATCACCGCCGCCAACAGGAAGGCCACCGGGCTCCTGGGGCTCGAGAGCGGCGACAGCATCGCCTCCCTCCTGGGGGAGGGCGTGCTGCTCGACCTGAAGTCCGAGACCCGGGAGATGACCCTGGACGTGGAGCGCGGCGGCAGGGTCCTGAGCCTGGAGATCGCCACGCTCCCCATGAAGTCCTCCCGGCAGATACTGGTCTGCGTGCGGGACGTCACCCTCGAGCGGTTCAAGGAGCGCGAGCTCGTGCGCATCAAGGACCAGTACAAGGACATGGTGGAGAACGCCCTGGACGCCATGTACATCATCAAGGGCGGGAGGCTTCTCCTCACCAACCGGAAGTTCCAGGAAATGCTGGGCTACGGCCAGGACGAGATCACGGGCAGGCACTTCCGCAGGTTCATCACCCGCGACACCATAACCGCCCTGAAAAACTCGCTCAGGCACCAGACGGGCAACGTCTTCGTCCCGAACCTGGAGATCCAGTCCCGGCGGAAGGACGGCCAGAACCTCTACCTGGAGATCTCCATCGGCAGGCTCGTCATCGACGGCGAGAACTGCTACATCGGCGTGGTGAGGGACATCACGAGCAAGAAGGAGCTCCTGGCCTTAAAGACGCGCTTCCTCCACGTGGCCTCCCACGAGATCCGCGTGCCGCTCACCGTGATCCGGGGCTATGCCCGCATGCTCGCCCGGGAAGCACACACCTGCCTTTCCCCGGGCCAGCGGGAAAACGTCCAGGAGATCGAGGACCAGTGCGAAAAGCTCCTGCACTTCAGCAACTCGCTCCTGGATTTCGCCAAGATCAACGCGGAGACGCTGACCCTGCACCGGCAGACGGTGGGCAGCAGGGACTACCTCGGCGCCATCGCGCGGAACATGGCCATCGGGATCAGGGACAGCCGGGTGAAGGTCGCCCTGCGCGGGTGCGAGAGCGTACCCGAGCTCTACGTTGACCCCATCAGGTTCGAGCAGGCCGTGTGCAACCTGATCCACAACGCCATCAAGCACTCCCCCGAGGGGGGGACCGTCACCGTCAGCCTCGAGAGGGGCATCCCGGACCTGAACGCCATGAACAGGCTCCTGAACCGGGAGTGCGCCGTCATCACCGTCCTGGACGAAGGCCCCGGGATCAGGGTCGAGGAGGCGAGGGAGCTGTTCAGCGATTTCTACGTGGGGACCTCCGGGAGGGCGAAGGGGGGCATCGGCCTCGGGCTGTCCATCACCAAGGAGATCGTGCACGCCCACGGGGGCAGCGTGGAGGCCAGACCCTCCGATTCGGGCGGATGTTTCGTGATTACAATACCCTTGAATAGCGAAGATGATTAATGTATTCTCAATCTCCAAGTACTGGTGGGCTGTATGATGAATGAAAAGATCAGGATCCTTGTCGTCGACGACGACGAAAGCATCCGGAGGTACATTTCCAAGCTTCTCACCCAGAACGGATACGACGTCAGGACGGCCTCCAATGGGAAGGACGCGGTGAACGAGCTCAGGACCGGCCAGGACGTCTCCCTCGCCATACTCGACATCCTCATGCCCGAGATGGACGGCCTCGAAACTCTGAACGAAATCCGCAAGATCCAGGGCGATCTGCCCGTCCTCATGCTCTCCGCCCTCGGCCAGACCAACATCATCGTCAAGGCCATGAAGGCCGGCGCCACCGACTACCTCGTCAAGCCCTTCGAGGAGGAGGAGCTGGAGCTCGCCATCACGAAGTCCCTCGAAAAGAAGAAGCTCCTCAACGAGATCTCCCACCTGAAGAAGCAGCTCAGGGTGGACGAGCTCAAGGGCGAGTTCATCTACAACAGCGCCAAGATGCAGCGGGTCAAGGACCTCGTGGAGCAGGTGGCGGACACGGACGTGAGCGTGCTCATCGAAGGCGAGAGCGGCACGGGCAAGGAGCTCGTGGCGCGGGCGCTCCACTACGGCTCCACCTTCAGGGACAAGCCCTTCGTCAAGGTCAACTGCGCGGCGCTTCCCCACGACCTGCTGGAGTCCGAGCTCTTCGGCTACGAGCGCGGGGCGTTCACCGGCGCCTACAAGTCCAAGGCGGGCAAGTTCGAGCTCGCGAACAACGGCACCATTTTCCTCGACGAGATCGGCGAGATGGACCTGGGCATCCAGTCGAAGCTCCTCCAGGTGCTCCAGGAAGGGACCTTCTCCCGCCTGGGCGGCAAGCAGGACGTGAAGGTGTACGTGCGGGTCATCGCGGCCACCAACCGTGACCTGCGCAAGGCCGTGGAGGAGGGCTCCTTCCGTGAGGACATCTACTACCGGCTGAACGTGGTGAACATCACCATCCCCCCCCTGTACGAGCGCAAGGAAGACATCACCTACCTCTTCGAGTACTTCCTCGACGCCTACAACGACAAGTACGGGAAAAACATCCAGGTGGACAAGGAGTCCCTCTACCCCCTGTGCCATGCCTACCTGTGGCCGGGCAACGTCCGGGAGCTCAAGAACCAGGTGAAGCGTCTGGTCATCCTCGGGGACGTGGGGGACCTCATCGCCTACCTCAGGAACGGCGGCACGTCGACCGGCATGGAAAAGCCGGGACGGGGGGAAACAAAGGTCGAGACCCTGGAGATCGAGACGGACGACAAGGAGGTCATTCCCCTGAAGCTTGCGTCGAAAGAGGCCGTGATCAAGGCGGAGAGGATCATGATCCTCAGGGCGCTTCGGGGGACGAACTGGAACAAGAAAAGGGCTGCCCAGCTTTTGAAGATAAGCTACAAGGCCCTCTTGTACAAGATCAAGGAATGCGGCATTGAAAAGTAAAATGAAAAGGGGTTCATGCATGAAGAGATTCCTTTTTGCACTGCTCGGAATCATCGTCCCGACCATGGTGTTCTGCGCTCAGGAGGCTTCTTATCTCATCGGCCCTTCGGATCAGCTGGACATTTCCGTCTGGGGCGAAGAGACCCTCTCCCGGCAGGTGACGGTGCGCAGCGACGGGTTCATCTCTCTTCCGCTGGTGGGGGATCTCATGGCCGCGGAAAAAACCCCGCCCCAGCTCCAGAAAGAGATCGAGACCATCCTGTCCAAGTACATCAAGGAGCCCCACGCCGCGGTCATCGTCCGCGAGCCCCGGAGCAAGAGGTTCTACGTCCAGGGCCAGGTGAACCAGCCCGGCGAGTACATCCTCGACCGGGGCATGACCATCGCCCAGGTCATCACCAGGGCGGGCGGGTTCAACCAGTGGGCGGATTCCGGGAGCATCGTGATCCTCCGCAACCAGGCGTCCGGGCAGCAGCGCCTCGTCGTGAACTACAACAAGGTCATCAAGGGCACGACCGAGAACGTCATGATCATGCCCGGTGACACCGTGATAGTCCCGTGAGGCCCTCTCCCCTGACGGTCCTGCTGGGGGCCCTCCTCCTGGCGGCGGGGCTCTGCACGCCCGTGGGCGCGGCACCCCTGGAGTACCATGTCGGCCTCTACTCCTCCTACGAATACACGGACAACTACCGCGGCACCGCCCACGACGAGGAAGGCGAGAGCATCTTCGAGGTGGGCCCCAGCGCGCAGGTCATCTACACCAGCGGGATCTCCCGGCTCGACCTCAGCGGGCGGCTGACCCGGAGCTTTCACCAGGAGTTCAGCGACGACGACTCCACCGAGGTCCTCCTGGACTCGAGCTACACCCGGACAACCCAGACGGACACGCTCCTCTTCGGGTACGGCTACACCCGGACCAACAGGACCACCGTCCTGAGCGACGTGACGGGCGTATCGAGGATACAGACGGCCCGGTTCAACTATACCAGGACCTTCACCTCGAGAACCTCGGGAGGCATCGGCTACACCTACTCCCAGGAAGACAACGAGGAGGAAGAGGACCTCGTGTCCCACGGCGTCACGGCGAACCTCAGTCAGCAGCTCACCGAGCTGACGGCCCTGCGCATCACCGGCGGGTACGCCAGCTACCGGTACGACAGCATGGGCGACGAGTTCGACCCGGACGGCACGGGCGACACGTGGACCGCCCGGGGGGGGCTCTCCCTGGAGCGGACCATGACCCGGAAGCTGACCATGAGCGTGGACGGCGAATACGAGCACGAGGCGCAGGAGGATGACGAGACGCCCGACTCGGACATCACCTCTGCGTTCCTCACCGGCAGGTACGCCTTTACCCCCGCCACCCGGCTGATGCTCTCGGGCGGCTACAGCTGGCTGACCATGGAGGACATGGACAGCGAGCAGTCTTATGCCGCCCGCGGTGAGCTCAGGAGCGAGAGCCCTTCCGGCACGATCACGCTGCGGGTGAGCCGGGAATACGTCGCGGAGTTCACCACCGACCGCTACGGGGTCTACGAGGCGCGCAGCGCGTACCTCACCTGGGAGTGGTTCCTGTTGAGAGATGTCACCCTGACTACTAATATTACCTACGAAGAGCGAAACCCGGTTTCAGGCACCGCGCTCTCCGATCTCGAAGGGCAGGAGGAGGACTATTCCGGCTTGATATCGTTGCGGTGGAACCCTGTGAGGTATCTGATCATCACCCCGGGCTACGAGCGCTACGAGCAGCACCACGAGTATACAGATACCGAGAAGGAAAACCGATACAGAGTGGTGGTAGAGGTGCGGTATTGAGCGAAGAAAAGCGTTTAGACATTAAAGACATCCTGGATGCCATGATAAAGAAGTGGTATTGGGTTTCCATACCGCTTCTCTTCTTTTCCTTCGTGGGGCTCTGGTTCTACGTCATTCTCCCCCGGACCTACGAGGCGTCGACCCTCATCGTGGTGCAGTCCCAGGAGATCCCGTCGTCGTACGTCCAGCCCTCGGTGGGCACGGCCGTCGAAGAGCAGGTCATGACCCTGTCCCAGGAGGTGCTGTCCCGGTCCAACCTCGAGAACGTCATCAGGGAGATGAACCTCTACCCCGAGGCGAGGGGGGAGGGCGTGGCCATGGACATCCTCGTGGCCGGGATGCGCAAGAAGATCGACGTGAACACCACCACGGACGGCCGCAGGGGCGGGACCGTGTCCTTCACCATCTCGTTCAAGGGCTCGGAGCCCCGGAAGGTCGCCGACGTGACGAACAAGCTCGCCTCCTTCTTCATCGACTCCAACCTCAAGCAGAGGGCCAGGCGGGCCACGGAGACCACGGCCTTCCTCGAAAAGCAGCTCGCCGACCTGAAGGTCCTCCTCCAGGAGCAGGAGGCCAAGGTCCAGGCGTACCGCAACCAGTTCATGGGCGAGCTGCCCGAGCAGATGACCAGCAACGTCACGACCATGAACAGCCTCCAGCTGAGGCTCGAAACGGTGCAGACCTCGCTGGCAGCAGCGATGAACAGGCGCATCGCCCTCCAGAGCCAGCTCTCGGCCCTCGAGACCAACCAGCCCGGCGCCACCATCTCGGAAAACGCCCAGCGGATCGTCCAGCTCAAGGCCCAGTACGAAGAGGCCAGGGCCCGCTACACCCCCGAGCACCCCAGCGTCAAGCTCCTCCAGCAGCAGATCAGGGATCTCGAGGGCAGGGGCGGCAGGGGAGAGGCGACCGGTTTGAGCCCCCAGGTCATAGACCTGAAGACCCAGCTCAAGAGCGCGACCCTCGAGGTGGAAAGCGCCAGGAACGAGCTGGCCAGGATCCAGCACAAGATCGACTTCTACCAGGGCCGCGTGGAGACCACCCCGAAGCGGGAGCAGGAACTCGCCACCATCACCAGGGACTACAACATCACCCAGGAAAACTACCAGCGGCTCCTGGACAGGTACTACGAGGCGAAGCGCGCCGAGAGCATGGAGATGAGGCAGCAGGGCGAGCAGTTCAGGATCGTGGACTACGCCCAGATGCCCGAGGTCCCGGTGAGCCCCAACCCCCTCATGATCGCCATGGTCTTCCTGGCGCTCGGCCTGGGGACCGGGGCGGGGCTGATCATCCTGCTCGAGCTCATGGACTCCACCGTGAAGGGCATAAAGCAGCTCGAGACCTGGAGCGGCGGGATCCCCTGCCTGAGCGCGGTGCCCCTGGCCCTGACGGAACACGACGTGACCATGCAGAAGAGGAGGGTGATGGTCTACCTCGGCATCAACGTGGTCATCTTCGTCGCAGGCGTCATCATCGTGGGGTACTCCCATTTTGCCGATCTCACGGTGAATCTCCCCGTACCCATCCCGTTCTGAGGGCTTTCGCATGTACCGGGAATACTTCGGCCTTCAGCTCAAGCCGTTCTCCATCACCCCCGACCCGAGATTCCTGTACATGAGCCCCGGCCACAAGGAGGCCCTGGCGCACCTGCTGTACGGCCTCAAGGAGGCGAGCGGCTTCGTGGTGATCACCGGCGAGGTGGGGACGGGCAAGACGACCATTCTCAACGCCTTCATCCTCAAGCTCCCCCCCCGGATGCCCAAGGTCGTGGTGAAGAACCCCCACATCAAGCCCGAGAACCTCTACTTTCTCCTGGGCGAGGCCATCGGCATCCCCGAGGACAAGCGGTCCCGCGACTACATCGTGACCTACGAAGAGCGCCTGAAGGAGATGGGGGGGGCGATCCTCATCGTCGACGAGTCCCAGGGTCTTTCCATCGAGATGCTCGAAGAGATCAGGCTGCTCTCGAACATGGAGACCGTGAACGAGAAGCTCGTCCAGATCATGCTGCTGGGCCAGCAGGAACTCAATGAGAAGCTCAAGAGCCCGCACCTGAGGCAGCTCAAACAGCGCATCGGCATCAAGTACCACATCCCCCCGCTGGACAGCGGGGAGACCAGGGATTACATCGATCACCGGCTGAGGGTCGCCGGCTATGTTCCCCGGGAAAGGGCCCTGTTCACCGCATCGGCCCTTTCGGAGATCTACCGCTTCTCGAAAGGGTACCCCCGGCTCATCAACATCCTGTGCGACAATGTCCTGATCACCGCCTACACGGACAACGTGAAGCAGGTCAGTGCGACCATGGTCCGCAAGGCGGCCTCGGACATCGAGAGCACCTACCGGTCCAAGAAGGCCTACGGCCAGTCGTCCCGGTTCAGCCTTTTCGGGGGCGGGTGGGTGTCCCTCGTTTTCAAGCTCGTGGCAGCTGCCCTTCTCGTGGCTGCGGGCGCCTGGGTGTACACCCGGGTTGTTCCCCGGGACACATCCCCCTCGACCGTGTTCCAGATGGAGCACAAAGGCTCTGCCACACAGCAGGACGGTTCCGATCCGGAAACCGCTGCCGACCGGCCGGGAATCCCCCGGAAGATATTCAAGCAGAGCGTTCAGTCGTATGGGGAGAACGACAGGCCCGACCCGATCATACCGCCCCCCACGGAGGAGCCGGCCAAAGACAGGAGCACGGTGGTCACCGTGGGAAGCGGCGACACGGTGGCACAGATCGCCGCGGACTTCTACGGGAAGGTGGACGATGGCATCCTCAAGGCGATCCGGCAGGCCAACCCCGGAATAGCCGATCTGGACGTCGTGCGCAAGGGGCAGAAGGTCGCCTTGCCCTCCCTCTCCGAAGCCGGCGGGTCGGCTTCCCAGGTCCTGTACAGCGTGAGCGTTTCGTCCTATCACTCGATCCACGAGGCAAAGGCGGTGTTTTCCGACCTGCTCTCGAAGGGGTACCAGGCCACCATTTACCCCTATCTCGATGAAGAGGACAAGACCTGGTACCGGATAACCATAGGCACGTTCAATTCCCGGCAGGAAGCCATCGACTACACGGGCAAGCTGCGCGGCGCCGGCTTCCCCTACGCAAAGCCGGTGAAGATAAGCATGGAGGACTAGCACATGGATCTGTGGAAGGCTCTCGAGAAACAGGAGGAGGTCGACATCAGGGATGCGGGCGTCACGGCCAATCTCGACGACCACCTCTACATGTACCACATGCCCTACTCCTACACCGCCGAACAGATCCGCAAGCTCAGGACGGCGATCTTCCACCTGGAAGGCCGGAAAGTCCCCCGGGTCATCATGGTGACGAGCGCACTGCCGTCGGAAGGCAAGAGCCTCATATCCGCCAACCTGGCCATCTCCATCGCCCGGGGCGAAGACCAGCATGTCCTGCTCGTGGAGTGCGACATCCGGAAGCCTTCCCTGCACCACCTCTTCAAGTACCCCCCGTCAAAAGGCGTGGTGGAGATCCTCCAGGGCAAGGCGAGCGTGGCCGATTGCCTTGTCAAGACGCCCATCGAGAAGCTCACCATCCTCCCCGCGGCACGCGAGGCGCCGGTCAACCCTTCGGAGCTGCTGGAGTCCAAGGGCATGAAGTCCCTCATCAAGGAGCTGTCCGGACGCTACAACGACCGCTACCTCATCATCGACACCTCGCCCATCCAGGCGACCGTGGACCCGAAGA
Source organism: Deltaproteobacteria bacterium (assembly GCA_022703355.1). Classification (GTDB taxonomy): domain Bacteria; phylum Desulfobacterota; class Desulfomonilia; order UBA1062; family UBA1062; genus Phosphitivorax. The sequence continues at coordinate 21,111 of JAKLDU010000010.1, read as the reverse complement.
TCCTTGCGTCCCAGGTGGACGCCATCATCATGGTCACCCGCTACCGCTACACCAGGGAGGCCGACTTCAAGATGGCGCTGGAGAACCTGCCCCGGGACAAGGTCATCGGCACGGTGCTCAACGCCATTGACGAGCTCCCCGCCAAGAAGTACTCATACAAGAAGTACCAGTACAACAAATATTACTCATAGCCGGACCTTCCGGCGCGGCTCAGTCTGCCGGGACAAGGCGTTCATGCCGCCCTCCCGGCCGCCCCGGCAGCTGGCGCGGCCCTGCCGGACGAAGGGCTTTCTCCGGCCGTGAAGCGGAGCGGCAACCTCCATGTTTGCAGTTTTTGAGACAGCCCTGTTCACTTTTCTCAGGGAAAGCCTGCTGCCTTCCCGCTGCCTCATCTGCGCCGGGGGTCGAGAAGTGGAGAACGGCGTGTGCGGCGTGTGCCGCGCCGGGATGCACCCGGTGCCCGAGCCGGTGTGCGGCGTGTGCGGCAGTCCCGTGGGGACGCCCGGCACCTGCCTGCAGTGCAGGCTCAGCCCCCCGGCGTTCGACCGGTGCGTGAGCGCCTGCCTGTTCGAGGGGCCCGTCCGGGAGGTGATCCACCGGTTCAAGTACGGCCGGCAGACCGTGTACAAGAAATTCCTCGCCCGCCTGATATATGCGCTCGTGAGCGAAAAGGGCCTGACCGCTGACATCCTGGTGCCGGTCCCCCTCCACTGGTCCAGGCTCGCGGCCAGGGGCTACAACCAGTCTTCGCTCATCGCGCAGGAATTGTCTAGATATATGAAAACAGATGTGAGATATGGAATAATATCGAAGGCCGGAAAGACCCCGAACCAGGTGGGCCTTTCGAAAAGGGACAGGGGAAGCAATCTCCGGCGCGTGTTCCGGGCCAGCGCGGTTGCGGGCAAGACGGTCATGGTCGTCGACGACGTGGTCACCACCGGCGGGACGGCTCGAGAGATTTCCCGGACGCTGAAAGATGCAGGCGCTGCAAAAGTCATCTTCGTGAGTGCAGGAAGGGCTGTTTCATGACACCTCACATTACTCCACCGAAAAAGATCCCCAGGTACCTCGAGGACATCACCTATTCCATCGCCGACGAGCCGGTCCGCGGGGCGGAAGACCTGTTTTCCTCGAAAAGGTTCCTGGGACTCTACGACGAGAAGCAGATCATGAAGATGCTCACCCGGGCAGGCATGGTCAAGATCCTCTCCGAGAAGGGCTACAAGGACCTCGTCATCAGCCTGTCCCAGCAGGACAACTACACCTACCGCCTCTACGTGGACTTCGCCTCCCATCAGGACGAGAACACGAGGCTCATCGAGCTCATCGTGCGGGAGGGCATCTTCAGGCCCAAGAAGACCTTCGTGAACGGCTTCGATTTCGACGAGGGGCTTTCCATGCTCCTCATCGAGTGGCTGGCCCTCCAGGACCCCCGGGCCTCCTTCTCCGATGAGAGGCCGAGGCTGCCCGGCCAGGCGTACCCGGGGCTCGGCGGGCTGAAGAACATGCAGAGCCTGCTCTACCACTTCGGGAAGTCGACGGGCAAGGACGCCATTATCGACATACCCGAATACTACCATGCCGCGGTCATCTACACCCGGCTCTACTCGGAGCTCTACTCGCTCGCGTACTCGTTTTTTTCCCCCTATGACTCCGGGCAGCTCCAGGCCATGATCAGGGACTTCAAGGGCAGCCATCTGGCGGACGTCTCCTTCGCCGTGACCTTCGACTGCCTGTGCAACGCCAGGACGGGCGAGCCTGCCTACTGGAAGCCCTCCGAGGAGATCTACCCCATATCCAGGAAGCTGCACCGGTACTTCAGCCTCAAGGAATACAAGGATCTCGTGCACAAGACCATGAACGAGCTCTCCTTTACCATGGACTGGGACAAGTATCACCGCCTGCGGTCAAAAGGCATCACGGATGAAGTATGATTTCGCCGTCATCGGGCTGGGCAAGGTGGGAAGCGCCCTGCTCGCCCTCCTGGCGCAGGCCGGGCATTGTCCGTGCTGGGCGGTTTCATCGAGGCCGGGGCCCGTTGGCGTTCCCCTGCACCAGGCGATTCCCGGTCATCCCCGGGGGGCGCGGGTGGTGTTCCTGGCCGTCCCGGACAGCGCCATTTCAGGGACCGCCTCCCGCATCGCCGCACTCTGGAAGGATGCCTGCCGGGGCGTCGTGTTCTTCCACCTGAGCGGCCTGCACACTTCCGAACTCCTCCACGAGCTCGAAGAAAACGGGGCGGAGGTGGCAAGCCTGCACCCCCTCCAGTCCATACTCGACAAGGACCTCGCCCAGGCCGCCCTCCGGGAGGCGTTCTTCACCTTCGAGGGGTCTCCCCGGGCGTACGAGGTCGCGGCGGACCTTGCGTCCACCCTGTCGTCCACCCTCGTGGTCCTGGCCAGGGAGGACAAGGTGGTGTACCACACCGCGGCGGTCATCGCGTCGAACTACCTCGTGGCCCTCGCCTCGGAGGCCTCCCTGCTCATGGAGAGCGTGGGCCTGGGAATGCCCCACCTGATGCCTTTGATCAGGGGTACGGTCGCCAACATCGATGCCCGCGGGGCCCGGGCGCTCACCGGCCCCGTGCAGCGGGGGGACTGGGACACCGTGCGGGAGCACATCGAGTCCCTGAAGAGGGGTTTCCCCGACATCCTCCCCTCCTACCTCGCCCTGGGGAAGTTCACCGCCCGCCTGGCTTGCCGGGAGTGGCCGGGCGAGTTTGACGCCCAGGACAAGCTCCTGGGCCAGGACGCCCTCAGGGAACGGGTGGCGGCCCTGAAGTCCCGCGGCATGAAGGTGGTCTTCACCAACGGCTGCTTCGACATCCTCCACGAGGGCCACGTCTCGTATCTCCGGGAGGCAAGGGCCCTGGGCGACGCCCTGGTGGTGGGGGTCAACTCCGACGCGTCCGTGAGCAGGCTCAAGGGCGAGGAGCGGCCCGTGAACCGGGAGGGCTCCCGGGCGTCCGTGCTGGCCGCCCTGGGCTCGGTGGACTACCTGTGCCTCTTCGGGGAGGACACCCCGTTCGAGCTCATTTCCCTCCTCCGCCCCGATGTCCTCGTCAAGGGCGGCGACTGGGAGCCCGAGAGAATCGTCGGCGCCGACGTGGTGAGGTCGTACGGCGGCGAGGTCCGGTCGCTTCCGTTCCGGCACGGCCACTCCACTACGGGACTCATCGAAAAGATCAGGAAGCTCTGAGCCTGACGCCGGGGCATGCCCGGATATGCCACAACTCGGACGCAGAACTATTCAAGGACATCATCTGAGCCTGACGCCGGGGCGTGCCCCGGACATGCCCCTGGCGGACGGGCAAGGCCTCTTTCGCATTCCAGGTTTGCGTTGATATTCACAGGGCTCTTTGGTATAGGTCACGCTATGGACGGGACATTCGAGAAGGGCCTCCGGGAGATCTTCCGGAGCTCGACGCGGTTCACTTCGGAGATCGGGGAATACATTCTCGGCTCCGGGGGCAAGCGCCTCAGGCCGAAGCTCGTCATGGTGATGGGCAAGGCCGTGGGCCTCACCGAGGAAAAGATCCTGCCCATAGCCTACACCGTCGAGCTCATGCACACCGCCAGCCTCCTCCACGACGACGTGGTGGACTGCACGTCCATCCGGCGGGCGCGGCCGACGGCCAACCAGGTCTTCGGCGACAAGCCCGCCCTGCTCGTGGGGGACTTCATCACCGCCTCCGCCCTGGAGACCATGTGCGGCCTCGGCGAGCTGGAGCTGGTGACGGGCATGATAAGGACGGTGAGGAGCATGTCGGAAGGCGAGCTCAAGGAGCTCCAGTACGCCCAGGGCTTTCACGACAACCTCGACGTCTACCTCGACATCATCTACCTCAAGACTGCTTCCCTCTTCGAGTACTGCGCCTATGCCCCGGGATATCTCGCAGGGCTCACCCGGCCGGCCCTCGACGCGCTGACCCTGTTCGGAAGGTCCGTGGGGATGGGCTTCCAGATCGTGGACGACATCATCAACCTCACGCCGAGCAAGGACGACAACAAGGACGCATACAACGACATCATCGAAGGGAAGTCGACCCTGCCGCTGGTGATCCTCTTCCGGGAAACCCCTTCGGTGCTCGCGGAGGTGTCCCGCATCCCGGACCCGGCGGGCCGCAAGGACTACCTCATTCCCCTCATCACCCCCGGCATACTCGCGAAGGGCAGGGAAGTCGCCCAGCGCTACCTCGACGAGGCCGTGAACGCCCTCCACCGTGCAGGCGTGCCGGAGGATGGGCTGGCCTGGATACCCCGGGCCGTCGCGTCCCAGCTCGAGAACCGCTTTTAGGCCCCTTTCTGCAACCGGAGAACCACCCGCCTCTGGGGGCACGGTGCGGGGGAGGGGTCCATGACATTGATTTTCCCTGCCGGGAGTCCTAATTTAGAGGAGTGGCCCAAAAAATAATTTGAAGGAAGACCCTTGGAATATAAAGATTATTACAAGATCCTGGGCATCGAGAGGGATGCTTCGCAGGAAGAGATAAAGAAGCGCTACCGGCGTCTCGCCCGGGAATGCCATCCGGACACCTGCAAGAACGACCCCACCGCGGAGAAGCGCTTCAAGGAGGTCGGGGAGGCGTACGAGGTGCTCAAGGATCCCGAGAAGCGCAAGCGCTACGACGCCCTGGGAAGCAACTGGCAGGAGGGGCAGTCTTTCCGTCCGCCTCCGGGCTATGAGAACGTCTTCGGCGAGGAGATCTTCGGCAGGCAGGGCCGGTCCGGCAGGGGCCGCACGTTCCACTTCGACTTCGGACAGGGTTCGGCACGGCCCGGGGGAGGCGGGTTTTCCGACTTTTTCGAATCCCTCTTCGGAGACCTGGACATGGGTGCGCAGGGTCCCGGCAGGGGCCAGGCTGCCCGGGGCGGAGACCTGGAGACGGAGGTGGAGATCACCCTCGAAGAGGCCCAGGCGGGGACGAACCGGGAGATTCAGCTCCAGGGTGCAGGCACTGCCAAACGGCTCAGCGTGAGGATCCCCTCCGGGGCTTACGACGGGATGAGGATACGCCTCGCGGGGCAGGGCAACCCCGGCGCCGGCGGCTCGGGGGACCTGTACCTGAAGATCAGGCTCTCCTCCAACGGCAAGTACAAGCTGGAGGGAAACGACATCATCGAAGACCTGCCCGTCTCACCCTGGGACGCGGCTCTCGGTATCACGAAGGAGATCCAGACGCCCGACGGCACCTACAACCTGAAGATCCCTCCGGGCATCTCGTCCGGCCAGAGGCTGAGGCTCAAGGGAAGGGGCCTGGCGCACAAAGGGGACCTCTTCGTCCAGATCAGGATCGTCCTGCCCAAGGACCTTTCGAGCGAGGAGAAAAGGCTGTTCGCCGAGCTCAAACGGGTGTCCTCCTTCAATCCCTGACCCGGCGCAGGGGGCCTGCGGGAAATGCGCCCCTCATGCCCCGTACCCGCAAAAGGCTGGTGCCGTGATCTTTGCCGCCGATTCACTCTATGCCCTCATGTCCGCGCCCGCATAGGGCCGGTGCCCGGAGGCACCGGCCTGATCGACACCCTGCGCAGAGACTCTCCGGCTTATAAACGGCCGGTGAGCTCTGCCCTCAGGACACGGGCTTCTTTGCTCCACCCACCGGCTTCTGCTTCGCCGGCTCGAAATTCGATTCGCCATCGGTCTTGAGGTAGGGGCGCAGCTTGGCCAGCTTCTTTTTCCCGATGCCCTTGATCTTTTCCATGTCGTTCAAGGATTTGAACGGGCCTTTCGCCGTCCTCGAGGCGACGATGCCTTTGGCCATGGAAGGCCCTATGCCGGGAAGCAGCTGGAACTCCTCGACGGTGGCGGTGTTGACGTTGAGCTTGCCCTGACCGATCTCCCTGGCCTGCGCACAGGCCACGGTGCCGAACAGGAAAATGACCAGGAACACCCCTGCCGATACGGTAAACTTCTTCATACAAAACCTCCTCACATCAGATTTGATGGTATCTGCCCGAAGGCAACGTGTGGAAAAACGCCCGGGAGGCGGAAAGATGCACGGTGAACCTGCTGTTTCCCCTGGCCGGGCATGACCCCGAGGCCTGCCGCGATCGCTCTCACACCCCCTTTCAATCTCCACCTCTTTGAATAGCTGCCCGCATCAGGGCACCCTTAGAAGTTATAGAATAAACCCCCGCACATCAAACTCAAGCCCCGCACGCGGCCCGTGCGGAGGGCGCAGCCTTGCGCGGGCATCGGCTTCTGAGTGCCCGGCCACGGCGCGGCGACCAGCCGGGAAAACGTTGCCCGCCCGGAAGCCCCCCTCCGGCGGTTACGGGGGAGTCGTCCTGCCCGCTGCTGCACCTGCGCCTTCAGGGTGAGGATACTCCCGGTCTTTCCCCCCGGGTTGCTATCCCTGCGGCACCTGCCCCTGGAGGGCGGGGGCCACTGGCCGCTGGAAAGCTCTCCCGATTTGGTATATAGAATGGGATGCGGGTACTTCCGCCCTGAGGGGGGCCTATGAAGAAGATCCTTGTGCTTGTGGCGGTCATCGCGGCTTCATTCCTCGCCGGGTGCGGCGACGACTCGATCAGTGACGATGACGATTCCAACGGCGGCACCTCGTCCTACCAGGGCGCGACCCTGAACGCGTACAGCGACGACGTGAAGACCTGCACGCCTTACATCGGGTCCGCCGTGTTTTCTTCCGGGAGCAGCGTGCTGAGCTCGTGGACGGGCTGGTCAAGGACCAACTCCAACGGCGTCCTGGGAAAGATGTTCAACACCACCCTCGACGACTACCAGAGCATCTACACCCAGCTGAGCATTTTCGACGAGCACATCGAGCTGGTGAACGGCTTCTCGGAAAGCTTCGACATCGAGGGTGAAGCGACCGCAGGCGACGACACGGCCACGGTGGAGACCGAGGTCAACGGGGTGGACGTGCCCTTTCTGAAGTGGTTTTTCCAGGAGGTCATGAGCGTGCCCGTGGACCGGATCGTCACGGTGCGCTCCGGGAGCCTCACCGTGCACATGGCTTTCATGATCGTGGGCGACCGGGAGGTCATCGTCGAGCAGTACACCTCCGGGACCACCGACGCCGGGGTCTTCTACGCCATCCGGAACGGGAGCTCCCTCGGGGTCTGGCACGCGAGCGTCACCGACTCCGACAAGGGCATCCAGTTCATGTGGGACGGCGACATGGAAGACCGGACGTTTCGACTCTCCGTGTGCACCGACGCGGGGGGCAACTGGGAGGCCATGGGAGGGGGCGGCGTGGAAAGCAGCTCGGAGATGGCCTTCATGGCGAGGAACAACGCCACCACCGGGTCGGACAGGGAGTACTACATCACGCTCGACATCAATGACTTCAACAACTCGACCGACGTGACCATCACCGACGCCGGTCTCAACCCGCCGAACGGGACGGGCGCACTGCGCTACATCACCGATGACAGCGAGGACTGCCTGGGGTTCTACCCGCCCGGCGACTTCCCCCAGAGCGTGGACGATCTCCGCTGGGACAACTGAGCCCGGGACGATCCCTCCGGGGACGCCCGGCATGTTTGTATATTTAAGCTCTCAAACATGCTAGGATGAAGGATACAACTTTCATAAAGAAAAGGATATTCACCATGAGCTTCAACGATGTCAGAGAGGTACAGGAAAAACTCGAGGGCGCGGGGTACGTGACCTCCCGGGAGATCGCCACGGTGGTGTTTCTGGCCTCCGTGACGGACAAGCCCATCCTGGTGGAAGGGCCCGCCGGCGTGGGCAAGACCGAGCTGGCGAAGGCCATCTCCCGCGCGCTGGGGCTTCAGCTCATCCGGCTCCAGTGCTACGAGGGGCTCGACGAGTCGAAAGCCCTCTACGAGTGGGAATACGCGAAGCAGCTCCTGTACACCCAGATGGTCAAGGAAAAGATCGGCGACGTCATCGCAGGGGCGCATAACCTCAAGGACGCGGTGGACAAGATCGCCTCCCACGAGGACGCCTTCTTCTCCGAGCGCTTCATCCAGCCCCGGCCGCTCCTGCAGGCCATTTCCTCCGAAGAGCGGGTGGTGCTCCTGGTGGACGAGGTGGACAAGGCCGACCCCGAGTTCGAGGCCTTCCTCCTGGAGCTCCTGAGCGACTACCAGGTGACCATCCCCGAGCTGGGCACGAAGACCGCGAAGGTCATCCCCTACGTGCTGCTGACCTCGAACAACTACCGCGACATGAGCGACGCCCTCAAGCGCCGCTGCATCCACATCTACATCGACTACCCCGAGCGCGACCTCGAGTTCCGCATCGTCAAGCTCAAGCTCCCCGAGATCAGCGACACGCTGGCGGCACGGATCGTGGACGCGGTGCGCGCCATCCGGGAGCTCGGCCTCAAGAAGAACCCCTGCATCTCCGAGACCATCGACTGGGCCAGGTCGCTGGTGGCGCTGTCCGTGGAGAGCATCGACAGCAGGGTGCTCGCGGACACCCTGAACATGATCTGCAAGTACCGGGCTGACGCCCAGATGGTCAAGGCGAACGCGGCGAGCGTCCTTAAGTAGGGTCGACCCATGGTCAACGCCATCCTGAAGTTCGTGGCCTGCTGCCGCACGGCGGGCTACCGGGTTTCCACCTCGGAGGTGGTGGACTGCATCTCGCAGCTCGCCCTCATCAACATGCTCAACGAGGACGAGTTCCGCTCGGTCCTGCGGGCGAACTTCGCCAAGAGCAGGCGCGAGCAGGCCCAGTTCGACCGGCTCTACCGCCTCTACTTCCACGAGCTCAGGCAGGACATCGACCTCGACGACACCGACGCCACGCCCCAGAAGATGGACCAGCTCATCGAGCAGCTCCAGAAGCAGGTGCGCGGGAGCGAGAACCACGAGGCCATCCTCGACTTCCTCTCGGGCGACCCCATGGGCTTCCTGGAGCTCATCCGCAGGGTCCAGACGGAGGAGGCCGACCCGGAGCAGGGCCGGAAGTTCAACCTGGGTCCGCTGGCGTCCCGGCTCATGGTCATGGTCCAGCTCAACGACACCCGGTCGCGCATCGATAGGATCATCGAGGAGAACCCCTTCGACTACCGGGAGGAGACCCGGGGCAATCTCCGCAGGCGCTTCCGCGAGCAGATGGACCGGGCCTACGACATCCTGCTCCGGGAGCCGAGGCCCCACAACGAGGGGGTCCAGCAGAGGACCCACGAGCAGTACCTCGGCCAGCTGGGAGAGCGCCCCTTCTCCGCGCTCACGCCCCAGGAGATCGAGCGGGTCCGCGAGCTCATCGACCGGCTCGTGCGCAAGCTCAAGGACATCATGAGCAGGCGCTACGCCTCGAGCAGCCGGGGTGTGCTCGACGCGAAGAGGACGATCCGGGCCGCGGGCAGGTACGACGGCGTGCCCATCGACATCCGGTTCCGGAAGAAGCCCCCGAAGAGGGGCAAGATCGTCACCCTGTGCGACATCTCCAGCTCGGTGTTCTCCGCGGCGCGCTTCATGCTCAACATCCTCTACTCCCTCCAGGAGTGCTTCACCCGGGTCCACTCCTTCATCTTCGTGAACAGGCCCGTGGAGGTGACGAAGGTCCTCGAGGAGGAGGAGATCAACCACGCCATCGTGAAGGTGCTCAGGGAGATGGACATCGACTACAACGCCCAGACCGACTACGGCGAGACCTTTCGCCAGTTCAGGAAGAACCACATGGACACCCTGAACAAGAAGACCACCCTCATCATCATCGGCGACGCCCGGTCGAACTACTTCCACCCCGAGGACCGGATCCTCGAGGAGATGCGGGAGAAGTGCCGCAGGCTCATCTGGCTCAACCCCGAGCCCGAGAGCGCCTGGAACACGGGCGACTCCGAGATGTTCGCCTACAAGGCCCACTGCCACGAGCTCCGGGAGTGCCGGAACCTCAACCAGCTCGTGGCTTTCGTGGAAGAGCTTATCCTGTGAGCATGGGGAACCCCTATCGGTGCGCGAAGTGAAGAAGTCAGCAGTGTCGCTTATCCTATGAGCAGGGGGAAACCCTTCTCCTGCCGTGAATGACCCGGGAGGCTGTCGTGACGAACTCGGATGCGGAGCTGAAGGCCCTGAAGGACATGGTTTCCCGGTTTGCCCGGGAGGAGGTCGCACCCCGGGGCGACCTGCAAAACCTCGTCGTCTTTCCCCCCGATCTGCACGAGGCCATGGAGAAGCAGGCCCTGTTCGGGATCGGCGTCCCCCGGGCGAGCGGGGGCGCGGGGGGAGGGTGGCTGCACCTGGCGGTCGCCGCCCAGGCCCTGGTGGAGCACGGCCGCAGCCTGGGCACGGCGATGTCGTGGCTCATGCACGTCCTCATCTCCCGGTTCGTGATCCTGGGCTTCGGCACGGACGGGCAGAAGGGCGACTGCCTGCCTTCTCTCGCCTCGGGGAAGGAGATCCCCTGCCTGGCCATCTCCGAGCCCGGCGTGGGGGGCCACCCCGGGAAGCTCACCACGATGGCCCGGCGCGAAGGGGGCTCCTTTGTCCTTTCCGGGGAGAAGGCCTACCTCACCAACGGCCCCATGGCCACCCTGTTCGTGGTGCTCGCCATAACGGCCGAGGGGGGGGGCAGGAAGAGCTACACGGCCTTTCTGGTGCCCGGGCAAGCAAGGGGCCTGGAGAGGACCGCCCCCATGGACCTGGGATTCCTGCGGCCCTGCCCCCACGGCGGGATCATCCTCGACGGCTGCCGGGTGCCGGCAGAGGGCGTCATCGGCAGGGAGGGCCGCGCCTACGAAGACATCGCGCTGCCCTTCCGGCAGGTGGAGGACGTGATGATGACGGCCCCCTTCATCGGCGGCGCCAGGGCCCAGGCGGGGATGATCGCCCGCGCCCTCCGGGAAAGGGGGGCGGACCCGGGCCGGGACGTCGCCTCGGCCCTCGGCTGGGTGGCAGCGGCACTGGAGTCCCTGGAGCTCCTCTCCCGGGAAGGGGCGCGGATGCTCGACGAGGGGGGTGCGGGCCACCCCGGGCTCCTGTCCCTGTCGCTCTACCTGAGGCAGGCGGCGAGCGACGTCCAGGAGCGCCTGAGCGCCATCACGGGCCTGGCCGGCCTCGAGATGGGGCACGACTATGCCGTCCTCGCCAACGACCTCGTGTCCTTCATGAAGATCGCGGGCAACGTGGCCAGGATCAGGCAGGAAAAGCTCGGCCGCTCACTGTGCTCCTGAAGGAGCGGGAGGGCGCCCGGCGCCTGCCGCGACATCATTGACAAAAGAAAATCAGGAGCGTAGGAAGAATTTCACATCGCTCAATCCCTGCACGGCAGGGAGCGGGGGACCCAGGAAACGGGGCGTATCGCATAAAAAAGCGTAGGGCAATCTCTTCGGCCCGAGCCCGTCAGCTAACCTCGTAGGCGTCGAAGAGGTGAGACCTTCCGGCTTTCGGAGGCCTGGCCTCTGAAAAGGTAAGGAGGGTCTTTCCATGCAGGATTCCGCTTTCGCCGGCCCGGATCCGTCCGGTCCGGAGCCGGGCCAGCCGTCGCCCGGCACACACGAAAAAGAGCTCGCCCTGATCGTCGGCGCCCTGGGGGTCGTCTTCGGGGACATCGGCACCAGTCCCCTGTATGCCGTCAAGGAATGCTTCTCCGGCATCCATGCCATCCCGGTGGAAAAGGTCAACGTGTTCGGGGTCACCTCGCTCGTCTTCTGGACCCTGGTGGTCGTGGTGTGCGTCAAGTACGTCCTCTTCCTGCTCCGGGCCGACAACCGGGGCGAGGGCGGCGTGTTCGCGCTCCTCGCCCTGGCTCGCTCGAGCAGCGGCACCCGGTCCTCCCGGGCGTACGCCTTCGTGGTCACGGCCGCCATCTTCGGCGCGGCGCTCATCTACGGCGACGGCATCATCACGCCCGCCATCTCGGTCCTGTCCGCGGTGGAGGGGCTCGAGGTGGCCACGAAGGCGCTGACGCCCCTGGTGGTGCCCCTCACCTGCGCCATCCTCCTGACCCTGTTCTTCGTCCAGCGGTGGGGGACCCGCGGGGTGGGGAGGGTCTTCGGCCCGGTCATGTGCGTGTGGTTTCTCACCATCGCGGGGCTCGGGCTCGTGGAGTCCCTCCGGAACCCGGAGATCTTCCTGGCCCTGAACCCCGGCCATATCTTCACCTTCTTTTCCGTCCACAGCCGCCACGGGATCATCATCCTCGGGTCGGTGGTGCTCTGCATCACCGGGTGCGAGGCGCTCTACGCTGACCTGGGCCATTTCGGGCGGGGGGCCATCCGGGTGTCGTGGTTCTCCTTCGTGTTCCCCGCGCTGCTCCTGAACTACCTCGGCCAGGGGGCCCTGCTCCTGGCCCATCCGGACAAGGCCTTCAACCCCTTCTACGGCCTCGTGCCCCGGGCCCTGCTCTACCCCATGGTGGCGCTCTCCACCGCGGCCACGGTGATCGCCTCCCAGGCGCTCATCACCGGGGCCTTCTCGCTCACCCAGCAGGCGATCCAGATGGGGTACTGCCCGCGCCTGCGCGTCTTCCACACCTCACGGGAAACCAGGGGGCAGATCTACATCCCCCTGGTGAACCACACGCTGATGGTGTGCTGCATCGGGGTGGTCCTTGCATTTCGAAGCTCGAGCGGACTCGCGGGCGCCTACGGCATCGCCGTGACCGCCACCATGACGCTCACCTCGATCATCTACGGCTTCGTGCTCATGAGGGTATGGAACTGGCCCCTGTGGAAGGTCATCCCCCTGGTGGGCGTGTTCCTCTCCTTCGATCTCGCCTACTTCGGGGCCAACCTGCTGAAGTTTTTCCAGGGCGGGTGGTTCCCGCTGGCCGTGGCGGCGTTTGTCATGATCGCCATGACCACCTGGAAGGACGGCCGGTCCCTGCTGGCGCAGAAGCTCCGGGAGAGCCGCTTCCCCATCGACCTGTTCCTCGAGGACCTGAAGCTGCACCCTGTCCACCGGGTGCGCGGAGCGGCCGTCTTCCTCACGGTCTCGCCCGAGGGGACCCCCCCGGCGCTCCTCCACCACCTGAAGCACAACGACACCCTCCATGCGAAGGTGGTCCTCTTCACCCTGTCCACCCTCGACGTCCCCGTCGTGCCCGACGGGCGCAGGGTGACCATAGATGACCTTGGCCAGGGGTTCTACCGCCTCGTAGCCCGGTTCGGGTACATGGAGCAGCCCAACGTGCCCAAGGTCATGGAGCTCGTTTCCCGCCAGGGCCTCGTGACCGACCCGCAGGTCACGACCTACTTCCTGGGCCGCGAGACGCTCCTCACCTCCGGGAGCTCCCGCATGACGGCCTGGCGCAAGGCGTTCTTCGCCTTCATGTCCCGCAACGCCCAGACCCCCATGGCCTCCTTCGGGATACAGCCCAACCGGGTGGTGGAGATCGGCGCGCAGATCGAGATCTGAAGGGGGTGGGGAGGGGGAGCGGCGGCAGGACACACCAGGCGTGGTGGCACGCGCATGGAGTGGAAATGCATGACTGTTCTTATCACGAAAAAGAGCCGCGGCTGCCATGAGGGACAGCCGCGGCTCTTTTTATTTCTCCGCCGGTGAATCAGGGCCTCTCCCTCAGGGGAAGAGGGGGCCTGATCAGGCATCATGCAACTTTCTTTTCTTTCTCTTCGAGCCACCGGGGGCAGTGCGTCTGGCACCATGCCTTCGAGCACTTGCCGGTGAACATGGCCGAGACCGTGCCCGGGTTCCCGATGGTGCCCAGGTAGAAGTGCACCACGAAGAACGAGCCGATGACCATGGCGCTCATGGCGTGCAGCGTGAAGGCCCAGCGGGCCACCACGTGAGCGAAGGAATCCGCGTTCCACATCACGAGCCCGGTGAGGACGATGAGCGCGCCGAAAGCCACGATGCACCAGAAGAACGCCTTCTGCCCCGCGTTGTACTTGTAGACGGGGGGAAGGTTGGTGGTGGGCCACAGGTAGCCGCCGCCGTTCAGGATCCACTTCGCGTCGTCGGCCTCGAAGGCGCAGTCCTTCTTCCACATGAAGAACCCGTAGATGAGCGAAGCGGCGAAGGCCAGGCCCGAGAAGATGTGCATCCACAGGGCCGCGTAATAGCCGCCGAGCATGTTCGGGATGCCGCTCCACGAATGGAACATGAACCCCAGGCCGGTGAGCAGGCAGAAGAGGCAGGTTGCCGCGAGGATCCAGTGGGCTATCCGCTCGATGCCGTCCGTTACCTTTATCATTTCAGCAGAATGGTTCGACATGTCACTCCTCCCCTTCCTTCTTCTCGTGCACCTCGTGCGGGCCCTTGATCAGGTAGTGCAGCGCGGCCGCCCCTGCGATCGCGCCCATGCCGATGAGGGTGAAGGGTTTGAACAGGTTCTTCCAGAGAATGACGGACATGGGCACGCTGGGCTTGACCGGGAGCTTGTCGTACACGGCCGGCGGCTCGGAGAGGATGTACATGACGTGGGTTCCGCCCACGAACTTGTCGCCGTAGACGACGGCCTTGCCGCCGAGCTTCTCGACCCGGTCGTAGGCCTTTTTGATCATGGTCTCCTTTTCGCCCATGGTGATGGCGCCGGTGATGCACGCCTTCACGCACGCCGCCGGCTGTCCGTTCTTGAGCCGGTCATAGCAGAGATCGCACTTGTAGATCTTTTCCGTGGTCTTGTTGTACCGCGGGATGTCGAAGGGGCAGGCAGACGTGCAGGCCTTGCACCCGATGCAGATCTCCCGGTTGTGGGCCACGACGCCATAGTCCGTGTGGTGCAGGGCACCGCTCGGGCAGGCCCTGACGCAGGCGGCATCCGTGCAGTGCATGCAGCCGTCCTTGCGGAACAGCCACTTGAAGTTGCCGTCGGTGTCCGTGTATTCCTGGAAGCGGATGAGGGTCCAGGTGTTCCACTCCAGGTCCTGCGGGTTCTGGTAGCTCCCGTGGTTCTGCGTCTTGGACGCGGGGTTCTCGTTCCACTGCTTGCAGGCGACCTGGCAGCCGCGGCACGCAGTGCACAGCGTGGTATCGATGAGTTTCACGTATTCCATCTTATGCTCTTTCATGGTTCACCCCCTACGCCCTTTCCACATTGACCATGAAGGCCTTGTACTCAGGGCAGAAGGTGTTCGCGTCTCCGACGGTGGGCGTGAGGAAGTTCGTGGAGTCGCTTCCGTCTTCGGGGTAGAGCCACCCGTAGTTGAAGGGCAGGCCCACCTGGTGGACGGTCTTGCCTTCGACCTTGAACGGCACGAACCGTTTGGTCACCATGGCCCGGCACTTCACCCTGCCGCGGGCGGATGAAACGTGCACCCAGTCGGCGTTGCCGATGCGGAGGTCGCGGGCGAGCTGCTCGCCGATCTCCACGTAGAGCTCGGGCTGCATTTCGAGGAGCCATGCCTGCCAGCGGGTGAGCGCTCCGGAGCACCAGTGCTCGGTGCAGGAGTAGGTGGTGCACACGTACGGGAACTTCTCGCTGGCGTTTGCCACCGTGTCGAGCTCGCTCTTGAAGATCTCGATGGTCGGGTTGATGAGCTGGTTCGAAAGCGGGTTCTTCGCCAGCGGGCCTTCCAGCGGCTCGTAGTGCTCGGGGAACGGGCCTTCCACCATGCCGGGCCCGAACAGCGAGCCCACGCCGTCCTGCTTCATGATGAAGGGGTACTTGCCCTTCTCCTTGTCCGCCTGCGGCGGCCAGGGGCCGTCGGGCACGTCGCCCACCCACTTGTCGCCCGTCCAGGCAAGGATCTTGCGCTTGGGGTTGTAGGGCTTGCCGTTCACGTCGCAGGAGGCGCGGTTGTAGATGATGCGGCGATTGACCGGCCAGCAGTAGGCCCAGTTGGGATAGAGACCCAGGCCGGTGGGGTCGTCCTTCTCGCGCTTGGCCATCTTGTTCAGGCCTTTCTCGTCGAAGGAGCCGGACATGATCCAGTTGCCGCACGAGGTGGTGCCGTCATCCCTGAGCATG
This sequence comes from Deltaproteobacteria bacterium, assembly GCA_022703355.1. GTDB lineage: Bacteria > Desulfobacterota > Desulfomonilia > UBA1062 > UBA1062 > Phosphitivorax. Next base: position 5,304 of record JAKLDU010000010.1, on the reverse strand, counting down.
CCGAAGCTGGGTACGAGCTCGCCCTTCTTGAAGTCCTTGGTCGCGCCCGTGAGCTTGTCTTCGTAGGTGCTGTCGGCCAGCCAGTAGCCGTTGATCTGCTTGGCCACCTTGAGCGCGTCGAAGTTGCCCTTGCCGTCCTTGTAGTCCCACTTGAGGTTGAGGATGGACTCGGCGTTCGGGCCGCCCTCCTTGGCATAGAGGGCCTTGATGGTGTCCATGATCCTGATCTGGATGTCGCCTATGGCCAGCGCGTCTTCCGGGGGGTTCACGGCCTTGTACTTCCACTGGACCCACCTGCCGCTGTTGCTCTGGCTGCCTTCCTTTTCCATGGTGGCCGCCGCGGGCAGGAGGAAGCACTCGGTCTTGACCTGCGTGGGATCCACGCCGGGGCCGTGCCAGAAGGAGCAGGTCTCGTTGTCGAAGATGTTGGCGCTCACGAGGAAGTCGAGCTTCTCCAGGGCCTTGCGGACCTTGCCCGAGTTGGGGGAGCTCACCGCGGGGTCTGTCCCGTAGGAGAAGAGGCCCTTGATCTTGCCTTCGTACATCTTGTCGAAGAGGTGCATGAGCGAGTAGTGCTTGCCGTCGTCGAGCTTCGGGAGCCAGTTGTAGCCGAACTCGTTTTCCGGCGTCGCCGCGTCGCCGTACATGGCCTTCAGAAAGCTCACGGTGAACTTGGGGTAGTTGATGTAGAAGTTCGCCGACTGCGGGTCATTGCACTTGGGCGTATAATGCTCGAGATAGGTTTTCAGGTCGGGGCACGACGTGTTGAGCATCTTCAGGTAGCCCGGAAGGTTGCCGTACAGGATGCAGTGGTCGGTGGAGCCCTGGACGTTGGGCTCGCCCCTGAGCGCGTTGACGCCGCCGCCCGCGATGCCCATGTTGCCCAGCAGGAGCTGGATCATGGACATGGTGCGGATGATCTGGCTGCCCGTGGTGTGGTGCGTCCAGCCCAGCGCGTAGCACTCGGTGCCGGCCTTGTCGGGCACGCCCGTGGAGGCGTACGCCTCGTACACCTTCAGGAGGTTTTCCTTGGAGACGCCCGTGATGCTGGAGACCTTGTCCAGAGTGTAGCGCGAGTAGTGCTGCTTCATGAGCTGGAACACGCAGCGGGGGTCCTGGAGGGTGAAGTCCTTCATCGGGACGCCGTTGGCGTCCATCTGGAAGGTCCAGGTCGCCTTGTCGTACTTGCGCTTCTCGGGGTTGTACCCCGAGAACAGGCCATCGTTGAACTGGAAGTCCGGGTTCACGAGGAACGGCGCATTGGTGTAGTTGACGACGTAGTCGTGGAAGAACTTGTCGTTGCTTGCGATGTAGTTGATCATGCCCCCCAGGAAGGCGATGTCCGTGCCGGACCTCAAGGGGACGTGGTAGTCGCAGCGGGCCGAGGTGCGGGTGTAGCGCGGGTCGACGTGGATGATCTGCGCGCCCTTCTCCTTTGCCCGGAGGATCCATTTGAACGCCATCGGGTGGTGCTCGGCGGCGTTGCTGCCCATGATGAGAATGACATCCGCGTTTTTCAGATCTATGTAGTGGTTCGTCATCGAACCCCTACCAAACGACTCTCCCAGAGCCGCTACGGAGGGGCTGTGTCAGACCCGTGCCTGGTGATCGATGTACACCAGGCCCATTGAGCGCACGGACATGGAGATGAGCCAGCACTCCTCGTTGTCGATGTTCGAGGAGCCGAGATGGGCGACGCTCTCGGTCCGGTTCACCAGCTCGCCCTTCTCGTTCGTGACGACGAAGTCCTTGTCGCGGGCGTCCTTGGTGAGGCGCGCGATGCGGTTCAATGCCCAGTCCCAGTCCTTCTCTTCCCACTTGTCGCTGTAGGGGGCCCGGTACTGGACCTTCCTGAGGCGGTGCTTGTTGGCCTCGGTCAGGTCGAAGAAGCCTGCGCCCTTGGCGCACAGGGAGCCTTCGTTGATGGGGTTCTCGGGGTCTCCCTCGATGTTGAAGATCTTGCCCGTCATGTAATCGACACTGCAGATGAGCCCGCAGCCGCATGAACAGTAGGCGCAGACCGTCGTGTACTGTTTCGACGCCTTGACCTTGTTCGCCTTGCTGAGCTCGTCGGCATAGGCCTTGACCGGGCCCATGAGGCCGAACGCCCCCAGAGCGGCCTGGGAGCCGACGGCGCCTGACAAGGCGAGAAAACCTCTTCTGGTAATCTCCATTCTGTTCTCCTCTCTCTTCTCTATAGGTGAGACGCTACATATATAACGATATGCATAATACGCCTTCCCGTACTGAATAGTCAATGTTTGATTTCATGCAACTGATTGAAAAAGAACGATGTATGTTATCAATAACATAATGAGTAATTCCGAGCATAAATATTCAGCGATGGTGACGGCTTGCGGGGAAGCTCAGGGGTGAAGGGCTGAGAGCCCCACCCCCGGTCGATCTAGGCGAAGGTGCTCCACTCGGGCTGAACCATGGGCAGGTACCCTTTCTCCTGCATTATGATGTCGATGTGCGACAGGCTGAGCGCCGCGATGTCCGGGTCGAACTCCGCGGTGCCGCTCACCTTCAGCACGGTGACCAGGTAGCTTTTGCACATCTCGCACCCGAAGGCGGATTCCTGCTCTTTTTCATCTATGGTGAAGTAGCTCATGGTTTTCTGGTCGTCGTTTTCGCAGCAGGGGCACACGACCCTCCTGAACCTCCACTCGTGGTTGCACTGGGGGCAGTGGAGCCATCGCTGCCCGGTCCCTTCGAGGTGTCTGGAGATGTTCGGAGGGGATCCGCACAGGGGGCAGTATCCCTTCTCCCACTCGAAGTCCTGCACGAGGCCGGCCCAGTCCAGCGCCCTTCTCTCCAGGATCACCCGGGCGACGGAACTCGCGAGGAAGGCGGGAATCCGGACATCGGCTTCGAGGAGCTGCGCCCAGGAGGCAAGGAGATCATCGCCGCCCGCAGGGTATGACCGGAAGAAATCGGGCAGAACGATCTTTTTGCCGTCGATGAGCCCGGTGAATCTTTCCCAGGTGCTGTTCAGATCGGGGAACCCTGTCTTCAGGGGGGATATGAGGGAAAGCGCCACCGGCGCGAAGGGGTCGTCCTCCCTGAACCAGGCGTTCTGCCTGGCCACGGGGATTCCCTGTCTGAAAAGGTTTTCGTCCAGGGTGAACTCGCCCCTGCCCGCGAGATCGAGGGAGTCGACGAGCCGGGCCCTGGCCATGATGAGCGGCCTGAATGCCGAGACGACCCCCGCGCTGTGCGGGTTCCGCTCCATGGCGCGCGCTGCGAGCCTCTCGAGCTTCTGGAGGATGTCTTCGATGTCCTTCATGTGAGTTGTCCTTTGGAGAGATTGTGTGTTTTCCAAATGTCCGGATGCCTGTGAATACCATGTCGGGAGGGGCCCGGCAAGTCAATATTATGCAATACTTGACATATACCTGAAATATGTCTTACAAGACACATGGCAGGACTGAGGGTTCATTCAGTTGTTTCCGTAATGAAAGGTTCTACCGCAAAAAATCAAGATCTGAACGAGGAGCGTTTGATGGAAGGCAGCACACTTACGTTGAACGGGCGACAGGTCGGGTTCACCCCCGGCCAGACCCTCCTGGAGGTTGCCGAGAATAACGGCATCCACATTCCCACCCTGTGCCATTTGAAAGGCTGCACCCCCACGGGCGCCTGCCGCATCTGCCTGATCGAGGTCGCCGGCGCACGGTCGCTGGTGGCGGCCTGCTCGACCCCGGCGGAGAAGGGCATGACGGTGGACACCGAATCCGACAGGGTGCACCGGACGAGAAGGCTCACCACCGAGTTTCTCCTCGCCAGCGGCAGGCACAACTGCATAACCTGCGAAAGGTCGGGAGGCTGCACGCTCCAGGACCTCGCCTACCGCTACGGCATCGACCAGCCGAGGTTCGAAGCCACGCCCCAGCCGTACCCCACCGAGGACGTGAACCCCTTCATCATCAGGGACTTCGGCAAGTGCATCCTCTGCGGCCGCTGCGTCCAGGCATGCCAGGACGTCCAGGTGAACCGGGCCATCTCTTTCGGCAACCGGGGCCCGCACGCGAAGATCGTCGCGGGCGGCGACGTGCGCTACGACCAGAGCGACTGCGTGTTCTGCGGCCAGTGCGTGCAGGCCTGCCCGGTGGGCGCCCTCATCGAGAAGAAGGCGAAGTTCCAGGGGCGCATCAAGGATGTGGAAAAGGTCCGCACCACCTGCCCGTACTGTGGCGTGGGCTGCCAGCTGTGGCTTCACGTGAAGGACGGAAAGATTCTCAAGGTGACGGCGGTCGACGAGGCCTCGCCGAACAAGGGCAGGCTCTGCGTGAAAGGCCGCTTCGGCTACGACTTCATCTATTCGGGCGAGAGGCTCACGACCCCGCTCATCAGGGAGAACGGCGAGCTGAGGGAAGCGTCCTGGGACGAGGCCACGAGCCTGGTGGCCAAGAAGTTCAAAGAGATCATCGCCAAACACGGGCCGGACGCCATCGCCGGCGTCAGCTGCGCCCGCAGCATCAATGAAGACTCCTACCAGATGCAGAAGCTTTTCCGCGCGGTGATCGGCACCAACAACATCGATCACTGCGCGCGAACCTGACACGCCCCCACGGTCGCCGGTCTGGCGATCGCATTCGGCTCCGGGGCAATGACGAACTCCTTCGGCGAGTTCGGAAAGGCGAAGATGTTCCTCGTCATCGGCTCGAACATGACCGAGGCGCACCCGGTGGCGGCCACGTTCCTCAAGAACGCCGTCATGAACGGCGGCGAGCTCATCCTGGTCGACCCGAGAAAACAGCCGCTGGCGGATTTTGCCACCATTCACGCGCCCATCAGGGTGGGCAGCGACATCGCCTTCCTCAACGGCCTCATGAACGTGCTCATCACCGAGAACCTCTACGACAGGGAGTTCGTGGAAAACAGCTGCAAAGGCTTCGACGAGCTGAAGGCAAAGGTCCTGGAATACCCGCCAGAGCGCGCCGCCGAGATTTCGGGGGTGAGCGCCGACCTCATCAGGGACATCGCGCGCAAGCTCGCCTCGGTGAAGCCTGTCATGTGCTGCTACACGCTTGGCATCACCGAGCACACCTGCGGCAGGAACAACGTGCTGTCCGTGGCGAACCTGCAGATGCTGCTCGGCAACATGGGCCTCGAGAGCGGCGGGGTGAACCCCCTGCGCGGCCAGAACAACGTCCAGGGCGCCTGCGACATGGGCGCGCTTCCCAACGTGTTCCCCGGCTACCAGCAGGTGGGCAGCGCCGAAGCCCGGGCGAAGTTCGAGAAGGCCTGGGGCGTGGAGAAGCTCCCGGACAAGCCGGGCCTCATGATCCCCCAGATGAT
>JAKLDU010000001.1 GCA_022703355.1 Deltaproteobacteria bacterium | reverse complement strand
AAGGTGTCATGGATGAGCTCCCGGTCGACCTCCCGGATGCGGTGGACCATGGCATCCTCGAGGGTGGCGTGGCCCGCCCCGAGCTGCCCGGGGGGGGCCGAGGCGAGGAGGCGTGACTTGTGCATGAGCCCGATGGCGTCGCACTTTTCGCCCTCGTCGAGGTAGGCGGTGGAAACGAGGATCGTCATGCCCCCCGCCTTCATGGAGAGGAGGATATCCCAGAACTCCGCCCGGGAGACCGGGTCGACGCCGTTGGTGGGCTCGTCGAGGATGAGCGCTTTCGGCTCGTGCACGAGCACGCACGCGAGGCCCAGCTTCTGCTTCATGCCCCCGGAGAGGTTCCCGGCGAGGCGGTCCAGGAAGGGCAGGAGGTTCGAAAACCCGAGGTACTTCTCCCTCCTTTCCTTCCTTTGGGCCCCGGCAATCCCGAAGATGTCCATGAAGAAGTCGATGTTCTCCTCCACGGTGAGGTCCGCGTAGAGGCCGAAGCGCTGGGGCATGTAGCCGATGAGCCCCTTGACCTTCGTGCGCTCGGCCGCCGCGTCCAGGCCGCCGATGGAGATGGAGCCCGAATCGGGCTTCACCATGGTGGCGATCATCCTGAGCAGGGACGACTTGCCCGCGCCGTCGGAGCCCACGAGGCCGAAGACCGAGCCTGCGGGCACGGCGAGGCTCACGGCGTCGACGGCCCGGGTCTTTCCGAAGCTCAGGGACACGCCGCTCACGCTGATGAAGGGGCTACTGGAGGAAGGCATCCGCGGGCATCCCCGTCTTGAGCTCGTAGCGCGGGTTGGGGAGCGAGACCTTCACGAGATACACGAGCTTCACCCGCTCCTTCTTGGTCTGGATGACCTTGGGGGTGAACTCCGCCTCCGGGGAGATGTACGACACGGTGCCGTGGAAGAACTTGCCCGGGAAGGAGTCGACGGCGACCTTCACCTTCTGGCCGGGTCTGACCTTCCCGATGTCGGGTTCGTCCACGAAGATCTTCAGGTCCACCTGCGAGAGGTCGGACAGGGTGAACACCTCCCTCCCCGGGGACACCACCTCGCCGGGCTCGACGTTCCGGGACACGATGACGCCCGCGTAGGGCGAGGTGAGCCGGGTGTAGCCCAGCTGGATCTCCGCCTGGTCGAGGGCGGCCTTCGCCAGGGCGATCTGGGCGTCCGCCCCCTCGATGTCGCGCTTGACGGAGTCGATCCTCTTGAGGTTGCTCTTCGCGGCGTTGAGGACCGCCCGGGCCTCCTCCAGCCTCGAGAGGGCGTTGTCGCTGGTCAGCCTCACGGAGTCGCGCTCCCGCTGGGACACGACCCCCCGCCTGAAGAGCTCCTCGTAGCGGTCCGCGTTCCTTTTCGCGTCTTCGAGGGTGTTTTTGGCCGCCCCGACGCCCGCCTCCGCCCGCCTGACCTCTGCCGGCAGGCTGCCTCGGTAGAGGGCGAGGCTTTCCTCCAGCTGGGCCTTCGCCCGGACAGCCTTCTCGAGGCCGGCCTTCGCCTGTTCGAGGCGGGCGGCGAACTCGGCCTGGTCGAGCCGGGCGAGCACCTGGCCCTGCTTCACCGCCTGGCCCTCCCGGGCGAAGACCTCGGTGACGTGGCCCGAGGCCTGGAAGGAAAGGTTCGAGTCCGTGGCCTCGACGGTGCCCGAGTAGGAGATCCCGCCCTCTTTTTCGCTTCGCTGGGAATAGTACACGAACACCCCCACGCCCACGAACAGCGCCAGGAACACAACCACCGCAATCCTCTTTTTCACGTTCCCCTCCGGGCAGAAGGCAGCTGGCCTCCACCCATCATTTTCTGATGGCCTTCACGATGAGGTTCTCTATCTCCCGGGCCGCCCGGCCCGAGACCTCGCCCCCCATGGCCTTGAGCTCTGCCGAGGCCTGCCCCGAGGCCTGGACCACCGGCACCACGCTCTTGCAGACGATGGTCGCCCCGATGGCCATGAAGTGCACGATGAACGGAAGCGTCCGGTCGAACACGCCGCTTTTTGCCCCCTCCTCCATGATGGCGCTCAGCGTTTCGAAGAGGGCGAGGAGGTCGTCGAAAAAGACGCCGGGGAGGTTCTGCCCGCCCGACGCGAGCTCGCGCATCATGAGGCGGGGCATCTGGGGGTTCTCGTCGAAGGTCCGGGCGAGCGTCCTGATGTAGGTCCTGATCTTTTCCTCGGGGGTGCTCGCGTCTTCGATGCCCTTTTCGAGCCTCCGGGCGGCGGAGCCGATGACGTCGTGGATGACCTCCGCGTAGAGGGCCTTCTTGTCGCCGATGTGGTAGTACAGGGCCGCCTTGTTCACCCCGGCCTTCCGGGCGATCACGTCCACCCGGGCCCCGGCGAACCCCTCCTCGGCGAACACGTCGCGGGCGGCCTTGAGGATCCGTGCCGTGGGAGAGCCGTTCGATGTTTTTTGATCAGCAGCCATGCATCCCCCCGTGAGGCAATGTCTCACCCGGTTCAACCGTTTGTTTTAACCATACGGTTAGATACCAGAACTGTCATGTGCCTGTCAACGGTTCAGCGGGCCGAAACTGACCGCGGGGACGCTGATCCCGAGGGCTTCGGTCATGCGCCTGTCAAGGGCGCATCGGGTGGGACGCTATTCCCGAGGGTTTCGGTCACGCGTCAGTCAACGGTTCAGCGGGCGGAAACGCTTCGGCCCGGGGCCGGTGAAGCGACCCCTCAGAGACGCCTGAGGAAGGAGACGATGTCCCGGTGCTCCTCGTAGTATTTTTTCTGGCCGTCCGAGGCCTTCCCGGACTTGACGATCCCGGTCATGCTCGAGATGATCCGCTCGGAGAACTCGATGAGGGCCCATTTCGAGACCCTCGGCAGCGGCGGGTCGACGATCCACCAGCGCGAGCCGTCGAACTCCAGGCTCAGGGTGACGGTGTCCCGGCCGATTCTGTCCACCACGTATGTCCGCTTTTGGGTGACGCCGCAGTTGGCCAGCCGCCTGAACACCACGGTGGCCTCGGCTCGGGCAGCACCGGCGGAAACGGCCTTGATCTGGTAGGAGTCGACCACGATGAGGCGGTCTGCGGAAAAGTCGATGACCCTGCCCGCCTTCTTCCCCCCGTCCGGGGCCGGGTTACGGGCGGAGGCGTTTCGGGCCGCCGCGGCCTTCGCCACCTTCAGCCGCAGGTCCTGGACGCCGTTGTACTCCGCCTCGCAGTATTCTTCCACGAGGCGCCGGGGGCTCGACTGCACCTTCCGGAAGTACTCGTCGTCCCGGTCGAAGATGCTCCAGGAGATGCCGTGGGCGTCGGAGAGAAAGGGAGCCGGTGCGATGGCGGGCAGGAGAAGGCACATGAAGGCACCCAGGAGGAAAAGCCCGACTTTTTTTATGTCGCCCCCGTCTGCACTCCTCAAGTTATACGCCCCTTCCCGTGGTCTTTCTCACCCGGCCGTGTTGGTGTACGCCCCCGGTATAGCACCTCGCCAGCACCGGGGCAAGCGCCCGGGCGCGATGAAGAATCATGTGGATTGAGCCGGGGGAAATTTATATACTGAAAACCAGGGTGGGCGTTTTCCCGTCGACGGAGATGCCCGGGAAGAAAAGGCAAGGAGAAGACCATGGGTTCCGAAGAAAAACCCAAACCCGGGGGAACGGGCCTGAGCAGAGACGAGCTCGACCAGTTCGTGGCAAAGGCGCGCAGGCTCAATGCCGAGCGCATGCAGGGGTACCGCGAGCAGTCGCTGAAGATCCACCCCTGGGTGTGCGCCCGCTGCGGCAGGCATTTCACCCTCAAGACGGTCAGCCAGCTCACCGTCCACCACAAGGACCACAACCACAACAACAACCCGCCCGACGGCAGCAACTGGGAGAACCTCTGCGTCTACTGCCACGACCACGAGCACGGCAGGGACCTGGGGGAGGGCCAATCCGACCGCGAGCCCGAGGAGCGGGGCGTCCCCGTGGGGAACAGCCCCTTTGCCCGGCTCGGGGAGATGCTCAAGGACAGGGAGAAGAAAAAATAAGGGTCCACTCCTGCTCCCTGACGCGATCGCGCGGCGCGGCGTGCTCTCCGGGGACAGGGAAAAGAACAGAAGGGCCGATGACTTCGCCGCCCTTCCGGGGAGGTCTGTTTTTTCATGGCGTTTTTTTCACGGGGCAATGCCCGGATCTATTTCGAGGACAGGGGCGCGGGCGAGCCGGTCATCGCGGTCCACGGCCTCACCGAGAACACGCGGTACTGGAAGTTCGTGGAAGGGGAGATCTCCGCCCGCCACCGCTTCATCCCCATGGACATGCGCGGCCACAGCCGCACGGTGGTGGAGGGTCAGCCCGAAGGCTTCGACGCCCGGACCGTGGGGGAGGACATCCTGGCCCTGGCCGACCACCTGGGACTGGGTTCCTTCCACCTCCTCACGCACTCCACCGGGGGCTTTGCGGGGGTGCGCCTGGCCATGAAGGACTCGTCGCGCCTGGCGAGCCTCGTGCTGACGAACACGAGCTCGGCCACGTCGGTGGTCCCGGGCGACCGTGAGGCCGTCAGGGCCTTCCACGCCAGGTTCGCCCGGTCCTTCGAACGGTTCGGGTGGGGCCAGATGACGTCCACCCTCAAGCTCATCCCCGGGCCTTTCTTCCGCGGCATCATGGAGTCGGACAAGGCCTCCGAGCTCCTGGAGTTCTCCCGGGGGATGATGAGCCTGAACGACCGCCCCACCATCGCCCGGTTCGTGACCTCCTTCTACGACGACCCGGACCCGCAGGTGGAGGGCCTGCGGAAGATCGCCTGCCCCACCCTCGTCATTTACGGAGAGAAGGACGACCTCTTCATCCAGTCGAGCAGGCTCATGGCCGGGGAGATCCCCGGGGCAGAGCTCCTGGAGTACCGGGGTGTGGGCCACATGACCGCGCTTGAAGCGCCCGACAGGCTCGCCTCCGACGTCCTGGCGTTTCTCGCCGCGCACCCTCTCGGAGGGGGCCGTGGGACGGGCGAGGCGGTATGCTTGTGATTTCACACCTTGACAGGGCGAAAAAAGGAAGGTTGAATGGCCATGCCGCTTGAGATCGGCAGCGGCTATGCACGGGGGGACAGGCCGGGACGGCGTCCGGGCGAACCCGCCGCGCTTTGAGAGGAGAGATGCATGCCCGCCAGCGATAAAACATACAGCATGGCCCTGTTCTGCGACTTCGAGAACATCGCCCTGGGAGTGAGAGACACGAAGTACAGCCATTTCGACATGAAAAAGGTGCTCGAGCGGCTGCTCCTGAAGGGGAACATCATCGTGAAGAAGGCCTACTGCGACTGGGAGCGCTACAAGGACTACAAGCAGGTGATGCACGAGGCGTCCTTCGAGCTCATCGAGATCCCCCACGTGCGGCAGTCGGGAAAGAACTCCGCAGACATCCGCATGGTGGTCGACGCCCTCGACCTCTGCTACACCAAGCTCCACGTGGACACCTTCGTGATCATCTCCGGGGACTCGGACTTCTCCCCCCTCGTGAGCAAGCTCCGGGAGAACGACAAGATCGTCATCGGCGTGGGCGTGAAGAACTCCTCGTCGGACCTGCTCGTGGCGAACTGCGACGAGTTCATCTTCTACGACGATCTCGTGCGCGAGAGCGAGTCCAAGAAGCACAAGGGCCGCAGGCCGCTGCCCAAGCCCAAGACCGGGGAACAGGCGAAAGCCGAGCCCAGGGAGTCGTCCGAAGAGGACAAGAAGCAGAAGGCACTGGACTTCGTGGTGGAGACGGTGGAGGCGCTCGTCAAGGAGCGCGGCGAGGAGGACAAGATCTGGGGCTCCATGGTGAAGCAGGCCCTGCGCCGGCGCATGCCCGGTTTCTCAGAGAGCTACTACGGATTCCGCTCCTTCAGCCGCCTCCTGGAGGAGGCCCGGGACCGCCACCTCGTCGAGCTCGAGCTCGACGAGAAGTCGGGGAGCTACATCATCAAGAGCCTGATCCACGAGGAATAGCGGGGGCACCGTCCGGGCGCCTGCGGCATCACGGGCGCGGCCCGCGGAGATCAGCGGGGGCTTCCGCCCGGACCCGCATGCCCCTTGGGCCCGTTCACGAGGCCCGGCACGCTGTAAACCCCCGGGAAGGGGCTCATCCCGCCGCCCTTTTCCTGGCCACGCTCGCGTCGTGGCGCCTGCCGGCGTGGAGCTCCGCCTTGCGGAGCCTCACCGACTTCGGCGTGACCTCCACCAGCTCGTCTTCCCGGATGAACTGGAGGGCCCGCTCGAGGGTCATGGGCGTCACCGGCGAGAGGAGAACGTTGTCGTCGCGGCCCGCGGCGCGCATGTTGGTGAGCTTCTTCATCTTGCAGGGGTTCACGTCGATGTCGTTTTCCTTGGCGTGCTCGCCCACGATCATGCCCTCGTAGACCGGGTCGCCGGGGACCACGAAGAGCCGGCCCCGGGGCTCGAGGTTGAACAGGGCGTAGGGAACCGCCTCGCCCCTGCGGTCGGCCACGATGGAGCCGGTGAAGCGGGTGGGGAAGTCGCCGCGGTGCTCCTCGTAGCCCAGCAGGTAGGAGCTCATGATCCCGGTGCCCTTGGTGTCGGTGAGAAACTCGTCGCGGTAGCCGATGAGCCCCCGGGAGGGGATGCTGAACTCCACGCGCACCCTGCCGGAGCCGTAGTTCGTGTAGTTGATCATCCTGCCCTTGCGCACCGAGAGCTTGCCCGTGACGACGCCGATGAAGTCCTCCTGGCAGTCCACGTAGAGGTGCTCGACCGGCTCGAGGGCCTTGCCCTCATTCACATGGCAGATCACCTCGGGCCTGCCCACGCACAGCTCGAACCCGTCGCGCCGCATGGTCTCGATAATGATGGCGAGCTGGAACTCCCCCCTGCCCTTGAGGATGAAGCAGTCCTTCTCCCCGGTGGTCTCGAGCCTGATGGCCACGTTGCGCAGGGTCTCCTTCTGCAGGCGCTCGACGATCTTCGTGGACTGGACGTACTCGCCCTCGGTGCCCGCCAGGGGCGACGTGTTGGCCATGATCTTCATGGACACCGTGGGCTCGTCCACGAGGATCCGCTTGAGGGCCCTGGGCGCGGCGGCCGTGCAGATGGTGTCGCCGATCACCACGTCCTCGATCCCCGCCAGCATGACGATGTCGCCGGCCTCGGCGCTTTCGATCTCCCGGACGTTCACACCCTCGTACCCCTGGAGCTTGATCACCTTGAGCGGCAGGCACTCGCCCTTTTCGTTGATGCACACCAGGGACTCGTTCGAGACGGTCTTCCCGTGGAAGATCCTGCCGATGGCCTGGCGCCCGAAATAGTCGGAATATGACAGGTCGGAGACGAGCATCTGGAAGGGCTCGTCCGGGTCGTGGGAGGGCGCCGGGACCTCGCTCAGGATGGCGTCGAAGAGCACGGAAAGGTCTTTCGGGTCCTCGTGGGGGGAGCGCATGGCGATCCCCTCGCGGCCCACGGCGTAGAAGCAGGGGAACTCCGCCTGCTCCTCGTCGGCGCCCAGGTCGATGAAGAGGTCGAAGATCTCGTTGAGCACCTCGCCCGTGCGGGCGTCCCTGCGGTCGATCTTGTTGATGACCACGATGACCTTCAGTCCCAGCTCGAGGGTCTTCTTGAGCACGAAGCGCGTCTGGGGCAGCGGCCCCTCGGAGGCGTCCACCAGGAGAATGGCGCCGTCGGCCATGGAGAGCGCCCGTTCGACCTCGCCGCCGAAATCGGCGTGGCCCGGGGTGTCGATGATGTTGATCTTCACCCCTTTCCAGGTCACCGAGCAGTTCTTGGCCGCGATGGTGATGCCCCGCTCCCGCTCGAGATCGAGCTTGTCCATGACCCGCTTGGCGACCTCCTGGCCTTCCCGGAACACCCCGCTCTGGCGGAACATGGCGTCCACGAGGGTGGTCTTCCCGTGGTCGACATGGGCGATGATGGCGACGTTTCTGATGCGCTCGTTTCTCACAACCTGCTTCATGGGTTCCTTCCTGCGTGGAATGGCCAGCAGAGTGGCATATCCCACGCATGCCCAATTTGCAAGGGAATTATCACCGGACAAGGGCCGGGATATCACCCGCCTGCCCGGCCGGGGGGGAGGGCGTCACTGCCCGAAGATGCCGCTCAGCCTGGACGGGTCCGACCAGATGCGGTCCGTGTCCTCGTAGAGGGTATTCATGCGCTCCTCGACGAGCTTCGTTCTTTCCTCGAAGTCCCGCTCGCTCAGGTCCCGCGGGACATAGACGGGCTCGCCGAACCTGATGAGGACCCGGGAAAAGGGCTTGGGCACCATGAACCTGTCCCAGCTCCCGAAGACCCACCGCTTCTCCCCGGAGGTGACGGTGGGCACGATGGCCTTGCCCGAAACCTGGGCGATCCTGAGCAGGCCGGGCTTCACCACGCCGAAGGGCCCCTTGGGGCCGTCCACGATGTGGCCTATCTTGAAGCCTCTTGCCGCCAGCTCCTTGAGGGTCTGCAGCCCTGCGCTCCCGCCCTTCGAGGAGGAGCCCCTCACCGCCTGCCACCCGAGGATGTCCACGATGCGGGAAATGAACTCGCCGTCCCGGCTTTGGCTGATGAGGATGGCGATGGGCGTGCGCGTCGCGAAGAAGGTGATCCCGGGAAAGAACCTCTGGTGCCAGGATGCGTAGATGATGCTGCCGTCCCGGTCGAGGACGTCCCGCTCGTTGCCGGGGTCGACGAGCCTGAGCCTGTACGTGGAGGAAAGGAGCCTGACGAGAAAAAGACCCGCGTAGGGCAGCATGTAATGATACAGCAGGAACGTGAACCTCTTCTTCATGCGCTCATGCCTCCCGGGATTCCGGCCAGCGCCATGCCCTGCCGGACTTTCCCCATCCTTTTACCCCGGGAGCGTGCGGTGATCAAGCCCATGTTCCCTCCCCCGTTCGATGGACAGGCGAAGGCGGCGCCCAACCCCCGATGCAGGGGACTCCCCCGGTATTTTTGGCCGCCTCGATGAACATATTCGATTGACAATAGACAAAACCTTATCATAATGATGGAATATCGTATATAGTATGCCGGTATCACATTACGTTGTTATGTTTTAGGTGGCACCCCGGGAGGGAAAGCGGATCCTGTCCCCGGGCTGCTTCAAAATCCTGTTTTTACGGCTCACAAACTTATCGAAGAGGAGGACATGGAATGAAGGGTTTCAAGTCAGGGAAAAGTCTTTACCTTATCGCCGCTTTTGCGTTGATCCTGGTGGGAACCGGGTGCTCCATCATCAGCGTGCCCATCATCACGAATGCGGGCCGCAACGACGTCGTGAACCTGGGCGACTCGATCTTCGCCCTGTCCGGCAAGATCCAGGATTACCTCCACGCCTGGTCCGGCACGACCTTCCGCCGGTACGCCCTCTCGGGGTCCTTCGTCAGCCACGTCTCCGACCAGTATGACGACGCCAGGGCCGACAACCCCTACATCAACACCATCTTCATGGATGGCGGCGGCAACGACATCCTCATCCCGGCCTGCGCGTTCGACCCCTACAACTGCAAGAAGGACTGGTGGGAATCAGGCCTTTCCTCAACGTGCAAGAACCTCATCAACGACGTGTACGTCGACATGGTGAACCTCCTGAACCGGATGGGCACCGACGGCGTGGACAACATCATCTTCCTGGGCTACTACCACCTGAAGAACGGGCTCATCGGCACGACGGCACTCAACCCCGCGGTGGATTACGGCGATGCGAAGCTCGCCCTGGCGATCGCGAACGCCACGGCCGCCCCCAACTACCGCGTGTTCCTCGATCCGCGGCCCTCCTGCACGAGCTCCGACATCACCTACGACGGCGTCCACCCCAACGACTCCGGCTCGTACAAGTGTGCAGCCCTGATCTGGGCCAAGCTCCAGCCCAAACTGTAGCATATCCGGCCCTGCGGGGGCTTCCTCAAGCCCCCGCAGGTCTCTCCCAAGCCCCGGCTGCCCCTTTTCGGGGAAGCGCTGCATCCCGGATACCGGGAGCAGGGAAATTGTATTGATCTTCCCCGCTCCGTTGGAGATAAAAGAACCATGAACACCAGGAAAAAGCTCTCACTGACTGCCGCGGGCGTCATGTTCCTTCTGTGCGCCGTTTTGATCACCCGGCACTTTCTCGCCTCCGACGCGCAGGTCGC
The DNA here is from genome assembly GCA_022703355.1 of Deltaproteobacteria bacterium. Classification (GTDB taxonomy): domain Bacteria; phylum Desulfobacterota; class Desulfomonilia; order UBA1062; family UBA1062; genus Phosphitivorax. Next base: position 72,550 of record JAKLDU010000001.1, on the reverse strand, counting down.
GCCCCCCCACCCCGGGCAGCAGAACTGGGGCGAAAGCATCCCGCTGGCAAAGAGCGACCCCTTCATCGAACACATGGTGAAGGAGTTCAGGAAGTATTACGGGGAGACCATATCGGAGAAGTCGACCCAGGCGGGGATCATCAGCCTCAGGGGCTTCATCATGGGCACCCGCCCCGCGGACGGCAGGTCGGTGTTTTACACGATCCTGAAAAAGGCATTCCCCGCATACGCGGACGAGATCATGGACACCCTGGCCAGGCTGGACGAGTACAACCGCTGGCTTGAAGACAACAGAGACACCCTTCTCAGGATGACGGAGTCCGAGCGCACCGCCGCCATGCGGAATAAGAGGCACGAGCTCTTCGGCGACGATGCGGAGGGGATCTGGTCCGGCGACATGCTGGCGACCGAGGCGAGAAAGGCGCAGATGCAGGACACGCTGTCCGCCCTGAACGAAACCGACGGCATGGGCATCGGCGAAAAGCTCCAGGTGTACGAGGGGGCCCTCCAGGCCGCCTACAAGGACTCCCCGGAAGCGTTCATCCTGCAGCAGCCCGATCTGCTGTCCAAGGTGTTCTTCAGCGTCGAATCCGTCCAGGACGAGCTCAAGAAAATGGGCCCTGAAGCCAGGCAGCAGGCCATCGACAGCATCCGCCGGCAGATGGGGAGCACCGACGAGCAGATCGAGAGGATGGCGGCGCGCGACGCGGACAACGAGCGCCGCTGGCAGGTCGGGTACCAGTACATGGAGAAGCGCGACGAGCTCGCGAAGCTCTACCAGGGGGCCGAGCTGGAGGAAAAACTTGGCGAGCTCAGGGAGCAGTCCTTCGGGAACGAGGCAAACACCATCGAGCGCGAGGAAAAGGACAATTTCTTCCGGTTCCAGCGGCCGCGCATCTACGGGAGAAACTAGCCGGCGCCCGGCGTTCGGGCGCCCCCTCCCCCCTTTTCTGCCCCGCACATTTTTTCCTTTCAAAAGCACGGCAAGACCTTTATAGAGGGGAATGCACGGGCTGTACGGACCGGGCCCTCGCGCCCGGGCGGCTTCCCTTGCCCCGGGGGTTTTCGCCGTGCAGGGCCCCTCGCACGGACCCGGTGATCCGAGGGGCGGCAAAGGAGCTTTCCCATGAGCAGCGGCGGAGAAAAAATCATTTATTCCATGATGAGGGTGGGCAAGAACTACCAGACGAAACCCGTGCTGAGGGACATCTCGCTGTCGTACTTTTACGGGGCCAAGATCGGCGTTCTGGGCCTGAACGGCTCCGGGAAGAGCTCCCTGCTGCGGATCATGGCGGGAGTGGACACCGAGTTCGACGGCAAGGCCGCGCTCTCCCCGGGCTACACCCTGGGCTTCCTGGAGCAGGAACCCCTCCTCGACCCCGGAAAGACCGTGCGGGAGATCGTGGAGGAAGGCCTGCAGGAGACCGTGGACCTGGTGAAGGAGTACCACGCCATCTCGGAGAAGTTCGCCCAGCCCATGACCGACGACGAGATGAACAGCCTCATGGAGCGCCAGGGCGAGCTCCAGGAAAAGATCGACCACGCGGACGCCTGGGACATCGAGTCCAAGCTCGACATGGCCATGGACGCCCTGCGCTGCCCGCCCGCGGACACGCCGGTCAGCGTGCTCTCCGGGGGGGAAAAGCGGCGGGTGGCCCTGTGCCGCCTCCTCCTCCAGAAGCCCGACATCCTGCTCCTGGACGAGCCCACGAACCACCTGGACGCCGAGACCGTGGCCTGGCTGGAGCACCACCTCCAGCTCTACGAAGGCACGGTCATCGCCGTGACCCACGACCGCTACTTCCTGGACAACGTGGCCGGCTGGATCCTCGAGCTCGACCGGGGCCACGGCATCCCCTGGAAGGGCAACTACTCCTCCTGGCTGGAGCAGAAGCAGAACCGGCTGAAGGTGGAGGAAAAATCCGAGACCGAGCGCCAGAAGACCCTGCAGCGCGAGCTCGAGTGGATCCGCATGTCCCCCAGGGGGCGCCACGCCAAGGGCAAGGCGCGCATCACCGCCTATGAGAGCCTCCTGAACCAGGACTTCGAGAAGGAGGAAAAGGACCTCGAGATCTTCATCCCGCCGGGGCCCCGCCTGGGCAAGTTGGTCATCGAGGCGGAGAGCGTCTCGAAGGCCTACGGCGAGAAGATCCTGTTCGAGAACATGACCTTTTCCCTGCCCGCGGGCGGCATCGTGGGCATCATCGGCCCCAACGGCGCGGGCAAGACCACGCTCTTCAAGATGATCACCGGCTCGGAGACGCCCGACTCGGGCACCATCCGCATCGGCGAGACGGTGAAGCTCGCGTACGTCGACCAGGAACGGGACTCCCTCGACCCGGAAAAGAGCATCTGGGAGATCGTCTCCGGCGGCCGGGACCTCATCACCCTGGGCAAACGCGAGGTGAACTCCCGGGCGTACGTGGCCCGCTTCAACTTCTCCGGCACGGACCAGCAGAAGAAGGTGACCCTGCTCTCCGGCGGCGAGCGCAACCGCGTGCACCTGGCCTGCCTGCTCAAGGACGGCGCCAACGTGCTGCTCCTGGACGAGCCCACCAACGACCTCGACGTGAACACCATGCGCGCGCTCGAGGAGGCCCTCGAGCACTTCGGCGGCTGCGCCGTGGTCATCAGCCACGACCGCTGGTTCCTCGACCGCATCGCCACGCACATTTTAGCCTTCGAGGGCGACTCGTCGGTGGTGTGGTTCGAGGGCAACTACTCCGACTACGAGGCGGACCGGAAAAAGCGGCTCGGCAGGGCCGCCGACCAGCCGCACCGGATCAAGTACCGCCATCTCACCCGGGGCTGAGCCTGCTTCACGGGGGCGGCCATCGGCGGTGCCGGGGCCGCAGCGGGCGGGAAAGGCGGGTCGCGACACAGGGCACGGGCTCGTCCCGGCCCGGGGCGCTCAGCAATTTTTTCTGGAAAAGCGCGCGGTAAAGCACTATGTATTCATCAAGACCGCCGGGCGCGCACACAAGCTCGCGGGGGAAAAAGCAGCCGGTTACCGGAGGTGACCATGGAATCGAGAAGGGTATACGTAGACAACAACGCGACGACGCCTTTGCATCCGGAGGTCAAGAAGGCCATGCTCGAGGCCATGGAGTCCTACGGAAACCCGTCGAGCCTCCACTCCTTCGGGAGGGGCTCGCGGACCCTCATCGAGGGGGCCCGGGAAAAGGTCGCGCGCTTCATCGGGGCGTCCCCCGACGAGATCATGTTCGTGGGGAGCGGCTCCGAGGGGAACAACACCGTGCTCTCCATCCTCACCTGCAACCCTGGCGGATGCGCCTCCTGCCGCAAGGACGGCGGAGCCCTCGTCACCACCACCATCGAGCACCCCTGCATCCTCGAGGCGTCGAAGTGCCTCAGGGAAAACGGGATGGACGTGCTCTACGCCCCGGTGGACAGCTACGGCAAGGTCGACCTGGCCGCGCTCGAAGGGCTGATCACCGGGAAGACCGGCCTGGTGTCCGTCATGCTCGCCAACAACGAGATCGGCACCATCCAGGACATCCGGGCCATCGGAGACATGGCCCACGCAAAGGGCGCCCTGGTGCACACCGATGCGGTCCAGGCCGTGGGCAAGATCGCCGTGGACGTCAAACAGCTGGGCGTGGACTTCCTCACCCTCTCCGCGCACAAGATCTACGGCCCCAAGGGCGTGGGCGCCGTGTACGTGAAGAGGAAGTCGCCCTTCTGCCCCCTCATCAGGGGCGGCCACCAGGAGCGCGGCAGGCGCGCGGGCACGGAGAACACCCTGGGCATCGTGGGCCTCGGCAAGGCCATCGAGCTGCGGGCGGTGGAGATGGAGGACGAGGCGAAGAGGCTGCTCGCCATGAAGGCACGCCTGCGCGCGGGCATCGAGCAGGCGATCCCGGACATCCGCTTCGTGGGACACCCCGTCGACTGCCTGCCCGGGACGCTGAACGTGTCCTTCGACGGCGCCGAGGGCGAGGCCATCATCCTCTACCTCGACCTCGAAGGCATCGCCGTTTCCACGGGCTCGGCCTGTGCGTCCGGGTCCCTGGACCCGTCCCACGTGATCCTGGCCACGGGGCTGCCCGCCGAGTGCGCCCACGGCTCCATCAGGATCAGCCTCGGCAGGGAAAACACCGAAGAAGACATCGACTACATCCTCGACAGGCTCCCCGGGATCATCAAGAAGATCAGGGACATGTCGAGCGCGTACGCAAGGAGGGCATGATGGCCCAGCCGACGAACTGGCTCTACACGGACAAGGTCCTCGAGCACTTCACGCACCCCCAGAACATCCTCATGGACGAAGCCGATTACCAGGAAGACGGCCGGGGCCAGGTGGGGAACGTCAAGTGCGGGGACCAGATGCTCGTGGTCATCCAGGTGGACAGGGAGAAGGACACCGTCAAGGACGTGAAGTGGAAGACCTACGGGTGCGCCAGCGCCATCGCGAGCACCTCCATCATGTCCGAGATGGTCAAGGGTATGAAGCTCGACGAGGCCTACAACATCTCGCCCAAGGAGATCAACAGGGAGCTGGGCGGCCTGCCCGAGCACAAGATCCACTGCTCCGTGCTGGGCGACAAGGCGCTCAGGGCGGCCATCAACGACTACTACCTCCGCAGCGGCCAGACCGGCCGTATCAGGAAGGAAGAGACGCGGGTGGTGTGCCAGTGCATGAACGTCACCGACGAGGACATCGAGCACGCGGTCCTCGACGGCGCGCGCACTTTCTACGAAGTCCAGGAGAGGACGAAGGCCGGCACGGGCTGCGGCCAGTGCCAGGACGAGGTGGAGAAGCTCGTGGAGTTCTACGCGAACAAGCACTTCTGCGAACTCCCTTGAATTCCCCGGACCCCGGGCTATGACATGAGGGTAGCCATCCAAGGAGGTTGACCCATGATCAAAGTCGGCGTCAAGGTTGCTGATTTCAGGCTCAAGGACCAGTACGGCAAGGCGTTTATTCTCTCGGAGAACCTCGGGAGAAAGGTCCTCCTCTCGTTCCACCCGCTTGCCTGGACGGGCGTCTGCTCCCTGCAGATGAAGTCGCTCGAGGACAACCTCCGGGCGTTCGAGGAAAAGAACACCGTGGCCGTGGGTGTAAGCGTGGACAGCATCCCCTGCAAGAGCGCCTGGGCAAAGGACATCGCGGTGGAACGCACGCGGCTCCTGTGCGACTTCTGGCCCCACGGCGGCCTGGCCGTCGCCCTGGGCATCTTCCGCGGCAGCGAGGGCACCTCCGAGCGGGCCAACATCATCATCGACGAGAAGGGCCTCGTCTCCTTCGTCAAGGTCTATCCCCTCCCGGAAGTGCCGGACATCGGGGAAATCCTGGCTTCGCTGTAGACGGCACCCCCGCCCTGCGCGGAAGGCCTGCGAGGATGCCTCGGCCGGAGCATTCTGTGATGACCGGCGAGGATATTTTATTTGACAGGGACTAGACGACCGGTCTATTAATTTGCCAGGGAACCCACCGGAACATATAAAAGGCTTCGGGAACGTCTCGACGCGTTCCCGGCGGGAGCACTAAGAAATGGAGGGCGGCCATGAATGAGGGGGCAAAAGACAGGATCAGGAAATACACAACCGGCCTGGGGGTGGAGGATGTGGGCTTCGGCGCCGTTTCAGACTACAGGAGCCCCTTGTCTCCCCGCGTGGAGACTCTCTTTCCCGCGGCAAAGAGCATGGTCGTTCTGGCTTATAAAGAGTTGTCCAACTGCGAGAGCGAAAACCCCAGGATCGCGATGGGCGGCAGGATCGATTCCATGGAATTTGCGAGATCATGCACCTACAAGGTTGCGAGGTTCATTGAAAAGGAATTCGACGCGAAGGCCATGTCCACCCCATTGTCATACCCTCTGGACATGAAACCGGAAAAAAGATTCGGCCTCATCGCTGAATTCTCCCAGCGCCACGCCGCGGTCGCAGCAGGGCTGGGAAATTTCGGACGGAACAACCTCGTGATCCACCCGAGGCTGGGCCCCCAGGTGATCTTCTGCACAATACTGACCGACCTCGAGCTGACGCCGGACCCTCCCATAACCGAGGACCTCTGCACCCATTGCAACATCTGTGTGAAGAACTGCCCGGGGAAGGCGCTTGAGGAAGAGGGAAAGACGGACGAATTCAAGTGCATGAAATTTTCACAGCCCTATGGGATGGGACGGAATATCAGGTTCTGGATGAAATTCATCGACGGCAGTCCCGAGGAACGGAAGAATCTGATGCTGAGTCCCGAATTCATGAACATGTATCAGGCCGGCTTTATCGGTTTCGAATATCATTGCTACAAATGCTACGTCTCCTGCCCGGTGGGCAAGAAGAAGAAAGGTGCGGCCGCGGAAAGGGCAAACCATGAATGAACAGGGCCCTGGCGGCGAGAGCGCCTGCGGATGAAACCAAAGATCTCACATCCCTGAAGGAGAAAACAATGAAAGTTGTAGGTTTCGTGGGAAGCCCCAGAAAGAAAGGCAATACAACCGCACTCGTCAACGAGGTTCTCCGCGGCGCATCCGAATCCGGCGCCCAAACGAAAGTCTTCAACATCAACGAGTTGAGCATCAGGGGATGTCAGGCCTGCTACAAATGCCAGACACCGGAAGGGAAGTGTGTCCAGGCGGATGGCATGGCGGGGCTCTATGATGAGATCTTCAGCGCTGATGCCGTTGTGATCGGCACGCCAGTCTTCATGTTTCAGGTGACGGGTCAGATGAAGATCTTCATCGACCGCCTGTTCGCTCTTTTATATCTCGAGGATGGTCAGCCGGGAGCGTTCAGGAACAAGATAAAAGGGAAGAGGGCGGTGACAGTCTACGCTCAGGCACAACCCGACACCGGCCTGTTCGCTTCATCGTTCGACCTGAACGAGGGCGTGCTCGGTTTCCTGGGTTTCAAGATCCAGGACCGGATCGTGGCGGGAGGCATGCTCGGTCCGGACTCGGCGCAGGGCAGCCCGTCAGTCATGGAGAAGGCATATTCCGCAGGGGCTGCTTTGCTGAAATGAGTTCCCGCCCGGTTTTCCGATGAACATCAGTGGAGGCACGGCCACCGCCCGCGCGGGGGCCGGTTCAGGGGTGACGGGGTGATCGAGACAATCGAGTTCGAAGGGGTGACGCAGATACGCATGAGCAGGGAGCTCGACGGGAGCCCCGTCTACTGGGTGGCCGCCTACCTGGTCGACGGGCTGCTCGTCGACACCGGCTGCAGCCACACGGCCCGGGAGCTGACCCGGTTTCTCGAGGGCAGGGAACTCCGGCAGGTGGTGAACACCCACTACCACGAAGACCACGTGGGCGGGAACCACGACATCATGGCCAGGTTCCCTGTGGACGTGTACGCCCACCCCGACTCCATCCCCCTGATGCTCAGGGAGAGCACGCTCCACCCCTATCAGGAGATCGCCTGGGGATACCCAAGGCCCACGCGGGCGAAACCCCTCCCCCCTTCTCTGAAGACGGGGCGCTTCACCTTCGATATCGTCGACACCCCCGGCCACTGCGCGGGACACGTCTGCCCCGTGGAGCTCTCGCAGGGCTGGTGCTTCGCGGGGGACCTCTTCGCCCGGGAGAACCCCAAGTTCATACGGCCCGAAGAGAACCTCGGCGGGATCATCCGCTCCATGCGCAGGGTCATGGACGCGTGCGGCAGCCGTCTCGTGCTCTTCACCGCCGTGGGCAAGATCGTGGAGGACGGGAGAAAGGCGCTCACGGAGTGCACCTCCCACCTCACGGGCCTGGCGGAAAAGGCCAGGGGGATGGAGCGCTCCGGCGCGAGCCTCGAGGACATCGTCCAGGCGATGTTCGGCGGCGAGCACCCCTTCGCGGAGCTGACGAACGGGCAGTTCTCCACCGGCAACCTGGTGCGCTCGCTCCTGGAAACCGTGACCTGACGCGTGCCCCTGCTGCCCGGCGCCAGAGCGGTCGATCGGGCAGGGGGCACGCCGGGGAGACAGCCTGGCCGAAGCGGCATGCCCCTGCTGCCTGAGCAGGTCAATCGACCGGGCAAGGGGCCTGCCCTTCGGTCCCGTGTCCTGGCGCACGCCCCGGCATGCCGGGCGCCCCTGCGGCGGCAGAGCCCCGCTCCCCGGTCACGACCACCTCTTTCCCTTGACCCCGGCCCCGAAACATGGCATAGACTATTCGAATCATATGTTCAAATGTTTGAAACGGGGTTTCCGTGTCGAGGGAAGAAAAAAGAAAGGTCCTGCTCCAGGCGGCTTCCGAAGCGCTCATGGAATACGGGCCACACAAGACCACCCTCGACGACATCGCCCGGCGCGCGGGCATGTCCAAGACCTCGCTCTACTACTACTTCCGGGACAAGAACGAGATCGTCAGGGCCATAATCCAGGGCTACACGGAGCAGCTCATCGACCTCATGAAGCAGGCCGCGGCCTCGAAGAAGAGCGCCGAAGACCGGATGTTCGCCCTCATCGAGGCCCGCTCCCGCTTCCTCGCGGAAAAGACCCGCCACGCCCCACGGGAGGTCATCCAGGAGTTCCGGTCCCTCGAGGGGGTCTTCGAGACGGAGAAGGAGCTTTACCTCCGGGCCCACCTGGACCTCGTCAGGGGCATCCTCGAGGACGGCGTCTCCCGGGGCGAGATGCGGCCGCTGGACAACCTGGAGCTCATTTCGCTCGTGCTCATCTCCTCGATGTTCGGCTGCGACCGCACCTTCGCGTTCTACGACCGGCCCGACCGCATGATGGAGGCCATGAAGCAGATGAACAGGATATTCTTCACCGGGCTGCGGAACGACTCCGGGGCCCCTCCGGCAGCCTTCGGGCAGACGCCGGAAAGCGGGCGTGCCCCGGAGGCGAAAACACCGCACGGGAGGCGAGCGTCATGAAGACCTCGAGAACGGCCGCATACCTGCTTCTCCTTTTCCTGTGGGCGTGCCCCCGCGCCGCTCTCGCCGTCGAGTACGCCCTGCCCGACCTGTACCGGATCGCCCTGGAGCGTTCGGAAAAGGTGGGGATCGCCCGGGAGAACGTCACCTTCGCCAGGCTGGAGAAGAACCGGGCCGTGGCCATGCTCCTGCCCAGACTCACGGCCTTCGGCACCCGCCAGCAGTACACGGACGACCGGTACAACGACCTCGACATCCTCATCCAGCCGAAAAGAACGGACGCCTGGGGGGTCAGGGCGGACCAGACCCTGTCCCTGTCGCTGCGCGAGTTCACCGCGCTCAGCGAGGCGCGCAACGACATCACGCGGGCCGGCCACGACCTCGACGCCGTCAGGGAAACCTACCTGCTCCAGGTGGCCCGCTCCTACTACGGCGTGCTCATGGCGACGAAAGGGCTCGACATCGCGAAGTCGAATCTCGAGCGGGTCTCGAAATACCGGGAGGCCGCTTCCTCCCGCCTGAAGGTGGGGGAGATCACGAAGACCGTCCTCCTGAGGGCGGAAAGCGAGCTCTCGGGCGCCAGGTCCGACCTGGTGAGGGCGCAGAACGCCCTCGCCCTCGCCCGGTCTTCCCTGGCGCGGGTGGCTGGCATCGAGGGGGAGTACACCCTCCGGGAAGAGCCCTTCCGGGCCGCGGGGGAAGCCCCCCTGACCGAGCTCAAGAGCACGGCCTATGCCAGTCGCCCCGAGCTCAGGAGCCTCGAGGAGCAGGTGAGGATCGCCGGCCAGGAGGTGACGTACGCACGGGGCGCCTACTGGCCCAACCTCTCCATGGCCGGGGTGTACCAGAACAGCGACCAGGCCCCCGAAACCATGACCTTCAACGACAAGAGCGTCTACGGCGCCCTCTCGCTCAATTTCCCCTTCTTCGAGGGGGGCCTGCGGGTGGCCGAGGTGCAGGAGGCGAAGACCCGGGAGCGGCAGGCGAAGCTCCAGTATGAGGACGCCAGGAAGAGCGTGGGCATGGAGGTGGAGAGCGCGTACCTCGACCTTAACACCCGCAGGGGGCAGCTGAAGTTCCTCGAGGACCAGGCGGCCTTCGCCCGGGACAACTACCGGGGGGTCTCCCGGCAGTTCGAGCTGGGACTGGCGAGCTCCATCGACGTCATCGACGCCAACGACCTCCTGGTTTCCTCCGAGCGGCAGCTGGCGGAGGCCCTGTACTCCTACCAGCTCTCCATCCTGTCGCTGGAGCAGGCAACGGGAACGTTCATGAAGGGTGTCGACGCACCCTCGAAGACATAAGAGCGCAGAAAGGGGATCCCATCCATGGCTGGACACACGTCGACCCGCACGGGAAGCACCGGCCGCTCCGGGGCCCGGGCAAAAACGGCCCTGGTGCTGATGGCCGTCTCGCTGCTGCTGGTGAGCGGCTGCGGGAAGAATGAAGAAGAGGGGGCACTGGAGAAAACGGTCAACGTCAAGGTCTGGACCGTGGGAAAGAAGCCCGTCCGGCCGTTTATCGAGACCATCGGGAGCCTCACCGCCAGCGAGGAGGTCTCCGTTTCCTCCGAGGTGGACGGCGTGCTCAGGGAGGTGCCCGTGGACGAGGGCACCCCGGTGAGCAGGGGCATGGCCCTGGCCAGGGTGGACAGCACCGACTACCGCCTGGGTGCGGACAACGCCGAGGCCGCCCTCAAGCAGGCGGAGGCGGCCCTGGCCAATATCCGGGCCGAGTTCGGCAGGAAAGAGGCCCTGTTCAGGGAAGAGCTCCTGACCAGGCAGCAGTTCGACGACGTCACGCTGCGCAAAACCGTGGCGGAGCGCGACCTCGACCGGGCGCGGGTGGTGCTCTCCCTGGCACGGGAGAAGCTGGGCAAGACCTCCGTCCTCTCCCCCCTGCAGGGCATGGTGAAGGAGAAGCGGGTGTCCGCGGGCGACTTTGTCAGGGCGGGGATGCCCCTCATGACCATCGTGCGGGTCGACCCCCTGAAGCTTTCCTTCACCATTGCGGAAAAGGACGTGTCCCAGCTCCGGGCAGGGCAGGACGTCACCTTCTCCGTCGACCCCTACCCGGGCCGGGAGTTCTCCGGCCGCGTGAGCCTCGTCTACCCGAGTCTGGACGAGCGCACCCGCTCGCTTCGGGCCGAGGCGCTCGTGCCCAACGGCGCCTTCGAGCTCAAACCGGGCTTCTTCGCCCGGGTGAAGATCTTCACCGGTGAAAGCAGGGAGGCCGTGGTCGTCCCCGCAACCTCCATCCTCTACGAGGGCACCCGGGTCAGGGTCTTCCTCCGGGAGGGAAGCGCCGCCCGGGAGCGCTCCGTGAAGCTCGGGGCCAAGTACGGCGAGCTGGTGGAGGTCCTCGAGGGCCTCAAGGGCGGGGAGAACCTCATCGTGGTGGGGCAGAACAACCTCGTGGGCGGGGTGAAGGTCCATGCCGTCCAGTAGCGCAGAGCCGCCAGTCCGGAAGACTCGCGGGCAGGGGAGCGGGGTGAGGGTGTATGTGGATCTCTGATACGTCGATCAGGCGGCCGGTCTTCGCCACCATGTTCATCCTGGGCCTGGTGGTCCTGGGAATGGTCTCCTTCTCCGAGATCGGGGTGGACCTGTTCCCCAAGGTCGACTTCCCCATTGTGAGCGTCACCACCACCCTCAAGGGGGCCAGCCCCGAGATCATGGACATCGACGTCACGGACAAGATCGAAGAGGCGGTGAACACCATCAACGGGGTGAAGACCATCACCTCCACGAGCCTCGAAGGGGCCTCGAGCATCATCGTTGAGTTCCAGCTCGAACGCGACATCGACATCGCGGTGCAGGACGTGCGCGAGCAGATCGCCGCGGTGCGCTCCAAGCTCCCGGACGACATCAGCGAGCCCGTGATCATGAAGGTCAACACCGATTCGAGCCCGGTCATGTGGATCGCGGTCACCGGGCAGAAAACCCAGGTGGAGCTTTCCACCTACGTGGACGAGGTGCTCAAGGAGCAGCTCCAGAGGACCGAGGGCGTGGGCGCCCTCCTGCTGGGCGGCCTCCAGAAGAGGCAGGTCAGGATCTGGCTCGACGGCGACAAGCTCAGGGCCTACGGCATCGCCCCGAGCGACATCGCGCTGGCGCTGGGCAGGGAAAACGTGGAGCTCCCCGGCGGCCGCATCGAGTCGAAGACCAAGGAGTTTTCCATCAAGGTCAAGGGCTCGATGAAGAGCGTCTCCGAGTTCGACGACCTCATCGTCGCCTACTCCCAGGGCGCCCCCGTGCGCATCAGGGACATCGGGCGCGCCGAGGACGGGATGGAGGAGCGCAGGTCCTACGCCAAGTACAACGGCGTCCCGGCCATCGGCATCGGCATCCAGAAGCAGACGGGAACCAACACCGTGCAGGTGGTGGAGAACGTCAAGGCGGAGATCGGGCGCATCGAGAAGACCCTGCCGCCGGGCATCAGGCTGAACATCGCCTTCGACCAGTCCACCTTCATCGTCAACTCCATGAACCAGGTGCGCGAGCACCTCATCCTGGGCTCCATCCTGGCGGTCATCGCGGTCTTCGTCTTCCTCAGGAACATCCGCTCCACCCTCATCGCCGCCGTTGCCCTGCCCGTCTCCATCATCTCCACCTTCGCCGTCATGCGCCTCTTCGACTTCACCTTCAACAACCTCACCATGCTCGCGCTCACCCTCTCCGTGGGCATCCTCATCGACGACGCCATCATCGTCATCGAGAACATCTACCGCCACATCGAAGAAGGCATGCCCCCCCGGGAGGCCGCGGCCTTCGCCACCTCCGAGATCGGCCTTGCGGTCCTGGCCACCACGCTGGCCATCGTGGTCATCTTCCTGCCCGTGGCCTTCATGAAGGGCATCATCGGGCGGTTCTTCCTGCAGTTCGCCCTCACCGTCGTCTTCTCCGTCCTCGTCTCCCTCCTCGTCTCGCTCACGCTGACCCCCATGCTTTCCTCCATCTTCCTCCTGACCCACGAGGAGCACCTGAGGCGGGAAAAGAAGTCGGCGTTCTGGGCCAGGCTGGGAAGCATGCTCGAAGGCGTCCACGAAAAAATCGTGGCGGGCTACCGGCCCGTCCTGAGGTTCAGCCTTGACCACCGGGGGGCCGTGCTCTTGGGCGCGCTGGTTCTCTTCGCCCTGAGCATGTACATGGTGAAGTTCATCGGCAAGGAGTTCAAGCCGTCCGAGGACCAGAGCCAGTTCGTGGTGAGGATGGAGTCCCCTGTCGACTACTCCCTGGAGAAGGCGGGCGACCTGTTTTCCCAGGCCGAGGGCATCGTGCGGGCCAGGCCGGAGGTCAAAGGCGCCTTCTTCGCCCAGGGCATGGGCCAGGGCGGGACGGGCCAGATCAACAAGGGCACGATCTTCACGCGCCTCCTGCCGCGGGCGGAGAGGGAAAAAACCCAGCAGGAGATCATGGCGGAGCTCAGGAAGAAGCTCGGCGCCATCCCCGGCCTGAAGACCACCATCGAGGAGGTCTCCATGCTCGGCGGCGGCATCCGGAACCTCCCGGTGCAGTACGTCATCAGCGGGGGCACGCCCGAGGAGCAGCGGAGGTACACCAAGGCCATCGCCTCGGAGTTCGCGAAGCTGCCGGGCATCGTCGACGTGGACACCTCCCTGGAGGTGGGCAAGCCCGAGCTCAGCGTCTTCATCGACCGGAACAAGGCCTCCGACCTGGGCGTGAGCACCGCGACCATCGCCGAGGCCGTCAACCTGCTCATCTCCGGCGAGGTGGACATCACCAAGTTCAAGGACGACGCCCGGGGCAGGCGCTACGACGTGCGCGTGAGGCTCAACCCGGAGAACCGGGCAAGCCCCGAAGACATCGGCAGGCTGTATGTGCGGGCCAGCGACGGCAGGCTCGTGGAACTGGGCAACGTGGTGAACATCGTGGAGGGGGGCGGCCCCAGCCTGATCACCCGCAGGGACCGCCAGCGCTCGCTGTGGCTCTTCGCCAACCTCGAGGGCAAGCCCCTGGGCACGGCCATGACCGAGCTCGACGCCATCGCGGCCAGGACCCTGCCCCCGGGCTACACTACCAGCTACGTGGGCGAGGCCGAGGAAATGGGCAGGTCGTTCAAGTACCTCCTGTTCGCCATCATGCTGGGCATTCTGCTCGCCTACATGGTGCTCGCCTCCCAGTTCGAAAGCTTTTTGCACCCGGTCACCGTGCTCCTGGCCATGCCGCTCTCCTTCATCGGCGCCTTCGGCGCGCTCCTCATGACGGGCAAGTCCATCTCCATCGTGAGCTTCATCGGCTTCATCCTGCTCATGGGGCTCGTGAAGAAGAACTCCATCCTGCTCGTGGACTACACCAACACGCTCAGGGCGCGGGGCATGTCCCGGCGGGACGCCATCATGCAGGCGGGCCCCGTGCGGCTGCGGCCCATCCTCATGACCACCTTCGCCATGGTCCTGGGCATGATGCCCGTGGCCCTGGGCGTGGGCGAGGGCTCGGACATCCGTTCGCCCATGGGCGTCACGGTTATCGGCGGCCTCATCACCTCGCTCTTCCTCACTTTAGCGGTGGTGCCCGCCGCCTACGACCTCTTCGACGACTGGAAGGAAAAGCTCGGGGCCCGGATCAGGAAAGAACGCCCCTGACCCCCCCCCCTTGAAAAGCTCATGCGGGAGAAGGGTTTCCTCGTTGAGTCCCCTGGCTATTCCTTCCTGACCCCCTGAGCTCATGCGGTTAAAGGGTTTCGCTCCTCCGGGCGCTCTGCGCCCGCCCTTCCTGCCCGACAACCCCTCTCGAAAAACCTCGCCGGAGGCCATCCGGATGCAGAGGGACAAGCCAGATCAGTGGAACCAATGCCCGGAGGATGCCTTCCCCGTCGTCGCCGGGCTCGAGTTTCAGCTCGAATCCGAAGATCATGGGAATCAATACCGGGAGTCTGCCTTTTCCCGGACCGCGGCCATCCCGTAACACCCGGGGCGCGGGCAGCCATTGAATTCCACCCCCGGGAAACTACTATAAGCTGCAGCGGTAAAGAACCTCAGAAAGGAGGGACTGAAAATGTTCGAACCGAAAAACATCCTGGTCCCGACGGACTTTTCCGAACATTCGGACAAGGCCCTGAGACAGGCACTGGACATCGCGGAGAAGTTCAACTCCAAGGTCTATCTCCTCCACGTGGTCGACAAGGGCATCCAGCAGTGCGTGGCGGACTACTGCCTGCCCAGGGAAACGATGGACCAGATCGAAAAAGAAAGCGTAAGCAAATCCCGGGAACTCATGGAGCATGAGGTGAACACGGTGGCCGGCAGGCCGGCCGTGGAGATCGACTTCGACGTCCAGAGGGGCGTGCCCTACGACGTGATCCTGCAGGAGCAGCGGGACAAGGACATCGACCTCATCGTCATCGCCTCCCACGGGAAGTCGGGCCTCATGGGCCATCTCATGGGGAACGTGGCGGACCGGGTCGCCGAACGCGCCACGTCCGAGGTCCTCATCGTCCGGGCCTGACCGTCCCCCGGATGAACGAGGAGGGCCGCAGCCCGCTTTCCGGGCTCAGGCCCCAAGTCGGGAGGGGCCGGGGTTCAGGCTCCTCCTGAAAGAGTTCCTTCACCGAACCCGGCTCTTGCCCCTGCCCCACCGTACGTCCAGGATTTGATCTTTTTTGAAAATTATTCTATGAGGTGCTCCACGTGCACCAGAATCGGGATGGGGGCCTCACGATCATGCTCAAGAAGCTGCTGATTTACCCACTTGTCGCGGTCCTCGCATTCGTGGGGGCGGACATCGCCTTGTGCTTCGTGTATCCCGACGTCTCGGCCCTCAAGGGCGAGCGGTTCGAAAAGACGGCCTTCATGAAATACCGCGAGAAGCAGTGGGAGAAGCAGGGCCTCGACCGAAAGATCTCCTGGACGTGGGTGCCCCTCAGGAAGGTTTCCCCGTATCTCATCAAGGCGGTCATCATCGCGGAGGACGACAAGTTCTGGAGGCACGAAGGCTTCGACTTCAAGGCCATTCAGCGGGCGCTCGAGGAGGACCTGAAAAAGAAGAAGCTCTCGGCCGGTGGTTCCACCATTTCCCAGCAGCTGGCCAAGAACCTGTACCTCTCCCCGGCGAAGACCCCCCTGAGGAAGATCAAGGAGGCCATCTACACCTGGCGCCTGGAGCGTAACCTCTCGAAGAAGCGGATCGTGGAGCTCTACGTCAACGCCGCCGAGTGGGGTGACGGGATCTTCGGCATCCAGGCGGCTTCCCGGCATTACTATGGCAAGAACGCCAGGGCCCTCACCGCGGAAGAGGCGGCGAAGCTCGCGAGCGTCCTGCCCAACCCCATCCGCTACAATCCCACGGGGGGCAAGCGCTACGTGCTGGCCCGTTCGAGGCTCATCTACCGCATCATGGTCAAAAGGGGCATCGTCATACCCGAGTTCGAAGAGGTCATGAACGCCCCCGACGAGCCCGGGGAAGGGGATTCCGGCCTGGGGTCGCTGACCGGCACCACCGGGGTGTCCGCCCCAGCCGGGGAGGGGCAGGACGAAGGGCTCGAGCCCCTGTCCCTCCCGGAAAGCACCACCGGTCCGTCAGCCCCGGAAGACGCCGGCAGCGCCGGGGAGGGGGAGAACCCCGCCCCGTGAAGCCTGGGGGGGCGTCCGTGCCCCGGGTGGACCTGCGCCGTCAACGGCGTCCTTGGCCATCTTGGCTGCGGGGCTTCCGTGCCCCCGGTTGGACCTGCCCCTGCCACGGAAGCCTTCGGCCGGGGCGTTCACCCTCGCCCGTGCCGAGCCGGGCGGCCGGGTGAGCTTCACCGCCACCTGACGCCCCGGGCAACAGCACCTCCTGGGGGCTTCACCCCCTGCCGGGCCCGCAGGGGACGGTCTCGAGGTTCCCGGACAGGTACTCCGTGCGGCAGGCGCTCCTGCGGATCTTGCCGCTCGTGGTCTTCAGGAGGGTGTTGCT
Source organism: Deltaproteobacteria bacterium (assembly GCA_022703355.1). Classification (GTDB taxonomy): domain Bacteria; phylum Desulfobacterota; class Desulfomonilia; order UBA1062; family UBA1062; genus Phosphitivorax. The sequence goes on along the minus strand of JAKLDU010000001.1, from coordinate 55,808 downwards.
CCTGATGAGCACCACCTCGTGCACCTGGATGCCGAGGTTGACAGCCACCGCTCTGCGGATGCTCGAGCGGATGTTTTCCGCCAACGCCACCTCGAGCTCGACGCAGTCCTGCTCGAGCTCCTGCAGGAGCACCACACGGTTCTCGTTCTGCACGTCTATGGCAAAGGCCGCGTTGCAGCCCCTGCGCAGGCCGGGGTGGCTTTCCTCGGCCGTCTTCTCGATGTCCTGGGGGTAGACGTTCCTGCCCCTGAGGATGATGGTGTCCTTGAGCCTGCCCACGACGAAAAGCTCCCCTTCGTGGAAAAAGCCCAGGTCCCCTGTCCGGAGGAACGGCCCCTCGCCCGTGTCCGCAAGGTATGCCCCGAAGGTTTCACGCCCCTCTTCGGGATTGTCCCAGTAGCCCGATGCCACGCTCGGCCCGCTGACCCAGATCTCCCCCACGACCCCCGGCCTGCAGGGGGTCATGGACGCCGGGTGAACGATGACGATCCGGCCGTGCTCCAGGGCTGTCCCGCAGCCTGCGTAGGGCCTGCCCCCGTCCCCGTCGCCCTCCCGCTTTCTGACCTCGTTCTGGAGGAGCGCCTCGCTGTCGAAGGCGGTCACCCGCGGCGGCGCCGCCTTCGACCCCCCGGTCACGATGAGGGTGGACTCCGCCAGGCCGTAGCAGGGGTAGAAGGCCTTCGCGTCGAACCCGCAGGGCCCGAAGGCCCGGGAGAACCGCTCCAGGGTGGAGGGCTGGACGGGCTCGGCCCCGGAGAACGCCAGGTCCCAGGAGCTCAGGTCGAGGGAGGCGCGCTCCCCCGGGGAGACCTTCCGGAGGCAGAGCTCGTAGGCGAAGTTCGGCCCCCCGCTCGTGGTGGCCCGGTACTTCGTGATGACCTGAAGCCACCGCAGGGGCTTCTTCAGGAAGCTCAGCGGCGAGAGCAGGTACACGGGGAACCCGGCGTAGACGGGCTGGAGGATCCCGCCGATGAGCCCCATGTCGTGGTAGGGCGGCAGCCAGATGACCCCGCGGCTGCCCCCGTGATGGCCAAAGCACTCCTCGATGAGGTGCAGGTTGTGCAGGAGGTTCTCGTGGGAAAGCACGACCCCCCGGGGCTTCGAGGTCGACCCCGAGGTGTACTGGAGGAAGGAGACGGGGCTCTCGCCGCCCCTGAGGTCCGGGGCGCCGCTGCCCTCGAGGTCTTCCGTGCAGAGCCATTCCCACTTGCCCCGGGCCTTAAGGACCTTCTCCAGGGCTGGCCTCGCCACGTCCAGGACGGCCCGGGAAGAAAGCACGCTCCGGGGCCTGGCGTTATCCAGGAGGGAAAGGAGCTGCGTGACGTGCCGGTGCGAGAAGGGCGGATAGGAGGGAACCGCGATGACGCCGGCGTACTGGCAGGCGAAGAACGCCGCGATGTACTCCAGCCCCGGGGGGTAGAGCAGGACGGTGCGGTCGCCCCGGGCATGGCGCTCCCTGAGGCCCGCAGCGATCCGGCAGGCCCATGCATGGAGCCCCCCGTAGGTCGCCGTCTGCTCGACGATCTCTTCCCCGGCGGGAAATTCGAGAAAAACACAGGCGACGCCTTCCGGCTGCAGGTCAGCCCTGCCCCGGAGCATGTCGGCAACGGTCCTGAACCGGGCATCGTGGTATCCTGTCGGGCTCATGCCCTTAGTCCCTCCTCCTGGCCAACGACCCGGGCCGATTTGCCACCCTGTGTTTAAAGTAATAACAGGTGGGGTTCCGGGCGCAATACCCCGGGGCGAAGGGAGCGGGGAGAGGGTATGGCGACCGAAGGATGCGCTGTGGACGGGAAAAGAAACTCCCCGGGCCGGGAACGACGGTGACCCGCTCCGGGCTGAAGGCGTCGACCGCAGGCCACCTCGCCGCTCCCCTGGCCCCCGGGCCAGGGTGGTCCCGCCCATCGGGTCGGGCCGTGGGCGCCCCTGTTCTTCCTTGACAAAACCTGTGCTCATCATTATTGAAAACAATATGCGACAAGAAATCATCAAGCCGGAGTGCTCAGCCTGTCGGGCCCACGGGTTCTGTTTTGACAAACTGGAAGATATTCTGCGCTCTCACCGGGGGCGGCTCACGGAAGAGCGTCTGGTCCTATTGAAAACAGTTTGCAGCATGAAGGACCACTTCCACGCCGACCACCTCCTCAAGCTCCTGAAAGACCAGGGCTATGCCCTCTCCCTGGTCACCATCTACCGCAACCTCGCCCTGCTCATCGAGGCGGGGATCATCCGGCGGGCCGTGGTGCAGGAAGACACCCGCTCGGGCGGCGCCTGGTACGAGCACACCTGGGGCCACGAGCACCACGACCACCTCGTGTGCTCCCGCTGCGGCACGAAGAGGGAGTTCGTCTACCCCGCCATCGAGGTCCTGCAGGAGGCCGTGGCCCGGGAGCACGGGTTCACCCTCGAGCGGCACCACCTCGAGCTCGTGGGCATCTGCCCCGAGTGCCGGGGGAGGGAGGTCGCCCCGTGAAGCTCGACGACCTCGGGCAGGGGGCCCTGGCGGTCATCGCCGGGATAACGGGGGGCAGGGGCGTCCTCGCGAGGATGGCCTCGCTGGGGCTCTACGCAGGCAAGAAGATCCGCGTCGTCCAGACCGCGCCGTTCAAGGGCCCCATCCTCGTGGAGGACGTGGCCACCGGCGCCCGCACCATGATCGGGAGAAAGATCGCAGCGCATGTCGAGATCCGCAACGAAGAGCCCCGGTGACGAGCTGGTCATAGCCCTGGCCGGGCAGCCCAACTGCGGGAAATCCACCCTGTTCAACGCCGTGGCCGGGTTCAAGGTGAACACCGGCAACTTCTCCGGCACCACCGTGGCCTACACCGAGACGAGGGTCTTTTTCGAGGGCCGCACCGTGAAGCTCATCGACCTGCCCGGGACCTACTCCATCTCGGCCCACGACATCGCCGAGAAGGTGGCCCGGGACTACCTCCTCTCCGGGAGCGTGGACGTCATCATCAACGTGCTCGACTCCTCCACGCTGGCCCGCTCGCTGGAGCTCACCATCCAGCTCATGGAGATGGACGTCCCCATGGTCATCGCCCTGAACATGTTCGACGAGGCCCAGAAAAAGGGGATCGCCATCGACGCGGCGAAGCTCGCTTCCCTCACCGGCGTGGAGGCCTGCCCCCTCGTGGCGGCGCAGGGCAGCGGCGTGCACGAGCTCTTCAGGGCCGCGTTCAAGGTCTCCCGGGAGGCGTACCGCTACCGGAAGCCCGTGTACGACAAGGACGTGGAGGAGTGCATCGCCCGCATCGCGAGCCGCTACCCGCAATCCCTGGGGGAGCTCGCCCGGGTGAACGAGCGCTTCGTCATCATCAGGCTCCTGGAGATGGACCCGGAGTTCGAGGCCCTGGCCCAGGAGGCCGACCCCGCGTTCCTCCAGTTCGTCCGGGAAAACCGGCGCTTCCTGGCGGAGGTCCACGCCTGGCCCGAGACCGGGGTCTTCGCGTCGCACCGCCACGCCATGGTCATGGACCTCTTCGAGGACGTGGCCGTGGTGAAGTCGAGGGCGAAGCTCTCCTTCGGGGAGGCCGTCGACAGCTTCATCATCAACCCCGCAGGCGGGCTGATCGCGTTTGCGGCCCTGATCTTCCTCATGTTCTCCACCTCGTTCTGGCTGGGCGACCTCCTCTCGGGCCTGCTCGAGGGGCCGCTCGACCTCGTCGGCCGGCAGCTTCCGGGATTGCTGAGCGGAAACGTGCTGATCCTCGCCGCGGGCCTCTGGGACGGGGTCACCGCGGGCCTGGGCATCGTCCTGCCTTTTCTCGTGCCGCTCCTCACCCTCATGTCGCTTTTGGAGGACACCGGGCTGCTGCCGCGCATCGCCTTCATGATGGACGGCCTGCTGCACCGGTTCGGGCTGCACGGGAAGTCCGTGGTGCCCCTCATCCTGGGCTACGGCTGCAACGTGCCTGCCATCATGGCCGCCCGGAACCTCGAGTACGAGCGCGACCGGATCATCACCCTCCTGGTGGTCCCCTTCATCTCGTGCTCGGCGCGCACCGTGATCATCATGGCCCTGGCGGGCAAGTACCTGGGGGCGGGGTATGCCACGCTCATCTACCTGGGGAACATCGCCGTGGCCCTGGCGATGTCGTTCCTCCTGTCGCGGTTCAACGTCGAGACGTCGCCGGGGATCATCATGGACGTGCCGCCTTTAAGGAGACCCTACGCGGGCATCGTGCTCAGGAAGGTCTGGGCCATGACCTACGAGTTCCTGGCCTTCGCCTGGCCGGTGATCGCAATCTCGAGCATCGTGCTGGCGGTCATGGCGCACGCGGGCGTCGACGCGTACGTGAACGCGGCGCTCTCCCCGGTCACCGCCTTCGTCCTCGACCTCCCGGAAAACCTGGGGATCACCCTGTTCCTGGGCATCTTCAGGAAGGAGCTCACGCTCATCATGCTCGAATCGGCGCTGGGCACGGCGAACGTCGCCTCCGTCCTTTCCCCGGTGCAGCTCCTGGTGCTCGTGGTCTTCACCGTGCTCTACATCCCCTGCATCGCCACCATCTCCACCCTGTGGAAGGAAGGGGGGTGGAAGGTGGCCGCCGCCTCCGTCGCCCTGAACACGGCGGTGGCGCTCGTCGTCGCAGGGACCATCGCCCACGTCCTCTGACGCGCCCCGGGCGGGACTGTGCCCCTGCGCTCCCCCGGGGTTTCTGCTGCGGCATGCAGGCAAGAGGGGTGCAAGACCTGGCGGCGGTGGCGGCTTGCGCTCACCCGCGGTTTCTGCTGCCGCATGCAGGCGAGGGCCCGTGCCCTTGCCACTTTGGCGTGGGCCCCTGCTCGCCGCTGAGGTTTTGCTGTGGTCTCGGGGGAAAAAGCTTGGTACACTCACCCCCGTCGGTTCCGGTGGGAATCAGGATCCTGTTCCAGAGAAAAGGGGCGCTATGACGTATCCGGCATGCTTTACCATCCCGGGCGCAGGGCCGCGGCTGTTCCAGGGGGGTCAGATAAGTGCATCCCCTGGTTGACCGGCAGCTCGCCAGGTCCGGGTTGGACCCCGAGGCCGCCCTCGAGTTCAGGCTCATGTTCTCCTGCGCCGCGGCCCTGCTGAAAAACAGCCCGGCCGGGCCACCGGGCGCCCTCGACCGCCTTGCGGCCCTCCATGGCCCCGACTGGGGCCGGTTCGTAAACCTCCTCCACGAGAACCGCCTGCTCATCCCTGCGCTGCGCGCCCTTGAGGGCCGGGGAAACGCCGGGGGCCTCCCGGAAGCGGCCCGGGGGCGGGGCACGGAGAGCGGCATGCACCTCCTGAAGATGACGGCGGAGCTCGCCCGCCTGAGCAGGCTCTTCGCGCACAGCGGGACCCGCGTCATGGCGTTCAAGGGGCCGGCCCTTTCGGTGCAGCTCTACGGCGACCCGGGCATGCGCTACTGCTCTGACCTGGACCTGCTCGTTTCCCGGGACGACCACGAAAGGGCGGAAAGCCTGCTCCTCAAGGACGGGTTCGTCTACCAGCCCGGGGAAGGCCCCGGCAAGGCGGCGCTCGACCCCGGGGGCACCATCCACACCCACTTCGTCAACCCCCGGAACCGCGCCCACGTGGAGCTCCATTTCCATCTCTGCCACGACGGGGAAGGCCCCCGGTTCCCCTTCGAGGACCTCTGGCAGCAGCGGGCCGCGGTGAAGCTGCACGGCACGGAGGTCCCCACCCTGCCCCTGCCCCTCCACGGCGTCTACCTGGCCATCCACGGGGAGCGGCACGCCTGGGAGCGGCTCATCCGCCTCTTCGACATCGCGGCCCTGGTGGGCGGCCCGGGGCCCGGCGGGTTCGAAAGCCTGATCGCGGTTGCCGAGCGCTACGGCGAAAAACCGCGCCTGCTCCGCTCCGTGCTCCTGGCCCACCTGCTCTTCGACGTTCCGGTGCCCGCCGAGGCCCTGGAGCTCCTCAAGGACCCCCGGGAAGCGAAGTTCGTCGAGCTGGCCCTGCGGATGGCCGTCCTCCCCTGGGAGGGGACGGATCACGCCTGGGGCCGCAGGTACTGGCTCACGAAGAGGATCGGCTGGGCGGCCTGCAGGGGGACGCCCGAGAAATGGCGCTACCTGGCACTCCATTTCCGGCCCCAGTACGCGGAAACGGTGAATCTTCCCCTCCCGGAGGGTCTCTCCTTCCTCCGCTACCTCATCCGGCCCCTCCTGGTCGTCAGGAAAAAGGCCGGGCGCATCCTGAAGACGGCCCGATGAGCGCGCTCGAAGACAAGCTGAAGTCCGGCCTGCACCAGATCCCCTACCTGCCCCGGGCCTTCGCCCTCATCTCCTCCGCGGCAAAGGGCCTGGTGGCGCTCTGGCTCGTGCTGCTCCTGGCCCAGGGGCTCCTCCCCGCGGCGGTGGTCTACCTCTCGAAGGCCGTGGTGGACGGCCTGGCGGCGGCGGCAAGCGGCGGCCGGTCCTGGGAAGGCCTGCGCCCCCTCCTGCTGCTCATCGGCGCCCTCGCCCTGGTCATGCTCTTGGGCGAGGTCCTGCGCATCTCCGCCGGCCTCGTGCGGGCCCTCCAGAGCGAGCGGGTGCAGGACCACATCCACAATCTCATCCACCGGCAGGCGCTCGCCCTGGATCTGGCCTTCTACGATTCCCCGGACTACTACGACCGCCTCCACCGGGCCCGGGTCGATGCCCTGAGCAGGCCCGCGGCCCTGCTGGAGAACTTCGGCGCCTTTCTCCAGAACGGGATCACCCTGGCCGCCATGGGCGTCGTGCTCCTGCGGTTCGGGCTCTGGGTGCCCCTGGTGCTCGTGGGGAGCACCCTGCCCGCCCTGTGGGTGATCCTGCGCAACACCCTGCGCTTCCACGCCTGGCGCCTCAACAACACGGCGGCCGAGCGGAGAAGCCGCTACTACGACTGGCTGATCACGGACCGCAACGCCGCGGCCGAGCTGCGCATCTTCGCCCTGGGCGACAGGTTCCGCTCCGCCTTCCAGGGGATCCGGGAGCGCCTGCGCACCGAGCGGTTCTCCCTGCTCAAGGCGGAGGCGGGGGGGCAGCTCGCCGCCGGTGCCTTTGGCCTCGCCGCGCTGGCCGGGGTGCTCGCCTGGATGGCGGGCAGGGCCTCGCAGGGGCTCATGACGCTGGGCGACCTCACCCTCTTCTACCTGGCCTTCACCCAGGGGCAGAGGATGCTGCGGGACCTCCTGGCCCAGGCGGGGGAGATCTACCGCAACATGATGTTCCTGGAGAACCTCTTCGAGTACCTGGACGTCAGGCCGCTCATCGCCGACCCGCCGGAGCCGCTTTCCCCGCACGCCCCGGCCGGTGCGGTGGAGATCCGCGGCGTCACGTTCTCCTATGCCGGCAGCCCCCGCCCGGCGCTCGAGGATTTCAGCCTGACCATCCCGCCGGGGCGGATCACGGCCATCGTGGGGGAGAACGGGGCGGGCAAGAGCACCCTCATCAAGCTCCTGTGCCGCTGCTACGACCCCGACGCCGGCTCCATCCTCCTGGACGGCGTGGACCTGCGGGACGCAGCGCTGGCCGGGGTGCGCTCCTCCATCACCATCCTCTTCCAGGAGCCGGTGCGCTACCACGAGACGGTCTTCGACAACATCGCCTTCAGCTCCCCGGCGGACGCCCCCGATGCCGAAGACGTCCGCGAGGCCGCCCGGTCGGCCGGGGCGGACGCCCTCATCGGGCGCCTCGACAAGGGCTACGAAACCCTCCTGGGCAAGTGGTTCGGCGGCGCGGAGCTGAGCGTGGGCGAATGGCAGCGCCTGGCCCTGGCCCGGGCCTTTCTCAGGCAGGCCCCGCTCATCATCATGGACGAGCCCACCAGCGCCATGGACTCCTGGGCCGAGGGGGACTGGATGGCCCGCTTCCGCTCCCTCGCGGCCGGGAGAACGGCCCTCGTCATCACCCACCGCTTCACCACGGCCCTCCAGGCGGACGTCATCCACGTGATGGACGCGGGGCGCATCGTGGAGTCCGGGTCCCACGAGGAGCTGGTGGCATCGCAGGGCCGCTACTCCCAATCCTGGAAACGCCAGACAGGGGGGTGACGCCTCTTCACCGGCAACTCGAGGACGCCTGGTGCGAACGCGCTTCCCTGGAAGCGCCGGATGGGGAGTGCCGCCTCTCGAACACTGCTCGTGGCCGCCTGGCGCCGACTCACCCGGTCCGAGACCTGGAGCGCCCTCAACCGATGGCGGAGCGGGAGGTGACAGTCAAGCGGAATTCAGGCGAAGGTGCAGATCACGGTGTAGCGATCGCGCTCCTCGGCCCCGGTGAGGATGACGTCCCCGGAGCGGAGCCAGGCGTGGGCGGCGACCGCGTTCACGTCGTCCCGGGCGACCCCGAGGTAGAGGGTGGCGGGGATGGAGCGGCACGACAGCATGCGCTTGCCTGCCGCGGCCTTGACCAGGCAGGTGCTTTCCCAGGGGAGAGAGCGGCCCATGACCTTAAGCGCCCGGGCCACGGCCAGGACTTCCCCCCTGCCCGCGGGGTCCGGGAAAGCAACGGCCGTCTCCCCCCTCTCCCTGCCCAGGAGACCGGCGATAACCCGGAAGGGCACGCAGGACACGGCGACCCTGAACACCGTGAGCCAGACGGCCGCCTCCACGAAGCGCCGCTTCTCGCCGCCGCTCAGTTTGAAAAACTTTCCCAGGCGCCGCATGCCCCGAAGCTAATGGCCCCCCCGGCCTTTGTCAACGGGAAAGTGCCGGCCTTTCCGTGTTGACACCTCCAGGACTTTTCCTTACAGTTACCTTGATCTGCGGTCGTCAAGCCCCATGCCCAAGGAGACAAGCCGGTCCATGAGCGCCATCTTCGGTTGTGTGCATCTTGATGGGCAACCCCTGCACCCCGGGGCGGGAGAGCTCATGAGCCGGGCCATGGAGCGCTGGGGGCCCGACGGCGTCTTTACGGCGAGCGGTCAAGCCGGGGTCGTGGGCTTTGCCCGCCTCGCCATCACCCCCGAATCGGTCCATGAATCCATGCCGTCGCGGCCATGCGGCACAGGCGCGCTTTTCACCGCGGCCGCCCGCCTCGACAACCGCGACGAGCTGTGCGACGCCTTCGATATCACCGGGGGCGAGCGCGGGACCGTGCCCGACGGCGAGCTGGCGAAGCGCGCCTGGCTCGCCTGGGGGGAGGACGCCCCGGGCCGCCTCTTCGGCGACTGGTCGTACGCCGCCTGGGACCCCCTGACGCGCACGCTCTTCCTGGCCAGGGACCACCTGGGGAACACGGGGCTCTTTTACTGCCTCCGCCCGCCGCTTTTCGCCTTTTCCTCCGACCCGGAAGCCCTGTTTTCCCTGGATGGGGTCGAGTGCAGGGTGAGCGAGCGCCACCTCGCTTCCTACCTGGCCATCTTTCCCCTGGGGAAGCCGGAGGACACCTGCTGGGAGGGCGTCTTCCGGCTGCTGCCCGCTTCCTGCCTGAAAGCGGGGCCCCGGGGGCTGGAGGCGAGGCGGTACTGGGACATGGGGGACATACCCACCGAAGAAGGCCGGCGGGACGACGACTGCGTGGCCGGCTTCCTCGAGCGCTACCGCGAGGCGGTCACCGTGCGCCTGAGGTCGCGCAGGCCCGTCGGGGCGAGCCTGAGCGCCGGGCTGGACTCCTCCTCGGTGACCGCCCTGGCGGCGCAGGCGCTGGAGGGCGAAGGGCGCACCCTGAAGGCCTTCACCTCCGTGCCCCTGCACGAGGCAAGCCGCCTGGCGCCGGGCACCCTGGCAAACGAGTGGCCCCTGGCGAGCGCCGTCGCCCGCAGGTACGGCAACATCGACCACACCGCCGTCGACGCCTCCGGGGTGTCTCCCCTGCAGGGGATCGAACGGGCCGTGGCTCTCAACCGCGCCCCCCAGCACGCGGCCGCCAACGAATACTGGATCATGGCGCTCCACGACGCCGCCCGGGAGCAGGGCCTCGGCGTCATGCTCACCGGCCAGCTGGGCAACGGGGGCGTCTCGTGGAGCGGCGGGCAGGGCCGCATCTTCTGGCTCTTCGCCGAGGGCAGGTGGGGCGAGGGCCTCGACGCCCTCGCCCGGTGGAAGGAGCGCACCGGCTCCTCCTGGGTGGGAGCGCTGGCGGGCCAGCTGATCAGGCCCTGGCTGCGCCCCTCCTTCAAGCGCCTCCAGTCGAGGCTGAGGGGGGCCCCCCGGCCCTGGAGCGAATACGCCCCCATCCGCCCCGACTTCGCTTCTCGCATGGGCCTGGAGCAGGCCATGGAGGAGGCGCGCCACGACCCGACCTTCAGCGCCCTGCCCCACCCCCGCGAACAGCGCCGGCTCACCCTCATGCGCAACGGCGTTATGGCCGGGCCCATCTGGCACGTCACCGGGGCGGCCTTCGGCATGGACGTGCGGGACCCCACCGCGGACGCCCGCCTGCTGCGCTACTGCCTGGGCCTGCCCGGCTGCCAGGACACCTTCGGCGGCGGCGAGCGCATGGTGATCCGGCGGGCCGTGGAGGGGCTCGTCCCCCCGGAGGTGCAGTGGAACACGGTCCGCGGCAGGCAGGGGGTGGACGTCGCCCTGCGGCTCCTGTGCTTCCCGGGGGAGATGGAGAATGTCCTGGCGCGCCTCGAACGGAACGGGCAGACAGCGGCGTACCTGGACCTGCCCCGCATGCGAGGCGCCTGGCGCGCCCTGCAGGACCGAATCACCCCCTACACCGCGTGGCAGGCCTCGACGCTCCTGCTGCGCGGGATCATGTGCGGCTGCTTCATCGAGCAGGCCGGGAGGACGGGATGAAAAAAACGGAAGGATTGGATTTCCTGATTCAGGAGCTGCCCCGGCAGCTCGAGGAGGACCCGGCCACCGGGTGGTTCAGGCGGGTGTGGTATCTCGGCTCGACCAGGTGCCTGGACGAGCTCTGCATCCACGACGGGGTGCTCAGCGCTCGGGTGACCCCCCACGAGGTTCACCGCCACGATCACGAGGAGGTTCACCTCGCCCTGTCGGACAACCTCCAGTACGTCACGAGCGGCGATTCGTCCGCAGGCGAACTGCCGTTCGACCTGACGGCGGGCTCCCTGTCCTTCACCGACTCCCGGGTGCCGCACACCTTCCGGAACACCGGCGACACACCGGTGCACTACCTGCACGCCAGGTGGCGCAAGGACGCCGAGCCCCCCGGCGGAAAGCAAGGCCTGCGGTTCAACCACCTCCGCGGCGCGGAAGGCGGCGAGCACCCCGGCGCCGTCGAGGTCTACGCCGGGCCCTCGCGCTACCTCTCCCGCCTGCACGTGCGCTACCACGTGCTTTCGACCGGGGGGGTGATCCCGCTCCACCGCCACGACCACGAGCTTCTTCTCGCCCTGGTGGAAGGCTCCCTGGAGATCCTCGGCAAGACGGTGAACGCGCCGGCCTTCGCGTTCATGGGCTCCCGCGTGCCCCACGGCATGATCAACCGCGACGCTTTCCCGGCGAGGTTCTATGGCATCGAGCTGCACCACTCCTGAGAACGCCCTTGAAGGGGCGGTGAAGGCGCCTCCCGAAGAGGGCGGGCTCTTCTCCGGCGGCCCGTACGCCTACCGGGCCTACGGCCTCTCGTTTGCCTCGGAGATCTCCTTCCCCCAGTGGCCCGAGTCCACCTTCGCGGGGGAGCCGGACGTCCGCATCGGCCAGGGGGTGATCTTCGGCCGGGACTACGTGCCGCCGAGCTCGGTGCAGATCGAGTCCTCGCCGGGCGAGCTCCTGCTCCGGGGCTCCCAGAGCGCCACGATCCGCGTCTCCGGGGGCAATGCCATCACCGTCCAGCAGCTGCCGGGGGGCAACCCCGGCATCATCAGGCAGATCCTGCTCGGCTGGTCCCTGGCGGGCATCTTCCACCAGCGGGGCATGCTGCCCCTGCACGGCAGCGCCCTGTGCGACGGGGACGCGTGCTTCGTCTTCTGCGCCGCCTCCGGCACGGGCAAGTCCACCCTGGCCGCGGCCTTCCTCAATGCCGGATGCGCCTATCTCGACGACAACATCGCGCTCATACGCTTCGAAGGCGGCCAGCCGTCGGTGGCGCCGGGCATCCCCGAGATCAGGCTCTGGGAGGACGCGCTCGGGGAAGTGGCCTTCGAGCACACCGTGGCAGGCCGCTTGAAGCCCGACGTGAACAAGCTCGCCGTGCTCGCCCGTTCCACCTTCAGGAGCGAGCCGGCCCCGCTGAGGAAGATCTTCATCCTGCGCCGCACAAACGACCCGGAGCTCTCGTTCGTGCCGCTTGCGGGGGCGGCAAAGTTCCACGCCCTCCTGGAGCACGTCTTCTGCATCCGCTTCATGGGAGACACCATCAGCAGGCTCAGCCTGTTTCAAAACCTGCAGGAGCTCTCGGCACAGGTCATGGTGCAGGAGATCAGGCTTCCGGCCAGCCTCCCGCGGCCGGAGGACCTCTGCCGCACCATCCGGGAAAAAGAGCGGGGATAACCGGGGCCCACAGAGGCGCCCACAAAGGAGGAAGACCCGATGGCATCACTGAGTCCCGACAGCATCGTCAGGAAGAACGAGGACATCTTCACCGGAATGATCGACAACGAGCTGGTGGCAATGAACATCCAGAACGGCAAGTACTATCATCTGAACGAGACCGGGGCGCGGATCTTCGCCCTGCTGGAGGAGCCCCGCTCCATAGCGGAGATCTGCAGGGAGCTCGAAGGCTCCTTCTCGGTCGAGGGCGGCCAGTGCCTCAGGGACGTGACGGACTTTATCCGGGAGATGGCGGGATTCGACCTCGTCTCCGCAGGGTGACGGGGCAGGCTGCATCACGAAAAGGCTCGTTTTTTTCTGGACAAACGGATGCGACTTCCCGTATCTATAAGCATCCCATGCACATGCAGGAGGAGGCGACCATGGAAGACAGAAAAGACACCACCGTGCGCACAGATCTACCCGAGTGGGAGAAGCCCAGCATCAGGGAGCTCGACATCAATGCGACGACCTTGAGCGGGTACACGGGAACCGGCTCGGACAACAGCGTATACAGCTGAGCAGCACAAGCTTTCTCATCAGTTCGTAAATCGTGGCATGCCGCATCGTCATCGCCTGCGAGATGGGCGGGGGTTGGGGGCATGTCCTGCCATTCAGGGCGATCGCACGGGAGTTCCTGAGGCGCGGCAGCAGCGTCTCCGTGCTGTGCTGCGACGCCCGGAGAGCCCATCAGGCTTTTACGGGGCTCGACGTCGCCATCGAGCAATCCCCCGCGTGGAAGATCCTCAAGACCGGCTTTTCGCTGAACTATGCCCAGTGCATCTGGGGCAACGGCTATTGGGACGGGGAGCGGTTCCGGGAGCAGTTCGCCTGGTGGACCGGACGCCTCCGCGAGCACAAGCCCCACTTCGTCCTGACGGACTACTCCCCCACCGCCCTGCTTGCGGCCCTGTCCCTGGACCTGCCCCGGGGCGCCCTCGGCACGGGGTTCACCCTGCCCCCGGACCTCTCGCCCATGCCGGGCCTGCACCCCTGGCTGTCCCTGCCGGAAAAGGAGCTCGCCCGCACGGAGGACATGCTCGTGGAGAGGGTGCGGGGCGCCGTGCCGTCGGTCGATTCCGTGGCCCGCATCTTCTGCGGGGCACGGCGCTTTCTCACGATCTTCCCCGAAACCGACCACTACGGGAACCGGGAAGGCGAGACCTTCCGGGGGCCGATCTTCGAGAGCGGGTCCGATGCCGGGTGCGACTGGCCCGAGGGTGACGGGCCCCGGGTGTTCTTTTACCTGAGCAGCGCCAACAGGTGCCTTCCGGACCTCCTCGACCATCTCCGCACCCGCGGGCTGCCGGCCGTGGGGTATGTGCGCGACCTGCCCGAGTCCGACCGGCAGAAGGCTCAGTCCGCAACCCTCCGCATCAGCCCGAAGCCCGTGGACATCTTCCGGGCGACGGCCCAGTGCGGCGTGGCGGTCACGCACGGGGGCTACAGCACCACGGCGCAGGTACTCCTCATGGGCGTGCGCATGCTCGTGTGCCCGGAGCAGCTCGAGCAGACCATCCAGGCGCACCGGCTCAACGCGCAGGGGCTGTGCCAGTTCGCGAGCTTTTTGGGCAAACCGGGTGGAGTGCGGGAGAAGTTCGACCTCGCGGCCGGCTCCGCCGAGCTCGGGAGAAACGCCGCGGCGTTTGCCGCGCGGTACGCAGGCTACGACTCGTCCCGCACGGTGAGCGGGATCGTGCGGGAATGCCTGGAGGCTGCGGCATGATGAGGACCGGCGAAAGGCTGAGCGACGACTGCCTCGAGGTCAAGCCCTCGGAGGTGCGGCTCGACATCTCCAGCCTCTGCCAGCTCAGGTGCGTGCTCTGCCCCGTCGCGCACCGGGACGGGCAGGCCTTCATCGGCAGGGGCGTCCTGCCGCTGAGCTCCTTCAGGGAGTTCATCGACGCCAACCCCGGGGTGCGGACCCTCGAGATCGGGAGCTCGGGCGAAATCTTTTTGAACCGCGACCTGCCCGCCATGCTCCGGTACGCCCACGACAAGGGGGTGAAGATACAGATCGACCAGGGCTCGAACTTGAACGACGCCTCCCCCGAAGCCCTGGAGGCCCTCGTGAAGTACGGCGTCTCCATCCTGAAGGTCTCCATCGACGGGGCCACCCAGGAAACCTACGAAAAGTACCGCGTGGGCGGCGACCTGCGGAAGGTGCTCGGGAACGTGCGCGCGATCAACGGGCACAAGAAGCGCCATGGAAGCGTCCTGCCCCGCCTGATCCTCCAGTTCATCCCCTTCGGGCACAACGAGCACGAGATCGGCCGGATCATCGTGATGTCCAAGGCCCTGGGCATGGAGATCTATTTCAAGATCAACGTGTTCGACGAGCACCTCCCCCTGCGGGACCACACCCTGCTCACGAAGCTCATCGGCTACTCCGACACGAGCTCCTTTTTCCGCAAGACCGGCATGATCTACATGCGGCACGTCTGCCTGCAGCTCTGGCGGTCGCCGCAGGTGAGCTGGGACGGGAGGCTGCTCGGGTGCAGCCACAACGTGCACGGTGTGTTCGCGCAGGATGCCCTGGGCGGCAGGTTTGCGCAGGAGGTGAACAACGAGCGCATGCGGTACGCACGGATGATGCACCTGGGCACCGTCCCCGGGCGGGAGGACATCCCCTGCACCTCCTGCGAGGTCTTTGCGGACTACCGGAAGTACGACCAGTGGCTCACGCCCGATGAGATCCGCCAGGCCATGGACCGCCCTGACCCCTACGCCCACACGATCGGCTGACCTTCCCGGCGCGGGTGCACCCGACCCCCCGCATGGCCACAGGGCGGCGAAATCGCCGACGAAACCCCGCCCCTTGCCGGCGCGCCTCCTCATGCCCCGCCGCGAGACCGCCGCACCCGGTCCCGCATATCTCCGGGGCTCCTTGCCGGGGGCTAGTTTCCCCCGCCCATGCCGGGCATGGCGCCGTGGGGCATCCCCTTGGGCATGCCCTGGGGCATGGGCGGCATGGAGAATTTCCTGGGCGTCTCGGTGATGAGGGTCGTGGCGCCGGTGCCCTGGCCCGTGAGCACCATCTCCATGTCCCTGGACTTTGACTTCACGATCCCGTAGGGCGTGACCGTCCCGCTCACCCACGCGTCGACCACGTCGGAACCCTCCCGGTACTGCAGGTGACGGGCCTGGAAGGTGCCCGCGGGGACCCTGACCGTCTCCATGCCCTTGTCAACCGCCTTCGGCGAGGCCCCCTTGGGCCCGCCGGCGGGCTGCCTGGCCATCATCGCGGCCACGTCCATCTCCATGGCCTTCTCGCTGCCGGCCTTCATGATCATCCTCTTGAGGTTCGACCTGTCGCCGGGGTTGCCGGAGACGAGCATCTTCGAGACCATGCGCATCTCCCCCTGCATGACCGTCTCGTACCAGTAGTTCGGGCCTTCCTTGCCCACCACCGCGACCTTCATCTTCGTGGGGGGTTCGCCCCTGGCCGTCATCTGGTACTCGGACCAGCCGCCCACCACGGGCTTGAAGTCGCCGTAGAATCTGGGGCCCTGTCCGACACCGGACTGGGCGTGCGCGCCCGCGGCAAAAAACAGGAACACAAAAGAAATCGCCAGGATCCTTTTCATGTTTTCTCCTCCTCGCTCGTGCGTGTGGAATGGGGGCCGGCTCCCCTCAAGGCTGCCCGCGGCCTGCCGTGGGGGCCTTGCGGCCGCCGGAGAGCATTATCCCTTTCCCCGCCCGCACAGGCAAGGGGATTCTTCGGCCCCGCGGCCGGATCAGGGCCGGACGATCTCGAAAGCGTCCCCGGCCTTCACCGGGCCGCCCGCGACCACCCGGACGAAGACGCCCTCCCGGGGCATGACGCAGTCGCCCACGGCCTTGAAGATGGCGCAGCGGTCGTGGCAGACCTTGCCGATCTGCGTGAGCTCCAGGAGCACGCCGTCCCCCACCCGAAACCTCGTCCCCAGGGGCAGGGTGTGGAGGATCACCCCGTGCGTGGTGAGGTTCTCCGCAAAATCTCCGTATCCCACGTCCATGCCCAGCGCCCTGATCTTGTCGATGCTCTCCTGCGCCAGCAGGCTCACCTGCCGGACCCCCCCGCCCGCGTGGGCGTCGCCTTCGACGCCGTGCTCCTCCTTGAGGATGCACGCGCCCGCGGCCTGCTTCTTGAGCCCCTTCACCTTCCCGATGTTGACCGACACGATGGTGCCGGCGCCTGTGTTCTGCTGCTTTTCCATTCTCTTTCCTTTTGACCGGGCTGAACTGATCGGCCAATATACGTTGACAGCAGCGTGATAGCACGTTAATTACTACTATTCCAATAGGAATAAGGGGGGGATTCAAACTTTGTACGGTGCCGGACACAGTTCACACGGGATGCTCGAGAGCTCCGGAGGGGACCGGGCAAGGGGTCTGCCCGATGGCGCGGGGCAACGGGCCCGGGCGGGTCAGGGACGGGCGGAGCCGTGAAGGGGCGCGTCATGGTCGCCCTGAGCGGCGGGGTGGATTCCGCCGTGGCCGCCTGTCTCCTCAAGGAGCAGGGGTACGAGGTCACGGGGGTGACCATGTGCCTCGGGGTGAAGGCCGGGGAGTCCGACAGGGTCAGGTGCTGCGGGCCCCGGGAGGTGGAGGATGCCAGGAACGTGTGCACCGCCCTGGGGATAGGCCACCACGTCCTGGATTTCGCGCCCGCGCTCAAGAGCTTCGTCATCGAGCCCTTCATCCGGGAGTACCGCGAAGGCCGGACCCCGAACCCCTGCTTCCAGTGCAACAGGCACCTCAAGTTCGGCGACCTCCTGGGAAAAGCCCTGGCCATGGGATTCCACTTCCTCGCCACCGGCCATTACGCCCGCATCGACAGCTCCAGCGGCAGGCCCCGGCTCCTGCACGCCCGGGACGCCCGGAAGGATCAGACCTACTTCCTCTCGGGCATCGCCCCGGAGGCCCTCGAGCGCGTCCTCTTCCCCCTGGCGGGCTTCACCAAGGACGAGGTCAGAACCGTGGCCCGGGAGGCGAACCTGCCCGTCTCCACGAAGCCCGAAAGCCAGGACATCTGCTTCATCCCCGATGGGGACACCGAAAAGTTCCTCAGGGAGCGCATCGACATTTCCTCCGGCGACCTCGTCGACGAGCAGGGTGTTGTGGTGGGCCGGCACCGGGGCCTGGCCCTGTACACCATCGGCCAGCGGGCCCGGCTCGGCCTCAGCCGGGGCAGACCCGCCTACGTCATCGGGAAGGACCCTGCCACGGGCAGGATCACCGTGGGCGGAAGGGAGCTGCTCTTTTCCCGGGGGCTGCGGGCGGAGGGGGTGACCTCCTTCGTGGGGGAGCTCCCCTTCAGGGCGCGGGCACAGATCCGCTACGCCCACGCCCCTGCCCCGTGCACGGCGACCCTCGAGGGGGACCGGCTCGAGGTGGTTTTCGACCAGCCCCAGGAGGCGGTCACCCCCGGACAGACCGTTGCCCTGTACGACGAGGACGGGCTCCTCGCCTCGGGCATCATTCAGGAGGCGGTGCCATAACATGGATCACCTGAAAAAACTGGAACAGCTCAAGGGACTGATCGAGTCGTACGGCGGACTTGCCGTGGCCTTCTCCGGGGGCGTGGACAGCACCCTGCTCATGGAGGTGGCCCACGAGGTTTTGGGAAAGAAGTGCCTCGCGGTCATCGCCACCTCGTCCACCTACCCCAAACGGGAGTACGAGGCGGCCCTCGCGTGGGTGCAGGAGAGGTGCATCAGGCACATGGTGATCATCTCCGAGGAGATCGACATCCCCGGTTTCGCGGACAACCCGCCCGACCGCTGCTACTTCTGCAAGAAGGAGCTCTTTTCCCGGATACAGCGCGAGGTGGAGCGCCTGGGCATCCACGTCATCGCCGACGGGGCCAACTTCGACGACACGGGCGACTTCCGCCCGGGCATCAGGGCCGCCCGCGAACTCGGCGTGAAATCGCCGCTCATGGAGTGCGGCCTCACCAAGGAGGACATCCGGGCCATCTCCCGGGAGGTGTACCGCCTGCCCACGGCGGACCGGCAGTCCATGGCCTGCATGGCGTCGCGCATCCCCTACGGCTCTCCCATCACCCACGAAAAGCTCGGCCAGATAGAGGCAATCGAAGGGTTCCTCGCGGACAAGGGCTTCAAGGTGTACCGGGCCCGGCACCACGGCGACCTGCTCAGGCTCGAGCTGGGGGAAGAGGACATGGAGAGGCTCCACGCAGGCGGCCTCGCCGGGGAGATCGTGGAGGTGGCCAAGAAAAACGGCTTCGTCTACGTCACCCTCGACCTCCAGGGTTTCCGCTCGGGCAGCATGAACGAGGCGCTTCAGCCGGAGGTGGTGCGCACGGCCCGGTGAGCTTCCCGGGGCGTGCACCCGGGCCGGAAGGCTCGCCGGCGGTGGGGTCCTGGTCAAAGGCCCCGGGCATTCCTTGAAGGCACGCTCCCTTGGCCTGAACAAACCTCGGGTCGCCCCGGGCCCTTCGATCCGGAATCAGCGTCCCGGAAGCCCGGCTTCGTCGAACAGCCCGGCGAAGAGGGGGCCGCTCAGGTAGCGCTCTCCCGAATCGGGGAGGATGGCCACGATGGTTTTCCCCGCGAATTCGGGCAGCCTCCCCAGCCGCAGGGCCGCGGCGATTGCCGCGCCGGAGCTGATGCCCGCCAGGATCCCCTCCTCACGCGCCAGACTTCTGGCATGCGCGATCGCCTCGTCACTGGTGACCTGCTCCACCCGGTCCACAACGGACAGGTCGAGATTTCCGGGGATGAATCCCGCGCCGATCCCCTGGATCCTGTGGGGGCCGGGCTTGAGCTCTTCACCGGCGAGGCGCCCGGCAATGACCGGGCTCTCCACCGGCTCCACGGCAACGCTGACGATCCGCTTCCCCTTTTCGCCCTTGATGAAGCGAGAGATGCCGGTGATCGTTCCCCCCGTGCCCACACCGGAAACCAGCACGTCCACGCCGCCGCCCGTGGCTTCCCAGATCTCCGGGCCCGTGGTCCTGAAATGGATCGCCGGGTTTGCGGGGTTCACGAACTGGTTGGGCATGAAGAACCGGGAGTCCGACGAGGCGATGCGCTCGGCCTCCGCGATGGCCGCCTTCATGCCCCCGGCCCCCGGGGTCAGGATGAGGTTGGCCCCGAAGACGGCGAGGACCTTGCGCCGCTCGAGGGACATGGTCTCGGGCATGGTGATGGTGAGCCTGTAGCCCCGCGCCGCCGCCACGTACGCCAGGGCGATGCCCGTGTTGCCGCTCGTGGGCTCGATGATCTCCATGCCGGGCTTGAGGCGCCCGTCCTTCTCGGCAGCCCAGATCATGCTGGCGCCGATGCGGCATTTCACCGAGTAGGCGGGGTTCCTGCCCTCGATCTTCGCGAGCACGACGGCCTTGAGCCCCCCGGCCATGCGGTTGACCCTGACGAGCGGCGTGTTTCCGATGGACAGACTGTTGTCGCTGAAAAACGTTCCCATGAAATCCTCCTTCGAAAAGCGTCCTTCCTCGAGCCCCGTACCCGACGTCACACACGCATGGGGATAAGAATAGCGTGTCCGGGGCAGAATGCATACCGGGCACCTTTTCTCCTCGCGGGCGCGGGGAATGCTATCGCACCTCGGGGATATGCCGTACGCCGTACCCTTTTCTCCTTGCCTGCCCGGGGAATGCTTGACAAGGCATCTACCTCCGTTATACTCTAGCTAATCGATAGTGATTAAGCAATGGAAAAGGCGACCTATGAAACTTTCCACGCGCACCCGCTACGGCGTCCGGCTGATGCTGGACCTGGCAATCAACAGGGACAGGGGGCAGATCTTCCTCAAGAACATCGCCCGGGAAGAGGACATCTCCGAGAAATACCTGAGCCTCATCATCATACCCCTGAAGAGGGCGGGGCTTGTGAACTCCACCCGCGGCGCACGGGGGGGGTATTCCCTGGCCAGGGATCCCGCGAAGATCACCCTCGAAGAGATCGTGGCCGCCCTCGAAGGCGGGACCTGCCTGGTGGACTGCGTGAAGAACTCCTCCTCCTGCCCCCGCTCGGGCCGCTGCGCGAGCCGGGACCTCTGGACCATCGTGAGCCGGAGCATCTCTCATGCCCTCGGCTCCCTGACCCTGGAAGACCTGGCGAAGATGAGCAGGGAGAAGGGTGACGGGGCGAAAGATGCCCCGGCTCTGAGGGGCAGCGCTGCCGGGACCAGGAAAGAAAGGCAAAAAGAATGAATATCAGAGAAGAAATCAAGGAGCTCAAGCACGCGAGGAACGCGATCATCCTCGCGCACAACTACCAGCTCCCCGAGGTGCAGGACATCGCGGACTTCGTGGGCGACTCCCTGGGGCTCTCCATCCAGGCGGCGGGAACGGATGCGAAAACCATCGTGTTCTGCGGGGTCCACTTCATGGCGGAGACCGCGAAGATCCTGTCCCCGGACAAGACCGTGCTCCTGCCGGACATGCACTCCGGGTGCCCCATGGCGGATATGATCACCGCCGCCGACCTGCGGGGTCTGAAAAAGGAGCACGCGAAAGCGAAGTTCCTCTGCTACGTGAACACCAGCGCTTCGGTGAAGGCCGAGTGCGACCTGTGCTGCACGTCGGCGAACGCCGCGAGCATGGTGAGGGACCTGGTGAAGAAGGGCGACAGGGTGGTGTTCGTGCCCGACAGGCACCTCGCGGGGTACGCGGCCGGCCTCACCGGGGCCGACCTGGTGGCCTGGCACGGCTTCTGCCCCACCCACGCCAGGATCACGGCGCAGGACATCCTCGAGGCCAGGGGGCTCCACCCGGACGCGGTGGTGCTCGCGCACCCCGAGTGCACGGCCGAGGTGAGGGCGGCGGCGGACCGCGTCGCGTCCACGGAGATCATGTGCATGTACGCCCGCGACATGCACGCAGGCGAGTTCATCGTCGCTACCGAGGTGGGGATCATCCACCGGCTGAGGAAGGAAAACCCTGACAAGCGCTTTTACCCGGCCTGCGAAGAGGCCGTGTGCCCGAACATGAAGCTCAACACCCTTCAGAAGGTCCTCGCGGCGCTTGAGGACATGAAACACGAGGTCACCGTGGAGCGGGAGGTCATGCACAAGGCGCGCAAAAGCATCCGGAGGATGCTCGAATACCGGGCGTAGCGCCAGGGACATCTTCGCCGGTGCCCGGATCCGCGCACGTCCCTCCCGGGTTTAAGCCCGGCAGTTCGATGAAACGGGTGGGGCCGTGCGCCCGCCAACCACAAGGAGGCTTCAGCATGAAGAACCACGAAGGGCTCAGGCCCGAGACGATCCTGCTTCACGGCGGCCAGGAGCCGGACCCCGTCACGGGGGCACGGGCGGTGCCCATCTACCAGACCACCGCCTACCAGTTCAGGGACACCGAACACGCGGCGAACCTCTTTGCCCTCAAGGAGGCGGGCAACATCTACACCCGGCTCATGAACCCCACCACCGACGTGTTCGAAAAGCGCATGGCGCTCCTCGATGGCGGCGTCGGGGCCCTGGCCGTGGCGAGCGGGCAGTCCGCCATCACCCTGGCCCTGCTCAACATCGCCCGGGCGGGTGACCGCATCGTCTCCATGGACAACCTCTACGGCGGGACGTACAACCTCTTCCGGCACACCTTCGCCCGCATGGGCATCGAGGTGGGGTTCGTCCCCTCGAACGACCTCCACGCCCTGGAGAAGGCCATCACGCCGAAGACCAAAGCCGTGTACGCCGAGGCCATCGGCAACCCGAAGCTCGACGTGGCCGACCTCGAAGGCATATCCGCCGTGGCGCACGGGGCGGGCGTGCCCTTCGTCCTGGACAACACGAGCGCCCCCTACCTGCTCAGGCCCTTCGACCACGGGGTGGACATCGCCGTGTACTCCGCCACGAAGTTCATCGGCGGTCACGGCACCTCCCTGGGCGGCGTCATCGTGGACTCGGGCAGGTTCCCCTGGGCCGGGGGGAGGTTCCCCCTGCTCACCGAGCCCGACCCGAGCTACCACGGGCTCAACTTCTCCGAAGCGCTGGGAAGCCAGGCATACCTCGCGAAGGCACGGGTCTCCCTGCTCAGGGACCTGGGGCCGGCTCTCTCCCCGTTCAACTCCTTCCTCTTCATCCAGGGCCTGGAGACCCTCCACCTGAGGATGCCCAGGCACTCGGAGAACGCCCTGGCCGTGGCGCGCGAGCTCGAAGGTCACCCGGGGGTCTCCTGGGTCAGCTACCCGGGCCTGCCCTCCAGCCCGGAATACGCTCGGGCGCAGCGCTACCTGGAGAAGGGCGCAGGGGCCATCGTCGGCTTCGGGATCAGAGGCGGGGCCGAGAAGGGCAGGAAGTTCATCGACTCCCTGAAGCTCGTGTCCCACCTGGCGAACATCGGCGACGCCAAGACCCTGGCCATCCACCCGGCCACCACGACCCACCAGCAGCTTTCTCCGGAGGAGCAGCTGGCCACGGGCGTCACCCCCGATTTCATCAGGCTCTCCGTCGGCATCGAGCACATCGACGACATCCTCGAGGACATCGGGCAGGCCCTGGAGGCGGCCTGAAGAAGGGGGGCCTTTTCTTGTCCCTGAATATCGTTAGGTTCATGACAACTTTAGCACGTGAAAGGTGCTATAAGTTGGCTTATGGACAGGGTTAACAGGTATTGTCATCGTTCGCACATTTCTGAGCGGGTTTTTCGTCTTATTGTGAAGTATTTTGCCATGGATCTTGAGGCGACGAAAATTGCAGAGCTTACCGGTGTGAGCAGGAACAGCGTGAACAGGATTTTGAAGGCTCTCAGAAAGAGAATGGCTGAGAAGTGCGAGAGTGAGTCGCCCTTCTCTGGCGAGATCGAGGTAGACGAATCGTATTTCGGAGCCAAGAGAGTACGGGGCAAGAGAGGCCGTGGAGCAGGAGGCAAGACGCCTGTTTTTGGAGTTCTGAAAAGGCAGGGGAAGGTCTACACCCAGATCGTCCAGGATTGCTCCAGGAAGACTCTCCAGGCCATTATACGAGGAAAGGTATCCTTGAACAGCATCATCCACAGTGACAGGTTCCGTTCCTATGATGGTCTTGTGGATCTGGGGTATAGAAGGCATTACCGGGTGAACCATGGCAGGGATGAATTCGTCACCAGGAAGTCTCATATCAATGGCATTGAGAACTTCTGGGGCATAGCCAAGATGAGGTTGTCCAAGTTTCGAGGCATGAGCAAGAGTACCTTCTATCTCCATCTGAAAGAGACCGAGTTCAGGTTCAACCACCGGAATGAAGATGTGTACAAACTGCTCCTCCTAATGTTACGATCAAACCCGCTAAAGTTGTCATGAACCTATCGTTATTAGTTAATACTACAATAGCGGAGGATCTATGATGAAAAGAATGCTGATCGTGGTGCTGATGGTCCTGGTGGCGGGGGCTGCGTACGCGGGTAGCCTGGAAGTCACGAAGAAGGCGGGCTCGAACACCGTGACGGTCACCCTCCGGAGCGATCCGCCCGCAACGGGCGTGAACCCCGTCACGGTTTCGGTCAGGGATGCGGCCGGGCGCCCCGTGACGACTGCCGCCGTCGTGGTGGAGTACGGGATGCCCGGCATGCCCGGCATGCCCCCCATGAGCTACCGGGAGCCCCTCGCCCTGGCCGGCCAGGTCTACACGGGGAAGCTGAACTTCTCCATGGCCGGACCCTGGCAGGTGAGCGTGAAGGTGAAGCAGGGCGGGAAGACGAACGCGGTCAAGTTCAGCACCGACGTGCACTAGGGCGCGGGACGCAGGGGGCGCCTCATGCGCACGTGGGGGCTCGGCGCTGGAGGACATCGTTGCAGGCAGGAACGGCGGCGCCTCATGCGCACGTGGGGGCTCGCGCTCGTTCTCTGGGCTGTTTCCCTCCTCCCGGCGGGGGCTGAAGAGCTCCGCCTGGAGGACCTCGTCACCGTCGCCCTGAAAAACAATCCGGACATCTCCGTTGCCGAAGCCCGGGCCGAATCCGCCCGCCAGAGGATATCCCGGGAAGGGAGCCTCATGGACCCCATGCTCTCGGTGGGCTACCAGAACGAGGGCTTCGAGAAGTACACCTACGGCGAGTCCGGGGACTCCCAGTGGATGTTCTCCCTGTCGCAGACCTTCCCCTTCCCGGGCAAGCGCCCGCTGCAGCGGGAGGCGGCCGCCTCCGAGGCCGGGGCGCTCGAGGCGTCCGCCCGGGCCGTGAGGAGGGAGGTCGCCGGGAGGGTCGCCCAGGCCTATTACGACCTGGTCCTGGCCGTGCACGAGCTCGACATCACCGCAGAGCGCGCGCCGCTGGCTTCCCGCCTGGAAGAGGCGGCGCTCGCGCGCTACGGCTCGGGCACCGGCGCCCAGGAGGAGGTGATCACCGCCCAGTCCGCCAAGTACCTGCTCCTGGAGGCCGAGGCCATGGCCCGCACCAGGAAGGAGTCGGCGGAGGCCCTGCTCAGGCGGGAGACCGGCAGCCTCGATCCGGGGCCCCTGGCGCGGCCGGCCCCGTTTACCCCCACCCCGTTTCCCTACACCCTGGGCGAGCTGGTGGAAAAGGCCGGGCAGCAGGCCCCGGAGCTCTCGGAAAAGGGGAGCATGGTGACCGCGGCCGCAAGCAGGCTCGACCGGGCCCGGAAGGAGGCCTGGCCGGACGTCACCCTCATGGGCCAGTACTCGAACCGCGGGGGCGGGTTCGAGGACATGTGGGGATTGACGGCGAGCGTGCCGCTTCCCCTCTTCTACCGGCAGAAGCAGGGTGCCTTCGTTGCGGAGTCGTCCTGGGACCTCACCGGGGCGAAAAAAGAGCTCGAGGCAGCGAAGCTGAAGGTCGCGTCCGAGATCAGGGACAACCTCGCCATGGTGCATGCGGCCGACCGGATCATCGAACTCTACGCCACTGCGCTCATCCCCAAGGCCCGGCAGAGCGTGGATGCCGCCATCGCGCTCTTCGCCTCGGGGCGGATGGATGCGTCCGAAGCCCTCGCCTCCCTGAACGCCCCCTTCGACTACGAGCTTCTGCTGTGGCAACAGCGGGTGCAGCGGGAAAAGGCCATCGCCCGCATCAGGGTCCTCACCGGGGACCTGGAGGAAAACAGATGAAAAAAAGCCAGTGGATCGCAGGGGGCGCGGCCGTTTTCCTCATCGCCCTTCTCATCGGGTTCCTTTACCTGAGAGGGGGCGGCACGGGACACGACGCGCCCGGGGCAGACCCTGCCCGGGAGACGCCCACGGCGGCGGACCCGGGAGAGAGTATGCCGGGCCTGTCCGGGGAAACCCCTCCCGGAACTGGAAACGCCCCCCCCGGGGAAGCCCCCACGGTGGAGATCCCCGAAGAGATGCAGCGCCTCCTGGGCGTGAAGACGACCGAGGCCGTTATCGCCCCCCTGAGGAAGACCATCCGCCTGGCCGGCCGCATCGGGTACGACGAGGGGAACATCGCCACGGTGAGCACCAAGGTGGAGGGCTGGGTGGAGAAGCTCTCCGTCCCGTTCGAAGGCGCCTGGGTGAAGAAGGGCGGTCCGGTCGCCGGCATCTACAGCCCCGAGCTCCAGGCCGCCCAGCAGGAGCTCCTGAGCCTCCTGGCTTCGAAAAAGACCGGGGGGGCCTCCCCCCTGGGCGCCATGGCGGACGCCGACTGGGAGCGCCTGAAAGAGGCAGCGAGGGAGCGGCTCAGGCTCTGGGACATCTCCGCCGCCCAGATCCGCGAGATCGAAAAGACGGGCAGGCCCCTGCGGA
This sequence comes from Deltaproteobacteria bacterium, assembly GCA_022703355.1. Lineage (GTDB taxonomy): Bacteria > Desulfobacterota > Desulfomonilia > UBA1062 > UBA1062 > Phosphitivorax. The sequence continues at coordinate 29,766 of JAKLDU010000001.1, read as the reverse complement.
CGCTCACCATCTTCAGCCCCGTGTCGGGCTACGCGGTGAAGCGCTACGTGACGAGGGGCTCGCGGGTGATGCCCGGCGAGCCCCTGCTCGACCTCGTGAACCTCTCGCAGGTGTGGGTCATCGCCGACGTGAGCGAGCCCGACGCCGGCGTCGTCCGGGCGGGGATGCCGGCGAAGGTCACGGTCGCCGGCCTGCCGGGCAGGGCCTTCGACGCGAAGCTCGACTACGTCTACCCCACCATGAGCGCCGACACCCGGTCCTTAAGGGTGAGGGCGACCCTGCCCAACCAGGGCGGCCTCCTCAAGCCCCAGATGTACGCCACGGCGGAGGTCGGCGCGGACCTGGGCAGCCGGCTCCTCGTGCCGGATGACGCCGTCATGGACACCGGTCAGCGCCAGGTGGTGTACGTGGACCGGGGCGAGGGGAACTTCGAGCCCCGGGCGGTCACGGCGGGCGTGCGCTCCGACGGCATGCGCGAGATCGTCTCGGGGCTTCAACCCGGGGAGCGCGTCGCCTCGTCCGCCCTCTTCCTCATCGACTCCGAGGCGCAGCTCAGAGGCGTCGCGCCGGCGCCCGCGCAACCCCCCGGGCAGCCCGGAGCCGCGGCGCCGTCCGGAGGGGAGCGGCCCCCGGCGGCACAGGGGCCGCCCCCCGCGCATGCCGGTCACCAGCACTGAGGGGTCTCCCATGATAGGAAAGATCATCGAGTGGAGCGCGCGGAACGCCTTCCTCGTCCTGCTCCTCACCCTCGGCGCGGTGCTCTGGGGGGTCTGGGCGCTGAACCGGATGCCGCTGGACGCCCTGCCCGACCTCTCCGACACCCAGGTCATCATCTACACCGACTGGCCGGGCCGGAGCCCGGACCTCGTGGAGGACCAGATCACCTACCCCGTCTCCTCGACCCTGCTCGCCGCCCCCCGGGTGCAGGCGGTGAGGGGGTACTCCTTTCTCGGCTCCTCCTTCATCTACGTCATCTTCGACGAGGGCACGGACATCTACTGGGCCAGGAGCCGCGTCCTCGAGTACCTCCAGGCCGTGAAGAACAAGGTGCCCGCGAACGTCAACCCCGTGCTCGGACCCGACGCCACGAGCCTGGGCTGGGGCTTCTCCTACGCGCTGAAAGACGAGACGGGCAGGCTCGGCCTCGCGGACCTGCGCACCCTGCAGGACTACACCCTGAAGCTCGGCCTGGAAAGCGTGCCCGGCGTGAGCCAGGTGGCCTCCATCGGCGGCTTCGTGAAGCAGTACCAGGTGAACGTCGACCCCGTGAGGCTCAAGGCGTACGACATCCCGTTGAGCCGCGTCATGGACGCCATCCGGGGAGGCAACCTCGACGTGGAGGGCAGGCTGCTCGACCTCTCGGGCGCGGAGTACATGATCCGGGGCCGGGGCTACGTCAGGGGCGCGGAAGACATCGGGAACATCTCCCTGGGCTCGGACGGAAACGGCACGCCCATCCTCGTGAAGAGCGTGGCAGACGTGGCCGTGGGCCCGGAGATCAGGCGCGGGGTGGCGGACCTGGACGGCACGGGCGAGGTTGCGGGCGGCATCGTGATCGTGCGCTTCGGCCAGAACGTGCTCGAGGTCATCGAGCGGGTCAGGGAAAAGCTTGAGCGGGACATCGCCCCTTCCCTGCCCGAGGGGGTGAAGGTGATCACCACCTACGACCGCTCCGACCTCATCTACCGGAGCATCGACACCCTCAAGGGGGAAATCGTCAAGCTGGCGCTCGCGGTGGGCGTGGTGTGCCTCGTGTTTCTCTTCCACCTGCCCAGCGCGCTCGTGGTGATCCTCACCCTGCCGGTGGCCATCATCGTCTCGTTCATCCTCATGTACTACCTGGGCATCACGTCGAACGTCATGAGCCTCTCGGGCATCGCCATCGCCATCGGCGCCATGGTGGACGCCTCCATCATCATGGTGGAGAACGCCCACAAAAGGCTCGAGGAGTGGGAAGAGTCGGACAGGAGCACGCCGCGCGCCGATGTCATCATCCGGGCGGCCACGGAGGTGGGGCCGTCGCTCTTCTTCTCGCTGCTGGTCATCACCGTGGGGTTCCTGCCCATCTTCACCCTCGAGGCCCAGGCGGGCAGGCTCTTCAAGCCGCTGGCCTTCACGAAGACTTTCGCCATGCTCTTCTCCTCCCTCCTGGCGATCACGCTCACGCCGCTCCTCATGACCCTCTTCATCCGGGGCAGGATTTCCCCCGAGGACCGGAATCCCGTCTCGAGGTTCCTCCGGTGGGTCTACCACCCGGTGGCCCTGTTCGTCCTCAAGTTTCCGGCGGGGGTCATCGCCGCGGCCCTCCTCGTCATGGCCCTTACGGCCTTCCCCCTCCTGAAGCTCGGCCGGGAGTTCATGCCGCCGTTGAACGAGGGCACGCTCTTCTACATGCCCGTGACCGCGCCGGGGCTCTCCATCGCGGAGGCGGGCAGGCTCCTGGCCATCCAGGACGCCCTCATCAGGAGCGTGCCCGAGGTGGAGTCGGTCTTCGGCAAGGCGGGCAGGGCGGAGACGCCCACGGACCCGGCGCCCCCGGAGATGTTCGAGACGGTCATCAACCTGAAGCCCGAGAGCCGGTGGCGGCCGGGGATCACCGTCGAGGACATCAAGAACGAGCTCAACGACGTGCTGTCGCTCCCGGGGGTGTCGAACTCCTTCACCATGCCCATCAAGGCGCGCATCGACATGCTCGCCACGGGCATCAGGACCCCCGTGGGGATCAAGATCCTCGGGCACGACCTCGCCCGGATCGAAGAGATCGGCAGAAAGCTCGAGGCCGCCTTACGGCACGTGCCGGGCACGAGGAGCGTCTATGCGGAGCGGGCCACCACCGGGTACTACGTAGACCTCGTGGTGAACCGCGAGAAGATCGCCCGGTACGGCCTGAGCGTGGAGGCGGTGCAGGGGGTGGTGGAGTCGGCCGTCGGGGGCATGAACCTCACCACCACGGTGGAGGGCAGGCAGCGCTACCCCGTGAACCTGCGCTATGCCCGGGAGCTCAGGAACGACATCGAGAAGCTCGGCGGCGTGCTCGTGCCGGTGGAGGGGGGACAGGGGCCGGGCGAGGCGGGGGCGGCCATGGGCGCACCGGAGGGGCGGGGCCCCGGGCCCCTCGCGTGGATACCGCTGTCCGAGCTCGCCGACGTGCGGGTCGAGCGCGGGCCCACGATGATCAAGAGCGAGCAGGGCCTGCTGGCCGCCTACGTGTACATCGACTACTCGGGCAGGGACCTGGGCGGGTACGTGAACGAGGCGAAGAAGAGGGCCTCTTCGGTGAAGATCCCCCCGGGCTACCGCCTCGCGTGGAGCGGGGAGTACGAGTACCTGCAGAAAACCGAGCAGGCGCTCAAGGTCGTGATCCCGCTGACGCTCCTCATCATCTTCGTGCTCATCTACCTCAACACGGGCTCGGTGGCCAAAACGGCCATCGTGCTCCTGGCCGTGCCCTTTTCGCTCGTGGGCTCGTTCTGGTTCCTCTACCTGCTGGGCTACAACCTGAGCATCGCCGTGTGGGTGGGGATCATCGCCCTGGCCGGCCTCGACGCGGAGACCGGGGTGGTCATGCTGCTCTACCTCGACCTCGCCCACGGGCACTGGGAGCAGGAAGGCAGGCTCAACACGAGAGCCGACCTGAAGGGGGCCATCATGGAGGGCGCGGTCAAGCGCATCCGTCCCAAGATCATGACCGTGAGCGTGATCCTGGCGGGCCTGGTGCCCATCATGTTCTCCTCGGGCACGGGGGCGGACATCATGAAGCGCATCGCCGCCCCCATGGTGGGGGGCGTCATCACCTCGACCATCCTCGAGCTCCTCATCTACCCGGGCATCTACCTCCTGTGGCGGGGCCGCGGGCTCAGGCAGGGGTGAACCGGGAAAGGCCGGTGCGATGGGGCCGGCGCGGCGAGGATTGCGCCCTTCAGGCCAGCGGGAGCATTCCCGGCGGCGGCCGCCCGTGCCCGGCAAGTCTGCCGCCTGTATTTTATCGGGCGATAAACCGATAGGTCTTGAGCAGAGTGCCCGGCATCGAACGCCACGGCAGGAGCGAAACGCATGCGGGGGGGAGCAGGATGAAACTGAGCAGCAAGCTGGAGCTGGGATTCGGGTCCGTTCTGGGCCTGCTGATGGTCACCGTTGTTTTGACGACCCTGAGCCTGACGCACATCACCGGCAGGATCGATGAGATCGAGCGCCAGGCCTCCGTGATGGTGGACATAAAGGACCGGGAGGTGAGCCACCTCGACTGGGCTGCCAGCGTCCAGGCAGGGCTCGCCGACCCCTCGTCGAGGCAGCTCGATGCGGAGGCGGACCCCCACAGGTGCACGTTCGGAAAGTGGTATTACAGCCCCGAGAGTGCCACAGTCGTGGCGGAAAACCCGGCGCTCGGGGAACCCATGAAGGACATCGAGCGGCATCACGCCGTCCTGCACCACACCGCCGCGAAGATCGGCGAGGCCCTGGAGTCGAACGACCGGGCGCTGGCCCTCCGGATTTACTCCGGGGAAACCCTGCCCGCCCTGAAAAAGGTGCGGGAAGGCTTCGCCACGGTCACTGCGGCCCTGGGCGAGGACCTGAAGCGCAGCCAGTCGGAAGCGGCGGCGAGCGCTGCGAGGACCACGCGGCTGATCGTCGCCGCCGGCGTCGCCGCCTTCATCCTGTGCCTGGTCATCGCCCTCGTCATCGCGGCCGGGGTCAGGAGGCAGCTGGGCGGGGACCCGGGCGAGGTGGCCAGGGCAGCCCGGGCGATATCCGAAGGCGACCTCACCGTGGAGATACGCCCGGGCGGAAAGTTCGCGGACAGCGCACTGGCGTGCCTGAGCAGGATGGCCGCATCGCTCGGGCAGATGATCTCGGAGATCTCCGCTGCGGCACACTCCCTCGTGCTGTCCGTGGAGCAGATCTCCAGGGGGAATCAGGACCTTTCCCGGCGGTCCGCCGAGCGGGCGGCTTCCCTCGAGGGGATCGCCGCCACCCTCGAAGAAACTTCCTCCAGGATCAGGGAAACCTCCGGGAGCGCGGCGAAGGCGCAGGAGGTGTCCGCAGAGTCGTACCGGATGGCCGAAGCGGGGGGGCAGGTCATCATCGAGGCGGTGGATGCCATCAACGAGGTGAACCAGTCGGGCAAAAAGATCTCCCGGATCTCCACGGTCATCAGCGAGATCGCGTTCCAGACCAACCTCCTGGCGTTGAACGCCTCCGTGGAGGCTGACCGGGCGGGAGAGCACGGGAAAGGCTTCGCCGTGGTGGCCGGGGAGGTGGGGAACCTCGCCCGGAGATCGGGCGAAGCGGCCCGGGAGATCGCCTCGCTCATCGACGAGTCCGTGGCGGGGGTCGAGAGCGCCACAAACCTGGCGAACAAGGGCAGAGCGGCGCTGGAGGAGATCGTCACCGCGGTGAAGGACACGGGCGGGCTCATCGCCGGCGTGGCCTCGGCGAGCGAGGAGCAGCTTCGGGGCGTCGACCGGATCTCCCTGGCCATCTCCGGGATCGACTCCCTGACGCGGCAGGACGCCGCCCTCGTGAAAGAAACCGCCACGGCCAGCGAAGCGGTCGCGAGCCGGGCCAGGGGCTTGCTCGCCCTGATCAAAAGCTTCAAGATCCGCGTGGAATAGCTCCTCAAGAACGGGACATTCACGCCGCTGGAGTTGAGGCTTCAAAACTCGCTTGGAATCACCCCCGGGGGGAAGCCGTGGTTTCGGGCCGTCATCCCAGCCAGGCGGCTCCTGCCGGACGCCATGCCCGCCTCACCGTTCGTCGGACAGGAAGTCTTTGAAGTTCTCCGCGTAGATCTGCCAGATGGTCACGAACAGGGCCGCGATGATGGGGCCCACGATGAATCCCAGCAGGCCGAACATGCTGATCCCGCCCAGGGTCCCGAAAAAGATCAGGAGCTCGTGGAGCTGGATGTCCCTGCCCACGATCCACGGCCTGAGCACGTTGTCCACCGACCCCACCAGGAGGGCGCAGAAGGCCAGCAGCCCCAGGGCCTTGAGGTATTCCCCGGAAACCGCCAGGATGATCACCGCCGGCAGCCACACGCCCGCCGCCCCGATGGTGGGGATCACGGACAGAAGCGTCATGACCGTGGCCCAGAACACGGCGCTGTCGATGCCCACGACCCGAAAGGCGAACCCCGCGAGGCTCCCCTGGATGGCCCCGATGAGCAGGGTTCCCTTGATCGTCGCCCGGGTCACCGAGGTGAACCGGTCGAGCAGCCTCCTTTTGGCGTCCTCGGGCAGGGGCAGGTAGTACATGGCCTTGTCGAGGATGGCCTGCCCGTCCTTGAGGAAAAAGAACATGGTGTAGAGGAACACGAAGAACAGGAAGATGGAGTACAGCGTGGTCACCGTGATCGAGGAGATGTTGTTGAACAGCATGGTGCCCAGGGTGCCCACCATCTCCCCCGCCTTCTGGATGATGACGCCCTGGTACTGGAACAGGTACTCGGAGAAGGGCAGCCTCCCGACGAGCTCCTTGATCGCCGAAGGAGTCTGAATCCAGCCGTTTATCCAGGGTGTCACCGACTGGCTGATCTTGATGGCCTGCCCCGCCACGATGCCCAGCAGTCCGGCCAGGGGCAGGAGAAAGATGAGCAGGATCACCACGAGGGCCGTGAACGAGGCCGCCGACCTGCGCCCGCCGTACAGGCGCACGAACAGCCGGAACAGGGGTTGGGCCATGGACGAAAAGATCGCCGCCAGCAGGATGACCATGAGGAAATTGCGTATCATGGACACGAAGATCACGCTGACGAGCAGCACGATGATCAATATGAGGACCTTGTTGAACGAAGAACGCTCCATACTCCCTCCCGGGACACCGGCGAGGAGGGCGCCCGCCCGGCACGGTCCCCCGGATAAAGAGTCCCTCCTCCTTCATTCCATACCGAAGGGCATCATATCAACATTCGCCGGTTCTTTGAACCCCTATTCGCTCCCGCCGCTTTCCTGGACGGGTGTGGAACCGCCCTCGGCCTTCACCGGCGCAGGCCCGCTTCCCGGGGCCGCACCCTCCGCCCCGGCCTCCCCTGCCCGGGCCGCCTGCCCTTCGTCGGGCACCCCGGGTTCCCTTCCCGCGGCGACGAGCTGGTCGTAGAGCATCATCACGGTGTTCACGTAGACCTCGTGGTGGTTGTAGTTCCAGATGGCCCTGCGCCTGACCTCCATCTTCGCGTCTTCCTTCCACCCGCCGAGCTTCAGGTAGTTGGCGACGCTCGCGATGCAGTCGTCCATGTCGAAGGGGTCGACCCTGCCGTCGCCGTTGCCGTCAGCCCCGAACTTCACGAACGACGTGGGGATGAACTGCGCCGGCCCGAGGGCCCCGGCAAAGGACCCCTGGATGCCTATGGGGTCGATGCCCAGCTTGTCCGAGAGCTGGATGAGGGCAACGAGCTCTCCCAGCCCCCAGGTCCCCTTTTTCCGGGCAGAGGCAAGCACCTCGCCCGTGAGGACATACTTGTCGCCTCTGGCCTTGAGCAGCGCGTCGAGGTACTCGGTGTCCAGCGCGCTGGTGAGGCTCGCGTACACCCGGAACACGTTGTACTTCATGGGGTATTTCCCCAGGTTGGTCTCGATGACGAGGATCGCCGTGATAACCTCGGGCGAAACCTTGTAGCGCTCCCGCGCCCCGTTGAAGGCGTTTGCATGCTCCGCGATGAAGGCGACGCCTTTCCCGATGTATGCCGGGCTCACATCCATGACCTTGGGGTTCTTGGCCGAGGCTTTCGGGGCGGAGTAAAACAGGTTGGAGGTGATGATGCCCGGGGAGATTTCCACCCGGGGGTCGCTCACCAGGGCATGGATCTTCTCCCGCCCGAGACCCTTGCCCACGAGCATGTCCTCCACGAACATTTTGGGGTCCGGCCTGCCCGCGGACGCAGGGGGCTGCCCCGCGGGAGCCGCCGCCTGAACGGAAGGGGCCCCGGGGGGAGACACGGGCCGGGCCGGGGGGTTGAGGTGCGAGCACGAGACGATCAGGGCCAGTATGGAAAAGATCCCGAGCGGCAAGAGCCGCAGGGCGGAGCTCATATTCATAGCGTCTGCTTTCTTTTGTGTGGGAATCGGTGCTGCCTGGAAAGTGATCCTAGCCCATTTCCCGGCCTGGCACAAGGGCCGGCGGGTGCCTCCCATTTTTTGGTCGCACTGAAAATTGCGGGTACCCTTCTTCCTCCCTGACACACGTTCTGTTACATCACCCCCGGGAATTCTTGCGTTGAATTTATCGGTATAATATGATACGCTGAGCCTTTCGGCAGGACCTCGTCCGGAATTTCCGACACGGCGCCTGCGATGAACCCTGCAGGGAAACCGGCTTCGACCGGAGGCCGCAAACTACTTGTTTTCAGGAGGTGGAGCATGAAAAGGGCAGGCATCAGGTTTCTTGTCGCGTTCTTCTTCGTCATCGCGGCCCTGCTGGCCGGGCCGGCGTCCTCGGGCGCGGCCACGGGCAGGCAGATGGCCTCCTCCGCGATCCAGGCGCTGGATGCCACCGGTTCCGTGGTCTGGACCATGAACGTGCCGTCACTGTACTGGACGTTCTCCGAAGTCAGCTTCAACTACGCCATCGACGCCCGGGGCACGGTGATCGACTACCCCCTCACGGTGAGCTTCCTGGGAAGCAACTTCTCGACGCCCAGGGGGATCGTCTACCTGCTCCCTGGCGGCGGCATGAATTTCAGGGCGAGCTTCTTCACCCCCACGGACGACAGCCTCGCCCAGTACTTCAGAAACGCGGGCTACCTCGTGATAGGCATCACCCCGAGGGAAGACAGGGTGCCCACCACGGCCAGCCCGTACTCCTGCATGAAGGACTGGGGCATGGCGCGGCACGTGGACGACGTCGCGGAGGTCATTGCCTGCATCCAGAACAGCGCCCTGTTCAGCGGCAGAAAGTTCAGGGTCCTGGGACACTCGTTCGGGGGATCCTTCGCACTGGACTACCTCGACAAGTACGACTCCCCGATGCTCGAAAAGGTCATTGCCCTGGACATTTACAAGGTGAGCCAGGATGAGGTTCTCGATCGCGGCTCGGTGGAGATCTTTTCCGACCCGTACTCTTACCTGGGAAGCTATGCGGACACCTCGTACGCCGACCTCAAGACCCTCATGTTCGTCTCCCTGCTCCTGCCGGACGTTCCGGCATCCCCCGCGCTCATTCCCGGCCTTCCCGGGACGTTCACCTACGAGGGGTTCCTCTACTACTCCCTGATCGAAAGCAGCGAGCTCGAAGCGGTCGAACTCGGCGACTGGCCTCTGAGAAAGGGTTACGCGGCGGGGTTCTACGATCAGAACGCGCCGGGCGACCCCCGGGACGACGCGTACGGCATGAGCGTCACGAGCATGTGCACCCTGAGGGATGCCAGCCTGAAGATCGGCAGCGGAGTGGTCCCTTATGCCGTGTACCGGGATTATTTTGCGGCAAACGCACCGGATTATTATTCGGATGTCTATTTCCTGGACTGGAACCTGCCCGCCAAGGTCCTGTGGCTCAACACCGAGTTCGGATACGGCAGCCAGCTCGCCGCTTATGGCGCCGCAGCCGTTATCCCGGGCCTGGGCCATCTGGATGTCCTTGCGAACAAAAGCTGCGTGAAGTCCGCCTGCTGGAAATACCTGGTCCAGTAGGAATCCGGGGGGGGTTCGGGGAAAAGAATGAAAAACGGCGGGCCACCCTTCCGATGGGAGGGTGGCTGTGCCGGTCGATCAGGCGGCGTGGACGGCCTTCCTGCTCCTGCCGCCGCCACGGCGGCCGCCGCGGCCGTCGCGACCGTCGCCGCCCTGGCCCCTGCCGCGCCCCTGGCCCGGCCTGGACCTTCTGGCCTTGCTCTTGTCTTCCACGAGGAGGTCTTCCTCTGCCCAGACCACGGGGATTTTCATGCCGAGGTACTTTTCGATGGCCTCGAGGCAGTAGATGTAGTCCTCGCAGGCCAGCGAGATGGCCTTGCCTTCCCTGCCCGCACGGGCGGTGCGGCCGATGCGGTGGACGTAGTCTTCACAGTCCTCCGGGAGGTCGTAGTTCACCACGAGATCGAGGTTGTCCACGTGCAGCCCCCGGGAGGCCACGTTCGTGGCCACAAGGATGCGGATCTGGCCGTCCTTGAGGCCGTCGATGATCCTGCTCCTCTCCTTCTGGTTCAGATCCCCGGTGATGTACTCGCAGGTTATGCCGTTCGTCCTGAGACGCCGGGCCACGGTCTCGGCCGTGTGCTTCATGTTGGTGAAGATCAGGCAGTTGCCCGGGTTCTCCCGGCTCAGGAGGCCCAGGAGCAGGGGCATCTTCTCGTGGTTGCCCACGTGGTAGAGCTCCTGGGTCACGGTTTCCACCAGCAGCCTGTCCGGTGCGATCTCCACCTCCTCGGGTTCGTTCATGAACCGCCAGGCGAGCTCCTTCACGAGGAAGCTCAGGGTGGCGGAAAAAAGCATGGTCTGGCGCTTGTGGGCGGGGGGCATCGCCTTGAGCATCCGCTTGAGGTCGGGCATGAATCCCATGTCGAAGAGGCGGTCCGCCTCGTCGATGACCAGGATGTCCACGTCCTTGAAGCTCAGCTTGCGGGACTGGTGCAGGTCGAGCATCCTTCCGGGGGTGCCCACGATGATCTCGGCCCCGGCCTTGAGCTGCTTTTCCTGGAGGCTGTACCCCACGCCCCCGTAGATGCACGCGACCGTGAAGTCGAGGTGGGCGCCCAGGAGGTGGGCGTCGTTCTCCACCTGCACGGCGAGCTCGCGGGTGGGGACGATGATCATGGCTTTCTTGGCCTTGTTGTTCAGGAGGTTCTGAAAGATGGTGACGAGGAACGCCGCGGTTTTTCCCGTGCCGGTCTGGGACTGGGCGCACACGTCCTTTCCGGCGAGGCTGTGCTTGAAGGTGGACGCCTGGACCGGCGTGCACTGGGTAAAGCCTGCGTCTTTGATCCCGAGCATGATGCGCTCGTCGAGGTGCAGTTCACTGAAAAGCATTCTTTCTCCTTGGTAGGTTGATTGGTTGTGCTATCGACAACACGGTCCTGATTTCATGAATAAATTTTCCAATTTGGCCGTAATAATAGTATATCCACCCTGAAAGTCAAGGATAATCCATATGCACAGACCTGAAAGTCAAGGATAAATCTATATGCACATACGCGATTTTCTCTCCATTTTCACAGGAAGGGGGGGGCGGATACCCCTCCCGGGGCCGCCGGATGCCCGGGAACGGGGATATTTTTCCGGGACAACCCCTTGTATTTACCGGATGAGGGTGTTATTACATAAGCAACGTTGAGCAGAAACTGACCTATTACAAAATAACCCATCGAGGAGGATATTATGGGAAGCTTTCGAGTCAGGAGTTTGTTGATACTCGCAGTGTGCTGCTTCATGCTGGTCATCTCCAGCGCAGCATTCGCCGAGAACAGGGCCGGGGCGTTCACCGTCAGCCCCTTCGTCGGCAAGTTCATGTTCGACAAGCACGTGGGCTACGAGGACGACCTCATGTTCGGCGCAGGCCTGGGCTACAACTTCACCAAGGTTTTCGCCACGGAGATCTCCTATGCCCGGGTGAACACCGACCGTCTGGACAATCTCGGCAACAAAGTTGAAGGCGACTTGAGCCTCTACCGGCTCGAAGGCCTCATCCACCTTATGCCCGATTCATGCTTCGTGCCCTTCCTGGCTATTGGCGGCGGGCTGTATTCCCTTGACGCCGTGCCCGGCAAGACCGGCCGCGACAACGACGCGGCGGCCGACTACGGCGCGGGCTTCAAGTATTTCTTCAACCCCGACGTGGCCCTGAGGGCCGACGTCCGCCACATCCTGAACTTCAAGGGCGCCGACGAGGAGTACGACAGCAACTGGTTCTGGAACGCAGGCCTCACCGTCCTGTTCGGCGGTGCGAAGAAGGCCGAGCCGGCGCCCGTCGTCCAGGCTGCACCGGCCCCCGTCGAGCCGGCCCCTGCGGTTGTCCCCGTGGCACCCAAGGACACTGACGGCGACGGCGTCATCGACGACCTCGACAAGTGCCCCGACACCCCCAAGGGCGTGGCCGTCGACAAGGACGGCTGTCCGCTCGACAGCGACGGCGACGGCGTTGCCGACTACCTCGACAAGTGCCCTGACACCCCGGCCGGCACCAAGGTGGACGCCACGGGCTGCCCGATCCCCGAGAAGGCCACGGTAACCGAGGCGGGCACCTATGACTTCGGCATCATCTACTTCGACTTCAACAAGGCGGTCATAAAGCCCCAGAGCAAGCCGGTCCTCGCCAACGTGGTCGAATACCTGGAGAAGAACCCCAACGTGAAGCTGGAAGTCGAGGGCCACACGGACAGCGTCGGCCCCGATGCGGTCAACATGAAGCTCTCCGATGCGCGCGCCAAGGCAGTGAAGAGCTACCTCGTGGGCAAGGGCATCGCCGCCGACAGGCTCGGGACCAAGGGCTTCGGCGAGACCAGACCGGCCGCCACGAACAAGACCAAGGACGGAAGGGCGAAGAACAGAAGGATCGAGTTCCTGCCCATCCAGTAGCACATTTCCTTTCCTGTTACGTCCGGGAGACCGGGGCACTGAAAGCCCCGGCCTCCCTTTTTGCACCATCCCTCCGCCCCTCGCTGCCCGCGCAACAATGGGAGCTTGTCGGGCGGGTATTCTTCGAATATAAAATAGGGGGGGCCCGACCGGCTTTTCTTGCGGGAGACCTTCCTCGAGGTGAACGATGAAGCAGCACTACGATGTCCGGCTCGACAAAATGTTCTTCCCCAGGTCCGTGGCGGTGGTGGGCGCCTCCGAAGTCCCGGCCAAATGGGGCAACCTGATCCTCACCTCCATCCTCGGCTGGAGCTTTCCCGGCACGGTCTTCCCGGTGAACCCCAAGAAGGACATGATCCTCGGGCTCCCGGCCTATCCCAGCCTCAGGGACATCCCGGCCGAGGTGGATCTCGCCGTGTTCGCGGTCCCGGCCCAGCTCATCCCCGAAGGATTGAGGGACTGCGCGGCAAAGGGGATCAAGGCCGCGGTCATCATCTCGTCCGGCTTCCGGGAGATCGGCGCAGAAGGGGCGAAGCTCGAGGAGGAGATCGCAGCCGTCGCCCGGGAGCACGGCATCCTCTTCATGGGCCCCAACACCATGGGCATCGTTTCGGCCCACGCCTTCTTCGAGGCCATCCCCACGCCCACCGGCCCGGAGCCCGGGGGCCTGGCGGTCATTTCCCAGAGCGGCAACATCGGGCTCCAGATCCTCAAGTGGATCTCTCACCGGAACATCGGCCTCTCCATCTACGCGGGCACGGGCAACGAGACCATGCTCAAGGCCCACGAGATCCTCAAGTACCTGGGGGCCCGCGACGAGGTCAAGGCGATCGCCATGTACATCGAGGGCATCGACGACGGCCGGGCCTTCAGCACGGTGGCCGCCGAGGTCACCCGGAAGAAGCCGGTGGTGGCCATCAAGTCCGGCCGCTCCCAGGCGGGCTCGAAGGCGGCGCAGTCGCACACGGGCTCCATGGCGGGCTCCTTCGCGGTGTACAGCGCCATGTTCTCCCAGTCGGGGATCATCCAGGTCTCCACCCCCACGAGGCTCCTCCTCGTGTCCGCCGCCGCGACCCACCTGCCGGCGCCCCGGTCGAACCGGGTCGCCATCATGACCATCGGCGGCGGCTGGGGGATCGTAGCGGCCGACGAGTGCGAGGATGCTGGCCTCGTGCTGCCGCCCCTGCCGGATGGCATAGTGGAGGAGCTCGACGCCATCCTCCCCGCCTACTGGAACAGGCGCAACCCCGTGGACGTGGTGGGCGAGGGCGACCCCAACCTCTACCTCACCGTCATCGAGGCCCTGGCCCGGTGGGAAGAGGTCGATTCGGTCATCGCGCTCGGCGTCGTGGGCAGGTCGCGCTACGTGGAGGACTTCATCGCGGCGCAGGAGAAGCTCGACGGCAAGCTCTACACCCGCGAGCTCAAGCTCTCCATCCTCAAGGCCCAGATCCAGGCCGAGGAGCTCACGCTGTCGGGCATCGCCAGGATCCAGAAGGAGTCGGGCAAGCCCATCGTGGCCGTGGCCCTCACGGCGGGCGGGCTGAGCCTGGCCGACACCTCCCACGGCAAGGTCTTCGTGCTCTCCACACCCGAGGACGCGGTGTCGATCCTGGGCCACCTGTCCTGGTACGGCAGGTACCTGAAGGAAAACGGGCCGGCATAGGGAGCCGGGCCTTCTTTCATTCCAGATCCGAAGAGGAGGTTTTCATGCCGTCGAGAGTTCGCCGCCTGTCCCGCCCGTCGTGCACTCTTTTCCTGGCCCTGCTCCTCCTGTGCCTGGCCTTCCCTCCCGCGGCGGCGGCGCAGGCAGACCGCGCAGGGCACGACCTCGTCTTCCTGCCCGCCCACACCCTGGCACGCCTCATCGCCTCCCGGGAGGTCACCTCCGTCCAGGTGGTCGAGGCCTTCCTGGCCCAGATCGGGGAACACAACGCGAAGCTCACCGCCATCGTCACCCTCGACGGCCAGCATGCGCTCGCCCGGGCCCGGGAGGCGGACGCGGCGCTGGCCCGGGGCGAGGTGTGGGGCCCCCTCCACGGCGTGCCCGTCACCATCAAGGACAACTACGCCACCAAGGGCCTCCGGAGCACGAACAGCTCTCCCGACAGAGCAGGGTACGTGCCGGCCTTCGACGCCACGGCCGTGGCGAGGCTCAAGGCGGCCGGCGCGATCATCCTGGGCAAGGAAAACCTGCCCCGGGGCGCCATGGACTACCAGACCCGCAGCCCCCTGTTCGGGGTGGCCTCCAACCCCTGGGACCTCGCCCGCACCCCCGGCGGGAGCACGGGCGGAGGGGCGGCGGCCGTCGCAGCGGGGCTCTCCCCCCTGTCTCTGGGCAACGACATCGGCGGCTCGATCCGCATCCCCTCCCACTATTGCGGCATCTACGGCCTCAAACCCACCGAGAACATGGTCTCGAGCTACGGCGTGCCCCCGGACACCCGGGGCTCGAAGTTCCGCGCCGTGCGCCACCTCAATGGCTTCGGCCCCCTGGCACGATCCATCGACGACCTCGAGCTGTGCCTGAAGGTCATCGCGGGGCCCGACACCCGGGACGTGGAGGTGCCCGCGATCCCGCTGGTCGACCCCCCGGCGAAAACGCTCGCGAGCCTCCGGGTGGCCTGGGCGGACGAGCTCGGGGGAGTGCCCGTCTCGGAGGACACGAAGAAGGCCCTGGCGGCGCTGGCGGCGAAGCTCGGGGAAAAGGGGTGCTCCGTCCGGAAGGCCTCCCCGGAGGGGTTCGACTACCCGAAGGCCTGGCAGACCTACGGGAAGATCATGGACCTGGAGCTGGGCCAGTACCAGTCGGGCTTCACGCGGTTCGTGAGCTATATTTTCGGGTGGCGCTACCGCAGGAACGTCCCGTTCCTTTCCCTGGCGTACCCGGCGACCTACCGCACGTACCTCGACGCCATGACCGCCCGGGACGGCTTCGTCTCGAAGATGGAGGGCTTCCTGGCGGATTACGACGTGTGGATCTGCCCCGTGGCCTCCACCACGGCCTTCCGGCACATCGCCCCGGACCGCTACTTCGGGCCCTTCCCCCTGTACAGCGAGCCGGTGGTGGTGGACGGCAGGCCGCTCAACTACCTGGCCGCGAGCGGCTGCTACACCACGCTCTTCAACCTCACCGGAAGCCCGGTGGTGGTCGTCCCCATCGGGTACACGAGGGAGGGCATGCCCATCGGGGCGCAGCTCGTGGGCAGGCGGTGGCGCGACCTCGAGCTCCTGCAGGCAGCAAGGCTCATCGACAAGGCCTCCGGCGCCTTCAGGCACCCGCCGGGGTACTGAGCAACCCCCCGCCCGAAAACGGGCCCCGCAGCTACAAAGGGGGCATGCCCGTGACGGAGAAGGACAGCACGACCTTCGCCTCGGCGCCGGGCTTGAGATCGAGGTCCCAGGAAAGGATGCCGTCTTTGTCCGGCACGGCCTTCGGGCTCGTCTCGACGAGGTCGACCCTGACGGCCTCGTCGCGGGAGAGCGGGATCTGGTCCTTGAGGGTGAGCCGGGCCGGGGTCTTCCGGGTGTTCTTCACGGTCATCGTACCGGTGTAGGTGGTCCGGTCCTTGCCCGTGAGCGTGCGCTCGTGGAAGGCCTTTTCCCTGCGCTCCACCGTGACCCCCTCGTCCCTGCCGAGGTCCACGGAGATCTTTTCCCCGGGCTGGGCGCCCTTGAGGAAGCCCCTGCCCGTGAACTCGCCCTCCACGAAAGCCGTGTACGACCCGGGCATGAGCGGCAGATCCGAATCCCAGGGGGCCGATGCCCGCAGGAAGACGGCGCTGTCGATCTTCGGGGCCGAAACCCGCTCCAAAACGGCCCTGACCTGCCTGTTCTGGAGCACCGCCGTCCGGGGCTTGCCGTCGCCCGGCAGGGTCACGGACCTGGCCGCCCCCACGATGTAGGACACCGCGGTGGCCCTGACCTCGGGCCCTTCGCTGCTGTCCTCCGCCTGCGCCATGGGCGCGGCGGCCAGGGCGGCCTTCTGCAGAGCTCCTTCGCCCCGGTAGGCCCTCGAAAGGCCGATCTCCCACGGGGAAAGCTCGGGGGCCCCGATGCCGAACCCGGGCCTGCCCGTGGCCACGGCCAGCTGGCCGATCTCCCAGTCGGTGCCCGTCGCCTGGCGCATGAGCGCTTTCGTCTCGATGGCCAGCCCCCCCGCCGCCGGGTCCGCGCGCACGGTGTACTCCGGGCTCCACGAGGCGTTCATGACGGCGTAGGAAACCTCGACCGGGCGCTCGGAATCGGTCTCGATGGTGATCTCGAAGCCGCGCCTGCCGGACACCTCGGCCAGCTCGGCCTCCAGGTCCTTCACCCTGAGGGAGAGCACCTCGATCTCCCGGTCCAGGGAGACGACCTTTTCATTGAGCCCCCCCACCTTCGCGTCGATGAAGGAGAGGGCTTCGGTGAGCCTCGTCTTCGAGAAGGGGGGTTCCTTCTCCCTGCCCCCGGCAACGTCGAAGATGAGCTCGATCTCCCGCTCCGCGGTGGCTTTCAGGCGTTTCTTTCCCTCGAGGGCCGTCCTGTTCCGGTCGAGGTCGGCCTTTATCCCCGCGGCGCGACCGGACATGATCCGCTTGGGCTCGACGCCGATGGACCTGATGGAGCCGCCCTGCAGGGGCACGACGGTCAGGGATTCCCTCACCATCTCCGGCGGGGCGTCCACGACGAGCTTCCGGTTGGCGGCCAGGCGCTCCACCGTGAGGAACGCCCGGTCCTGGTAGAGCACCACGCGCTTGAAGGCCTCGGCCTGCGCCGCGCTCGAAAGGACCAGCACCAGCAGGACCGCCAGAAAAGATCTTCTCATTTTACGCCCCCCCCTTTTTCGGTCTCCCTGATCATGATTTTCCCTGGGCCGGACCCCTTCCCGGCAGGATGCGCCGGGCCCCCGCCCTCCGGAGGGTTCGCGGCGCCCCGGGCCGCTCAGAAGCCGTAATACAGGCCCGCATTGACCACGCCCTGGCCGACGGCCTCGGAATCGACGGCGATCTTCAAGCCCTCGGGGCCGCTGAACACGGCGCCGCCGCCGTTGAAGAAGGCCGCGATGCCCCGGGCCTCCAGGCGGAACCCGAAACGCTCCGTGACATGGAGCCTGGTGCCGAACCCCAGGCTCGCGCAGAAGCGCGTCTCGGGATCGTACCCGGAATCCCCGGGCCTGAAATGGGCCACACCCACGGTGCCCACGAAATACGGCTCGCAGAAAGCGTTCGGTTTGAAGAGGGTCTCGCCAAAGACGTCCGTCGCCTGGGTGAGGATGACCGTGCCGCCGATCTGGAGGGTATGGATGTCCAGGTCGAACAGGTTCTGTCCGGAAAAGGCCCCCTCCTCGATCTCCAGCTCGGTCGACTGGCGGGAGTAGTAGATCTCGAACTCCGTGCCCTTCTCGTAGACGGTGTCCACCGCGACGGCGAAGCTGGGGCTTTCCCTGATGCCCAGGGAGACGTCATCCCCCTCGGCATCCCCTTCCTGGTCGAAGCCGCCGCCCATGGTATAGCCGGCCATGAGCGAAACCTCCCATTTCCGGGCGCTGCAGTCCGGGGCCAGGGCAAGGACCGCCGCCAATACGCACGCAATCGAAAGCGCCAGTTTCATGGTGCCCTCCTCCGTACGGCTTTTATATACCGGGGGAGGCTTTCGGCGCAATGGACAAGCGTACGGGGGGCCCCGCATTTACCCTTTGTCCCGGCCCCGGGAATATGAGAAAAGGGGGCATGGGATTCATACGCATGAAGGGTGTCGCAGGGCTCGTCTTCGTCCAGGACGGGGGTGACGGGCCCAAGAAGCACCCCTGCCCGGACTGCCATTTCTGCCAGTGGTGCAGCGACAACCGCTGCGGGCTGTGCCTCGAGGGTACCGCCCGCCCCCCCGCCGGAAGTTCGGCAACGGGCGGCCGCTGCCGGAAAAAACCGGGCCGGGGGAGGCCTGGCGGGTGAGGAAGGGGAGAAGGGCGATGCCGGGACCCGTCAGCGGCCAACCGGGCGCTCGCGGGGCAGGCTGATGGTGAACGTGCACCCCATGCCGGGCGCGCTCTGCACGGTGATTTCCCCTGCGTGAGCCTTGACGACCGCCTTCACGAGGCTCAGGCCCAGGCCGTTGCCCGGGGTCGAGCGGCTCCGGTCGCCGCGGTAGAACCGCTCGAAGATCCTGTCCCGGTCTTTGGCTTCCAGTCCCGGCCCGTCATCGACGATGGCGATGGCCACGTGCCCGGGCGTTCCGGTGACCCTGATCATGACGTGCCCGCCCGCGGGGGTGAACTTCACGGCATTGTCGATGAGGTTCGATACCGCCCGCTGGAGCCTGGAACGGTCGCCGGGCACCGGGAGGGGTGTTTCCGGGCAGTCGATGCCCAGGTGGAGGCCTTTTTCCTGCGCCACTTCCTCGAAAAGCTCGGAGGCGTCCCGGGCGACCAGGCAGATGTCCACCGCCGAGGACGAGTCCGCCCCGGCCCCCGCATCGGTTTCCGCGATCTCCAGCATGGTGTTGATCATGGACACGAGCCGGTCGCACTCTTCCACCACCATCCCGGCCATCTCCTGGTAATCCGCGAGGTCCTGGTCCCCGGTGAGCGTCGTTTCGGCCGCGCCGCGCATCCTGGTGACGGGGCTGCGCAGGTCGTGGGCGATGTTGTCCGTCACGTTCCCCAGGTCCTTGATCAGGACCTGTATCTTCTCGATCATCTCGTTGAAGGTGACCGCAAGGTCGACGATCTCCCGGCCCTCGTTGCCCAGGGGCACCCTGCTGTCGAAGTCTCCCGTGCCGATGCGCAGGGCCGCCTCCCGCACGCGGGACACGCCCTGCATGGCGCGCCTGGTCAGAAACCACCCCACGATGCCGCCGCACACCAGCATGAACACGAAGGCCTGGGAGAACACCTGGCGGAAGTCCTCCAGGATCTCGTCGTCGTCCCTGAGGCTGTAGCCGACCTGATAGACCGTTCTGTCCCCGCCCATGAGGGACACCAGCCGCACCTGGTGATGGCGCCCCGGGACCTGGAGGGTCTCGAAGCGGGGGGTGTTTTCCGGCAGGTCCGGAAACTGCGTGCCGCTGACCCCGGGCCCTCCCCAGGGGCTCATCTCGGAGGTGACGACCACCGTGAGGTCAGGCGCCAGCACCCGGGCGAACATCCGGTTGACGCCCTCGGTGTCCTCGAGGATCTTCAGCTCGGCAAGTGCCCCCTCCTTACCCCTGGTCTCATGGATGTACTTGAGCTCGCTCACCATCTGGAGGACCTGCCCTTCCGTGCGGCTCATGAGGTCCCTGGCAAGGGTGAGGTACACCAGAACGAAGACCAGCCCCGCCACCACCGACGAGAGCCCCACGTACAGGAGGGCGATGCGGAAGGTGACGGTCCGGGGGAAGAGGCGCATCACTCGACCTTGTAGCCGACGCCCCGCAGCGTGTGGATGAGCTTGCGCTCGAACCCGCGGTCCACCTTGTCGCGCAGCTTGCAGATGCGGGACTCCACGATGTTGGTCTGCGGGTCGAAGCTGTAGTCCCAGACGTTCTCGATGATCATGATCTTCGACACGACGCGCCCCCTGTTGCGCATGAGGTACTCGAGCAGGGCGAACTCCTTGGCCTGCAGGTCGATCTCCCTGCCCGCCCGCCAGACCTTGCGGCGGACGATGTCGAGGGAGAGGTCCGCGACGCTCAGGGACGTGGGCTCGGTGATGGCCGCCGCCCGGCGCATGAGGGCCTGGATGCGCGCAAGCAGCTCGGAGAAGGCGAAGGGCTTGGGGAGGTAGTCGTCCCCGCCGCTCTGGAGCCCCTTGATCCGGTCGTCCACCGTGCCCTTGGCGCTCAGGAAGATGACCGGCGTCAGCACCTTGTTCCGGCGCAGCCCCTCCACCATGCTCAGCCCGTCGAGGCGGGGAAGCATGATGTCCACCACGGCGGTGGCGAACTCCTCCGTTTGCGCCAGCGAAAGGCCGGTCTCGCCGTCCGGCGCGTGCTCCACGACGTAGCCCGCCTGCCTGAGGCCCTTGATGATGAAGGCCGCGGTGCGCTCGTCGTCCTCTACCAGCAGGATCTTCATGGCCCCCTTCTACCACAGGTGGGCGGGGTAAAACAAATTACCTTCAGCTCATGTTTGCCCCGAACATGACCAAAAGATCATGTTCCGATCATTCAGTGCT
The DNA here is from genome assembly GCA_022703355.1 of Deltaproteobacteria bacterium. GTDB lineage: Bacteria > Desulfobacterota > Desulfomonilia > UBA1062 > UBA1062 > Phosphitivorax. The sequence continues at coordinate 9,131 of JAKLDU010000001.1, read as the reverse complement.
CAAGTTGAAATGTCACCCTGCGCCCATGCACCCCGAAAGACACCATCATGGGAACACGGGCACGGGGCCGGATCCGGTTGGGAACGGGCGGCACACCGACGTCACCCGCCTGCAGGCCCGTAGCCCTCTGCACCCATGGCGAAAACGGGCACCGGAGGGGGACCGCCCGTGACTCTGCAAAACCGGCTGACCCGCGCTGCAGGCCCGCTTTTGCCCGTGCTCGCGTTCTTCCTCTCCTCGCTCGTGTTCCTGAGCCTTGCCCGGCTGGGATTGATCGCCTGGAAGTGGGACCGGGTGAGTGCCGTCTCCGGCCTGTGGCCGGTTCTCGGGTACGGCGTCCGCATGGACGTCCTGCTCCTGTCGATGGTTTCGTCCCTCCCCGCCCTCGCAAGCCTTGTCCTGCCGTCGTCCGGCAGGGCCCGCAGGCTCTGGCGCGCGGTCCAGGGGGCGTGGTTCGCGGGCTTCGCCTGCCTCTTCGTCTTCATGGAGGCCGCAACGCCGTTCTTCATCGACCAGTTCGACAGCCGTCCGAACCGGCTCTTCTTCGAGTACCTCGACCACCCCTTCGAGATCTTCTGGACCCTGTGGGGCGCGTACAAGCCGGCCGTGCTCCTGGGGCCGGGGCTGATCATCCTCACCGCGTGGGGGGTTTGGAAGGTGAGCCTGAAGCTGACGGAGGCCTCCCTTCCCTGGAGCTCATGGCGAAGGCTCGCGCTGCTGCCCCTGGTCGCGCTCCTGCTTTTTGCGGGCGCCCGCTCCAGCCTCGGCCACCGCCCCGCGAACATGAGCACGGCTGCCTTCTGCGGCGACGCCCTCGTGAACCAGCTGGGCTTGAGCTCCGCGTACTCCCTCGCCTCGGCCCTGTACCGGATGCGCGACGAGTCGGGGTCGGTGAGCTTCTACGGCAGGATGCCCGAGGACGAGGTCATCGGGCGCGTGCGCGGGGAGATGGGGCTTCCCCCCTCCGCGTTCACCGACCCCGGCGCCCCCACCCTGCACCGCCAGGTCCCGAAGTTCAGGCGCGCCCGCCCGCTCAACCTGGTGATCATCCTCGAGGAAAGCCTGGGGGCGAGGTACGTCGCCTCCCTGGGCGGCCTCCCCCTGACCCCCGAGCTCGAGAAGCTTTCGCGCACGGGCCTGTGGTTCAGCTCGCTCTACGCCACCGGGACCCGATCGGTCAGGGGCATCGAGGCGGTGGTGACCGGCTTTCCCCCGACGCCGGCGCGCAGCGTCGTGAAGCTCGGCCTGTCGCAGCACAATTTCTTCACCCTGGCCCGCCTCCTGAAGGACCAGGGCTATGCCACGGAGTTCATCTACGGGGGCGACAGCCGGTTCGACAACATGCGCGGCTTCCTCCTGGGCAACGGCTTCGAGCGAGTGGTGGACGAGCAGAACTTCTCCGGGCCGGTTTTCCACGGGTCCTGGGGGGTCTCCGACGAGGACATCTTCAACCGCACCCACAAGGAGCTCCTCGCCCATGGGGACGAGCCCTTCTTCACCTTCGTGTTCACCGTCTCCAACCACTCCCCCTTCGAGTTTCCCGACGGTCGCATAGACCTTAGGGGAACACCCCGGAACACGCCAGAGAACGCCATACGGTACGCGGACTACGCCCTGGGCAGGTTCTTCAGGCAAGCCCGGAAGGCCCCGTACTGGGACAGAACGGTGTTCCTGGTGGTGGCCGACCACGAAGACCGGGTGGGCGGCGAAGGCCTGGTGCCCGTCGGGCTGTTCCACGTCCCCGCCCTGATCCTGGGGGCCGATGTCGGGCAGGGCCGCTCCGACAAGGTGGCCAGCCAGATGGACCTGGCCCCGACCCTGCTCTCCTTCATGGGGATCGAGTCGAGCCACCCCATGCAGGGCAGGGACCTGCTCCGGACCCCGGCGGATTACCCGGGCCGGGCCATCATGCAGTTCCACAACAACCACGCCTACATGGTCGGGGACAAGGTGGTGGTCCACACCCCCGGGAAGCCCGCCGTTCAGTACCGGTACCGGCAGGGCAGGCTGGAGCCCGTGGAGGCGGAGCCGGAGCTCGTGCGGGATGCCCTGGCCCAGGCCATCTGGCCGGTCATCGCCTACCGGGAAAAGCGGTACCGGCTCGCTGCGGGCAGCCCCGGGCCGCAGACCGCAAAGCGAAAGGCGGCCGCGCCCGGAACCGGCAGGTCCGGATGAGTCTGCGCCCGCTCTCCCCTTCGGTCGCGGCCTGAACTTCAGCAAACTCCCTGGTGGAGGCGTTCTGAAGCGTGTACCGGGAGGGCTTCCTTACCGGGAACAGACCCGCGGAGATCGAAAGGGTGATCACGGTCTTTTCGGACCGGACACCCTTCAAGACCTGCCGCGAAAAATCCGAAAAACATTTCCATGGAGAGAACGAGACGCTCGAGCCTGGCCCTGCTGCTCCTGGCAGTGCTCCCTGCCCTGCTGGCGGGCTTCTACCGGGCCCAGCCGGCAAAGGTGCAGGGCCCCCTCGCCTACCGCCTGGGAGCAGTGGACGGGCGCTTCGCCCTGAGCCGCGCCGAGGCGGCGGACGCCGTCAGGGCGGCGACGGACCTCTGGTCGAAGGCCGCGGGCCGCGAGCTCTTCCGGGAGGCGGGCGCAGGCGGCATCGAGGTCAGGTTCGTCTACGACTACCGCCAGGAGGCGGCGGACAAGCTCAAGGGCATCAGCGGGAACATCAGCTGCACCCGGGGCTCCTACGACGCCCTGAAGGCCCGGTTCGAGCGGGAGCGGGAGGCGTTCAGGCAGAAGGATGCCGAGCTCCAGGCCGACGTCAGGGAGTACAACCGGATGGTGGCCGCCCTGAACGCCGACATTGCCGCCGCAAACCGCGGGGGCATGACCGAAGAGGCCCACCGGCGGCTCACCGCCTCGCAGGAGGAGCTCGACGGCTGGCAGGCCGAGCTCGACAGCCGCTCCCGGGAGCAGCAGGACGAGGCGGACAACCTCAACCGGCTCGTGGTGGTCATCAACGGGATCGCCGCCAGCCTGAACCTCGAGGTGATCAGGTACAACCGCACCGGCTCGGTGCTCGCCAGCGAGTTCAGCGAGGGCCACTACGAGCGGAAGAACGACCGGGAGTCCATCACCGTCTACCACTTCACCAGCCGGGAAAGGCTGGTGCGCCTGCTGGCCCACGAGTTCGGGCACGCCCTGGGCCTGGGGCACGGCAGCGACCCGGGTTCCCTCATGTACCGCCTGAACCGGTCGGACTCCCTGTCCCTGACCCGCGAAGACCTCGCCGCCCTCAAGGCGGCGCTCAGGAAGCGGGGCCTGTGACCGCCTTGAACAGGCGCCGCCCCACTCGCCGAGGTTGACAACCGGAACTTCATTCTGGTTGACAATTAGTTGACAATCGGACGATCGTCCCAGCCAGCACTGCTCAGCCCAGGAAGTTCTTCACCCCGGTGAAGATGATCTGGGCGGCCAGGGCGGAGAGGACGAGGCCCGTGAGCTTGCTCAGGACCTTGAGGCCGTTCTGGCCGAGGATCCTCTCCACGGCCGTGGACAGGTAGAGCAGGACGCCCACGCAGAGCACCGCGCCTAAAAGGGCCGTGCACCCAATGATCCGCTCCCAGGCCGAGGACACCTCGGCGCCCATGACGAGGAGCGCGCCCGTGGTGGCCGGGCCCACCGTGATGGGGATGGCCAGGGGCACCACCGTGATGCTCCCCGCCGTGTCCTGGTGCACCGCGGTCTCGCTCCCCCGCACCAGGTCCACGGCCGACAGGAAGAGCAGGGCGCCGGCGCCCACCCGGAAGGCGTCCAGGGTGATGCCGAAGACCGAGAAGATCGTGTTCCCCAGGAAGTAGAGCACGAAGCTGATGAGCACGATGTCGAAGGTGAGCCACAGGGCTGTCTTGCGCCGCTCCGCCGGGGAGGCGTCCCGGGTGAGCGACAGGAACATGGTGAGCACGAAGAAGGGCGTCAGCAGGAAGAAAAGCTTTATCCAGATGCTGATGAAGAGGTGCGCCGACTGGTACACAAACCCCCCGCTCCCGGCCGCGCTTCGTTTCCGGGCCGTTTTCCCCCCCATTGAAGACACCACCCGGCACGGAAAGTCAACCGCTTTCCCCCGCCTCGCGCCGCCCTGCCCCGGGGCCCGGCGGAGACCGGCCCCTGCCGCGGGGGCCTGGATCGGAAGAGACAACGCCACGCACGGTCCGGAGCCGGGAGGAGATTGGCCCTTGCCACGGGGGTGCGCATATACTAGAGGTCAGGAATGACAGCGCTGGAGCTCCTCTCCCCGGCACGGGACCTCGCGTGCGGAATGGCCGCCATAGACCACGGCGCCGACGCCGTGTACATCGGGGGCCCCGCCTTCGGCGCCCGGGCCTCCGCGGGCAACCCCATGGGGGACATCGAGGCACTGGCGAGCCACGCTCACCGCTACCGGGCAAAGGTCTACCTCACCCTGAACACCATTCTCTTCGACGACGAGCTCGACGAGGCGCGGGCCATCGCCTCTCAGGCCTGGGACGCCGGGGTCGACGCCCTCATCGTCCAGGACGTGGGCCTGCTGGAGCTCGACCTCCCTCCCCTGCCCCTCATCGCCAGCACCCAGATGCACAACGCCGACCCCGCCCGGGTGGCCTTCCTCGAAAAGGCCGGCTTCAGCCGGGTCATCCTGGAGCGCGGGCTTTCCCTGCCCGAGATACGCCTCATCAGGGAAGGCACCTCCATCGAGCTGGAGGCCTTCGTGCACGGCGCCGTGTGCGTGTGCTTCAGCGGGCAGTGCTACCTGAGCGCAGCCCTGGGGGGCAGGAGCGCCAACCGGGGGACCTGCGGTCAGCCCTGCAGGCTTCCCTGGAACCTCCTGGACGGTCAGGGCCGCGTGCTCCAGGAGAACCGCCACCTCCTGAGCCTCAAGGACCTCGACCGGAGCGCGAGCCTCACCGGACTCATCGACGCGGGCGTGACGGCCTTCAAGATCGAGGGCAGGCTCAAGGACGTCTCCTACGTGAAGAACGTCACCGCCTTCTACCGCACCCTGCTCGACGGCATCATCGCGGAGCGCCCCGGCCTCGCGCAGGCCTCGAGCGGGAGCACCGTGTTTACCTTCTCCCCGGACCCGCGCAAAACCTACAGCCGCGGCGCCACGGACTTCTTCCTCCACGGGAGAGACGACGGGATGTGGTCCCCGGACACCCCCAAGGCCACGGGCGAGGAGCTCGGCTCCGTTCTCGCCTGCGGCCCGGGCTGGTTCACCCTCGACGGGGGGGCGGACGATATCAGCCCGGGCGACGGCCTGTGCTTCTTCACCTCCGGCCGGGAGCTCAGGGGCATGCAGGTGGTGAAGACCAGCGGCAGCCGGGTGGTGCTGCATGAGCCCGCCGAGGGCCTCGAGCCCGGCGCGAAAGTTTTCCGCAACCGCGACCACCGGTTCCTCAAGACCCTCTCCGGCCAGACCGCCGAGCGCAGGATCGGGCTGCATCTTGCCTTCCTCGAGACGGAGGAGGGCTTCGTGCTCCAGGGCACGGACGAAGACGGGGTAACGGCTGAGGTCTTTTTCGAAGAGGACAGGGTGCCGGCGCAAAAACCGGGCACGGCCCTCGACTCGCTCAGGAAGCAGCTCTCGAAGCTCGGGGAGAGCATCTTTTCCCTTGCATCCCTGAAGCTGGACACGAAGCCCTATTTCTTCCGGGCTTCCGAGCTCAACCAGCTGCGGCGTGACCTGATCACCGTGCTCGAGGACAACCGCAGGCTTGCCCGCCCCCGGGCCCTGCGACAGCTCGCACCTGGCGGGCAGGCGCTTTTGCCCGGGGCAGACCTCGACGAGCGGGCCAACGTGAGCAACAGGGCCGCCGCCGCCTTTTACCGGAAGCACGGCGCAGCCTCCATCAAACCGGCCTTCGAGCTCAAGAACCCGGGCGCGGGCGCACAGGTCATGGTCACCAAGCACTGCCTGCGCCGGGTCCTGGGCGCCTGCCCCCGGGAGGGATCGAAGGCCGTGCTCGAGGAGCCCCTGTTCATCGAGCACGGAGGGAAGCGCTTCCGCCTCGCCTTCGACTGCGCCGCGTGCCTGATGAAGATCGTCCTCTAATTGCTTAAGGGTAATTGAAATTTGAAATGGAGAAGAGAAACGAACGATATTTTCCGGAGAGTTTACCTTTCAGGTCATTCGCAAAGCCTCTATCTTCTTCTGAAATCATACATCCCATGGGAGTAGCGGGGCCTTTAGAAGGCATAAGGAAAGGGTTGTCCTGATATTATTGTGATCTTCGAAAAATGTCTTCAGTCCCGGATATCCAGACAACATCTTAGAATGTGGACTTTCTCATATGTCCGGGTTCAATAATTTTCGTGATAATTGGGGATCTCAATTCCTGAACAGCGTTACGATCTTGATAAGAAAATTTTTAATTGCAACAATTGCAATACAATATAGAAAACCGACAGACCAACCTAATGCAACCCATAATATGATGATTGCCCAACCCAGTCCCACTGATTCTGAAGGCGTCAGGAATGCAATGGTTATCAGTCCCCAAAAGACCAACGCACCTATGACTACACCTCGGGTGCGCAATCGTAACGCAATGCAAGCCGGAAGCAATAGTGCCAATGTATAAAATATGGTTTTATCTTGCATTCGGTTGGCGCTCTTGTACTTCCTTTACGGATGTGGCCGCCTTTTCACATTTTCTTCCATCAGCTTGCCCGTATGTCTTGTGCCTGTAGCAACAAATTGAAATCCGAACATCTCCTACAATCAATTTGTGTCATAATGTGTGATTTAAATTGATTTGTCCAATAGTTGGTTTTTGTCTCAGAGACGGCATGTATCATATTGAATTTCCGAAGCTCATGATATCAGAATGATACCTGTTCTTTCCGCAAGAAAATTCCGACTTTTGCTGGTGGCACGCACTCGAAAGTTTTCCCTGCTTTCAAGATGATGGAGGAGAGAAACAAACGATATCTTTCCCGAGAGTTTACCTTTCAGGTCATTTGCAAAGCCTCTATCTTTTTCTGAAACCATACACCCCATGGGAGTAGCGGTGCTTATAGTGATCTATCATCTGATTCCCTGTCCTGTTTGCTGAGATATTCAAATGATCTATTCACTCAACGTTAGCTTGATCATATAACTGGACCGAACTAGAGATAGCGATTGCTTCCATGTTTATTTATTACTATGCTTACAAAGTGACTAACGATAAGAAGGAGATTTGATTTATGAAGAAGTTAACGATCTTCCTTATAGTTCTCTCTCTTGGTTTCTCTTTTCCTCTGATGGCAAAAGATCATAGGGGTGATGGGCATCAGGATCAGGGACAACATCGTGGGCATTATAAGCAACATAAGTACTATAAACCACATAGGGATCGTTATTATCAGAGAGAGTATGTAGAGAATTACCATCATGGAAGACATAGACATTATCATCGTGATCATCACGGACACTATGTTCCTGTATATATAGTGGGCTATCATGAGGACAGGTGTGGTTATGATCATGGTTATTATAATGACAATGGAAACTTCATAGATCTTTATGTGGATAACAGAGGCAATGCGAATGTCCATCTGAATTTGGATCTCAATCATCATTGATGAAAGGGCATATGCCCATGGCATGCCCCCAGAAACTGATCCAAGGTTATGATTAGTTTCATCTCATGATAGGGGTTCAGCAGCCAGGAGGGGAGAGACGAGCAAGAAGCGTTTTACAGCGGAACAGGTTATCAATTTACTTCGGGAAGCGTAGCTGGAACAAGGCTGGAAGGTGTTTTATATATTTTCTGAATACCCAATATTTTGAAAGCCCCAAGAAACCTTCCGTATATTACAGAAATCTGTAATTCTGCCTGAGCGTCACTGGCTTAGAGAAATATGTGCGTTGGCTTTCTTTTCATAAGGGTATGATAGGCAAAAGATACCTATAGTTCTGAAAATCCAGATAGCCTCACGAGATGTTGAATTTCCAAAAGACTAGTTTATTAAACAGTTCGTGCCACTATCTGGATTATCAGATAAGAAGGTCATTAATGCAGATCTCAATAGGAGATCAACGGTTTTAGGGTAAACTCAAAACTGTTAAGTTATCGCAGAGCTCAACTCATTAGGATAACCATAACAAATGGTACAATCATTTTATCGCCCTTTTCTAATTTTGATAATCCGATAGAGAAGGCCTCCGATACCACCAAGGATAAAGCCTGCTGGTCCGGTTATTAATATCCCCAATAATGGTCCTTGATTCGACTCAGGTGTAAATATCATAGGCCCAAAAAAGCCTACACAGAAACCTATTGATCCAATAAGAACAGCTCCTGATATGGAACTTGAGATTAACCCAGATGGCCAGGAATCGCTACTTTTCCAGATATACCAACCAATGACAAGAGCACACAACAACGAAACAATGTATTGTATTACGGGGGGCACGACAAAAGGAAAAAGTGAAAATGGTACCCAATAGATAAAGTGAAACGTTGCGGATATCGCTATTAACACAACAAGGAGTCTAAAGATGAACGTCATAATTATCTCATATCATTTTTTTTGCTTTGCAGAAATTCAAAGAATATTTAGCTTTAGCATGCTCAAATATTTCTCACAAGGATGCCACATTTGTTGCTATAAGCACAAGATATACTGGCAAGCTAATAGATGATACTTTGAAAAGGTGTCAATGGGCGTGTGAAGGGGTACCAATTCTGGGCGTGAAAAGGGTACCACTCTTACGCAATACCACCATGTGTCTCGACCCCATCCTTTGAGATTTTTCCTCTCAGGCGGAAGCTATTGCCCCTGATGTTGATCACGACGCTATGATGGAGCAGACGATCCAGAATCGCCGTCACGATAACAGGATCATGGAAGAGCTCCGACCAGTCGGTGAATGCCTTATTGGAGGTCAGGATGGTGCTGGCCTTCTCATAGCGGTTGGCGACAAAGCGATAGAAGAGATTGCACTCCTGGCGATCGATGGGCGTGTAGCCCACTTCGTCCACGACCACCAGGGCGGATTTGTAATAGCTTCTCCCCCTGCCGGAGCGGCCCGTCTCATGGTCTTTCCTGAGCTTCCGGATAAGGTCCTCCATGGTGGTGAAGTACACGCTTAAGCCCGACTGGCAGGCCTTCACTGCCAGGGCCACGGCCAGGTGGGTCTTGCCCACCCCGGG